>DASXMW010000030.1:0-1938 GCA_036495425.1 Streptosporangiaceae bacterium | reverse complement strand
CTGACTGAGTTGCTGGGTGAGTTGCGGCGGCGGCAGCGACGGTGGGAGACGGGCGGGCGCGGGGAGCAGGCGGTCATCCGGGTGCTGGTGGGGATGGACGCGGCTTGGCATGTGCTGGCTGATCGGCGGTGGCCGGGGACGCGGCGGGCCAACATTGACGTGATTCTGGTTGGGCCGGGCGGGGTGTTCGTGATCGACGTCAAAGCCTGGCGGGCTGAGGCGCGGGTGGAGCACGGGCGGCTGTGGCGCGGGGATGCCGACGCCCAGGATGCGGTGGTCAAGCTGCTGGATCAGACTTCGGCAGTGGAAGAGGTGCTGGCCAGGGCGGGGTTAGTGCCGACCGAGGTCATGCCGCTGCTGGTGCTGGCGGGGCGACGGGGTATCCGGGCTCAGGTGGACCGGGTGCTGGTGCTGGGTGAGAAGGATCTGATCCGGGAGCTGGTTCGGTGGGGAGTTCGGCTGCCGCCCGGGTTGATTGAGCGGCTGATCGAAACGCTGGATCGGGAGTGTCCGCCCATGCCGATCGGAGATGGGGGTCCTTTGGGTGGCCCGGCGGCTGTCTCGGACCAGAAGCCGGAGCTTCCCAGCTGGGATGTGCTGGTCAGCCTGGAAGAGCTGCAGCAGGCACTGCGGGAGGCGGACCAGCGGGAACCGATCGAAGCCTGGATGACCTGGCTGCACCCGGAACAGGCCCAGCAAGTGCGCCGGGAGTTCTCCGGCCCGGCCCGCATTCGGGGCGGCGCCGGGACCGGTAAAACCGTTCTCGCGTTGCACCGGGCCAACTATCTGGCGAGCCAGGGACGGCGGGTGCTGTTCACGTCGTTCATCCGGACCCTGCCTCGGGTCCACCAGGCGCTGTTCGCCCGACTCGCCCCGGCCCGGCACGACGAGGTGACGTTCAGGTCGGTGCACGCGCTGGCCGGTGACTGGCTGCCGGCGGCCCCGGAACGGCCGAAGGTCGACGAGCGAGCGGCCCGGAGCTGTTTCGACGAGGCCTGGGCCTCGGCCGGGCCGCGGTCGGCCGGATCCTGGTTCGGCCAGGCCAAGAGCTACTGGCACGACGAGATCAGAACCGTCATCAAGGGGCGGGATCTCACCAGCTTTGATGAGTACGCGCGGCTGGCCCGGGTCGGCCGCCGGGCGGCGCTCAGCCCGGCCGCCCGCGCCGACGTGTGGCAGCTGCACGAGGACTACTCCGAGCGCCTGGCCACCCGGGGCATCCTGGACTGGGCCGACTCGCTGCGGATCGCGCGCGACCAGGCCCGAGAACAGGCCGCGGACGGAGGCGACACCGGCTTCGACGCGGTGATCGTTGACGAAGTGCAGGACCTCACCTGCGTCGGGCTGCAGTTCCTGCATGCCCTGGTCGGGGACCGGCCGGACGGGCTGCTCATGGTCGGCGACGGCCAGCAGTCCGTCTACCCCGGCGGCTTCACCCTGGCCGAGGCCGGCATCTCCGTGATCGGCCGGTCCACCGTGCTCACCCGCAACTACCGCAACGGCGAGCGGATCCTGCGCCACGCCCTCACCGTGGTGGCCGGTGACCAGTTCGACGACCTGGACACCGACCGCGCGGGCGGGCGGCGCGATCTGGAGACCACCCGGCCCGGCGGGACGGTGGTGGAGTTCGGGGACGGGGCCGCCGGGCGAGGGTCGGCGATGTGCTCACACATCCGGGAACTTCACGACCGAGACGGCGGCCGCTACGGCGACATGGCGGTGCTGGCTCCCGACAATACGGTGGCGGGGCGTTGGCGGGAGGTGCTGAGGGGTGCGGGTATCCCGGTCATCTCGCTGGAGAAGTACGCCGGGCATCCGCGTGATCAGGTGAAGGTCGGGACGTTCCACCGGGCCAAGGGCTTGGAGTTCGCCCACGTCTTCATCCCGGATCGCGACCGGTACCCGCGGGCGCGGTCGCCTCGCGAATCCGGCGACGCC
>DASXMW010000029.1:0-66104 GCA_036495425.1 Streptosporangiaceae bacterium | reverse complement strand
CGCTTGAGGCGCGTGGTGCTCTTGGGCTTGTGGTCGATGGCGGTGTGGATGGTGTCACCGTCGGCGGCGAAGGTGACCGGGACCAGGTGCGGCTGGCCCGTGGCGGAGACGGTCGCGAGGCGGGCCACCCTGGCGCTGACCAGGCGCTGGCGGGCCTCGCCGGGTGAAAGGCGCATCCGCCCATGCTGCCAGCGGCACGTTAGGGTGGCGGCAGGGGTGCCGGGAAGTCTGGTCGGCGTCGTTTCCGCCTGCGCGAAGGGACCCGGCCCGTGAACGAGACCGAATCGTACGGCCTGACCATCCTGATCGTCGGGCTGGCCGGCACGGCGGCCGTGCTGTCCAACCGGGTCAGCGAGCGGCTGCGGATCCCGGCCCCGGCCTTCTTCCTGGTCTTCGCGGCGGCCGCGTCCGACCTGTTCCCCAGCCTGGGCCGGCTGAGCGACACCACGGTCCAGCGGGTGGTCACGGTGGCCCTGGCCTTCATCCTGTTCGACGGGGGCATGCACATCGGCTGGCGGCGGTTCCGCACCGCGGCCACGGCCACCGTGTGGCTCGGGGTGGCGGGCACGTTCGTGACCGCGGCCGCGCTGTCCGTCGCGGCCCACCTGCTGTTCGGCCTGGGCTGGAAGCTCGCGCTGCTGCTGGGCACGGCGCTGTCCCCCACCGACCCGGCCGTGGTGTTCTCGGTCCTCGGCCGGCGCGAGGTCGGCGGCCGCACCGGCGTGCTGCTGGAAGGCGAGTCCGGGGCCAACGACCCGGTGGGCATCGCCCTGCTGGTCGCCCTGGTCGGGGCGACCGGCTCCCCGGCCGCGGTGGCCGGGCACATCGCGGCCGAGTTCGTGCTGCAGATGGTGGTGGGCACCGCGATCGGGATCGCGGGCGGCTGGCTGCTGCTGCAGTTCATGCGCCGGGTCCCGCTGCCCAGCGAGGGCCTGTACCCGCTGCGGGTCCTGACCTCGGTGCTGGTCATCTTCGGGGTGGCCACGGTGGCGCACGGGTCCGGCTTCCTGGCCGTGTTCGTGGCCGGGATCGTGATCGGCGACGAGCGCGCGCCCTACAAGGGGGAGATCCGGCGGTTCCACTCCTCGCTGGCCAGCCTGGCCGAGATCGTGGCCTTCATCCTGCTCGGGCTGACCGTGCGGCTGAGCGACCTGCCCGACGGCCAGGCCTGGGCCATTGGGCTGGGGCTGGCCGCGCTGCTGGCGTTCGTGATCCGGCCGCTGTTCGTGGGACTGCTGACACTGCCGATCCGGCTGAAACGGGGCGAGCGGTGGTTCGTGCTCTGGACCGGGCTCAAGGGCGCGGTGCCGGTGCTGCTGGGCACGTACATCGTCCAGTCGGGACTGAGCGGCGCCCATCGGGTCTACGAGATCATCTTCGTGGTGGTGGCGTTCTCGGTGGTGATCCAGGGCGGGTCCGTGCCCGCGCTGGCCCACCGGCTGCGGGTGCCGCTGCGGATCATCGAGCCGGAGCCATGGAGCCTGGGCGTGCGGTTCCGGGAGGAGCCCGAGGGGCTGCACCGCTTCGTGGTCGCCCGGTCGGCCCCGGCCGACGGGAGCACGCTGGCCGACCTGTCCTGCGGCGACGACGCCTGGGTGATCTTCATCATCCGGGACGGCCAGCTGGTCCCGGCCCGCGCCGATACGCGGCTGTCCGCGGGCGACGAGGTCCTGCTGCTGGCCGAGGACGACGAGGTACCCGGGCTCAAAGAGCTGTTCACCCGGGCCCCGGAGGGTGCTGGCCAATAGCCCGGCATCCGGCCAGACTGGGAAGGTGACGCAACGGGTCCGGAAAGCGGTCCGGGTGGAGGGGATCGTGCAGGGCGTCGGCTTCCGGCCGTTCGTGTACACCCTGGCGTCCGGGCTCAGCCTGGGCGGCCTCGTCGGCAACGACGCCGACGGGGTCTTTGCCGAGGTCGAAGGGTCCGCCCCCGCCGTCGAGCAGTTCCTGCGGCGGCTGGCCCGCGAGGCGCCGCCGCTGGCCCGGGTGGACCGGGTGCGCTCCTGGCCGCTCGAGCCGCTCGAGGCGGCCGGCCCGGACGGCGAGCGCGGCTTCACGATCGTGGCCAGCCCAGCGCGGGCCGGGCCGCCCCGGGCCCTGGTGTCGCCGGACACCGCCACCTGCGCCGACTGCCTGCGTGAGCTGGCCGACCCGGCCGACCGGCGGTTCGGCTACCCGTTCATCAACTGCACCAACTGCGGTCCACGGTTCACGATCGTGCGCGACGTCCCCTACGACCGGGCCCGGACGACCATGGCCCCGTTCACCATGTGCGCGGCCTGCGCGGCCGAATACCGCGACCCGGCCAACCGGAGATTTCACGCGGAGCCAACCTGCTGCCCGGACTGCGGGCCCCGCCTGGCCCTGACCGGCCCGGACGGCGCGCCCCTGGCCGGTGCGGGCGACCCGGTCGCGGCGGCGGCGACCCGGCTGCGGGACGGGCAGATCCTGGCCGTCAAGGGCCTGGGCGGCTACCACCTGGCCGCCTGGGCCGCGTCCGAGCAGGCCACCGCGGCGCTGCGGGCCCGCAAGCACCGGGAAGACAAGCCGTTCGCGGTGATGGCGGCGGACGTGACCGCGGCCCGGGCCCTGGCCGAGGTGAGCGAGGCCGCGGCCGGCCTGCTGGCCAGCCCGGCCCGGCCGATCGTGCTGCTGCCCCGGCGCCCGGACCCGCCGGACCCGTCGGCCGCCGCGGTGGCCGCGGCGGTGGCGCCCGGCAACCGGCAGCTCGGGGTCATGCTGCCCTACACCCCCCTGCACCACCTGCTGCTCCGCGCGGTCGGCGGCCCCATCGTGCTGACCAGCGGCAACATCTCCGACGAGCCGATCGCCTACACCGATTACGACGCGCGCGACCGGCTGGCCGCGATCGCGGACGCCTTCCTGACCCACGACCGTGACATCCATATCCGGACCGATGACTCGGTAGCGCGGATATTCGACCATAAAAAAACCGTGCTACGGCGGTCACGGGGTTACGCACCGGAACCGGTGCGGGTGGCCACCCGGTTCCGGCGCCCGGTGCTGGCCTGCGGGGCCGAGCTTAAGAACACGTTCTGCCTGGCCCAGGGCGACACGGTGGTCATCTCGCACCACATCGGCGACCTGGAGAACGCGGAGACGCTGCGCTCGTTCACCGAGGGGATCGAGCACCTGGGGCGGCTGTTCGGCATCGAGCCGGCCGTGGTCGCGCACGACCTGCACCCGGAGTACCTGTCCACGAAGTACGCCCTCGACCTGGACGGCGTGGACCTGATCGGCGTGCAGCACCACCACGCGCACATCGCGTCCTGCCTGGCCGACTGCGGGGTCGAAGGCCCGGTCATCGGGGTCGCCTTCGACGGCACCGGCTACGGCCCGGACGGCACCATCTGGGGCGGCGAGTTCCTGGTGGCGGAGACGGCGGCGTTCGAACGGGCCGGGCACCTGGCCCCGGTTCCGATGCCGGGCGGCGCGGCCGCGATTCGGCAGCCGTGGCGAATGGCCGCGGCGTACCTGCCCGAGGGGCCGGGGCCGGGCTGGCTGTGGCCCGGCGGCACGAGGACCAGTGGGGCGCGGTGCTGTCCATGGCCCGCCAGGGCGTCAACAGCCCGCTGACCTCCAGTGCCGGGCGGTTGTTCGACGCGGTGTCGGCCCTGCTCGGAATCAGGGACGCCATCAACTACGAGGGCCAGGCCGCGGTGGAGCTGGAACAGCTGGCCGACCCGGGTGAGCGGGGGTCCTACCGGGCGGCGATCACGGCGGGCGCACCGTTCACGGTGGCGGGGACGGACCTGGTCGCCCAGGCCGCCGCCGACCTGGCCGCCGGGATCGGGCGGCCCGCCATCGCGGCCCGCTTCCACCACGGCGTGGCCGGGCTGATCGCGGACGGCTGCGAGCTGATCCGCGAGCGCGCGGGCCTGTCCACGGTGGCCCTGTCGGGCGGGGTGTTCCAGAACCTGCTGCTGCTGGAAGAAACCGTGGCCCGGCTGGAGGGGCGGGGCTTCCGGGTGCTGACCCACGGCCAGGTGCCCTGCAACGACGGCGGCATCAGCCTCGGCCAGGCGGTCATCGCCGCGGCCCGGGACCGGGCCTGAAACTCCGCTGGCCCACCAGGAGCGACTTCATTGTCGCCCCGAGTGGGCCAGCGGCCTATCTCCATCAAGTTACGTGGACATTTCGCCGCAGACCAAGGGCCTTTGGTCCCAACATGCACACCGTGGACAACAGGGGACGATTCGCGCCCGCTGACTCACGAGAGAGCCGGGTCGCGGCCCGGGGCCGGGACCCGGCCGGCCAGCCAGTCGTACCACTGGCCCAGGCCGTCACCGGTGACCGAAGACAGGTGGATCATCATGGCCCGCGGGCTGACCTGGCCGATGTACTCGCCGAACCTGGCCACGTCGAAGTCCACGTAGGGCCCGAGGTCGGTCTTGGTGATGACCACCAGGTCGGCGCGGCGGAACATCTGCGGGTACTTGAGCGGCTTGTCGGTGCCCTCGGTGACCGAGGCCAGCACCACCCGCGCGGCCTCGCCCAGGTCGAACAGGGCCGGGCAGACCAGGTTGCCGACGTTCTCGATGACCACCACCGAGCCGGGCGCCGGGTCCAGGGTGCGCAGGGCGCCGCCGACCATGGCCGCGTCCAGGTGGCAGCCGGCCCCGGTGTTGATCTGGACCACCTGGCTGCCCGCGGCCCGGATGCGGTCGGCGTCGAGGTCGGTCTCCTGATCGCCTTCGATGACCGCCAGCGCCAGCCGCCCGGCCAGGTCGCGGCCGCACCGTTCGAGCAGGGTGGTCTTGCCCGAACCGGGCGAGCTCATCAGGTTGACGGCCAGGATGCCGCGTTCGCGCAGCCAGGCGCGGTTCTGCCCGGCCAGGTCGTCGTTCTTGGCCAGGATCTTCTGCTCGAGCGTGATCTCCTCGCCGTGCCCGTGGCCGTGGCCGTGCCCGCCGTGATCGTGCTCGGCAGGCGTGCATCCGCAGGTCGCGCACATGGTCAGGCCACCTTTACCGAGGTGATCAGCAGTTGCTGGCCGGAGATCACGGCCACGTTGGCGCTGCCGCAGGGACAGAGCAGGATCCGGCTGTCCTCCGGTTCGAACTCCAGGCCGCAGTCCCGGCAGTCACACCGGGCCTCGGGCTCGGAGATCTCCAGGTCGGCGCCGGCCAGCGGGGTGCCCTCGGTGGCCAGGTCGAAGCAGAACCGGAGACTGTCCGGGACCACGCCGGACAGCGCGCCGATCTCGACCCGGACGGCGGCGATCCGCTGGCCCGGGAGCCGCTCGGTGACCCCGTCGACCAGGCCTTCGGCAATGGCGGCCTCGTGCACGGCAATCAGCAGATCCGCGGCAGCGGGTCGCCCACCAGCAGGTCGACGATGCGGGTGCCACCGAACGCGGTCTTCAGGTGGACCAGGCCGGGGGTGTCGCCGTTGACCCGCCCGATGACCGCGGCCTGGACCCCGAGCGGGTGGGCGCGCAGCGCGGCCAGGGCCTCGTCGACCTGGTTCCCGTCGACCACGGCGACCAGGCGGCCCTCGCAGGCCACGTACATCGGGTCGATGCCGAGCAGTTCGGCGGCCCCGCGGACCTCGGGCCGGACCGGGATGGCGTCCTCGCTGACCAGCACGCCGACGTCGGCCGCGGTGGCGATCTCGTTGAGGATCGTGGCCACCCCGCCGCGGGTGGCGTCGCGCAGGGCGCGGACCCCGGGCACCCGGTCGACCAGCCCGGCCACCAGCCCGTTGAGGGGGGCGGTGTCGGACACCACGTCGGCTTCGATGTCCAGCTCGCCGCGGGCCAGCATGATCGTGATGCCGTGGTCGCCGACCGGGCCGGACACGATGATCGCGTCACCCGGCCGGGCCTGGGCCACGCCCAGCCCGCCGGCGGGCAGGTCGCGGTCGAAGACCCCGACCCCGGCGGTGTTGATGTAGCAGCCGTCGGCCTTGCCGCGCTGGACGACCTTGGTGTCGCCGGTGACGATCTGCACCCCGGCCGCGGCCGCCGCGTCCCGCATGGACTCGGCGATCCGGGTCAGGTCGGCGACCGGGAAGCCTTCCTCGAGGATGAACCCGGCCGACAGGTAGCGCGGGGTGGCCCCGCTCACGGCCAGGTCGTTGACGGTGCCGTTGACGGCCAGTTCGCCGATGTCCCCGCCCGGGAAGAACAGCGGCGAGACCACGTAGGAGTCGGTGGTCAGGGCGACCTGGGCCGGCCCGGCGGCCAGTGAGACGGCTAGCGTGGCCGCGTCCTCCAGCGGCTCCAGCAGCGGGTTGCGGAAGCTGTCCAGGAACACCGCCTCGATCAGCGTGTGGGTGGCCTTGCCGCCGGCCCCGTGCGACATCGTGATCCGTTCCTCGCGGACCTTGGGCCGCCGCCGGCGGGCGCGGTCGATCCGGTCCAGGACCTGCTGCTCGCGGTCGCTGACGCCCGCAGTGGCTCGGCGGGCCTCCGGCCGAGAGCCCCCCCGTTCGTGCTCGTCGTGCTCGGCCAGGGCCTGCTCGATCCAGCCGGTGGGCGGTGGGGTGGTCACGGCCGGCTCCCGATCGTCACTTCGGCCACCCGGGTCCGGTTCATCCGGCCGAAGTTGTAGTAGGCCGCGCAGGCGCCCTCGGGCGAGACCATGCAGGTCCCGATGGGCGTCTCCGGGGTACAGGCGGTACCGAACACCTTGCACTCCCAAGGTTTGAGCACGCCCTTGAGCACCTCGCCGCACTGGCAGGCCTTGGGGTCGGCGACCCGGACGCCGGGCACGTCGAACAGCAGTTCCGCGTCGAACTTGGCGTACTGCTCCTTGACGCTGAGGGCCGAGTGCGAGATGAAGCCCAGGCCGCGCCACTCGAAGTACGGCCGCAGCTGCATGGTCTGGCCGATGACCTTGAGCGCGACCGGGTTACCGTCCCACGGGACCACCCGCGAGTACTGGTTCTCCACCTCCGAGCGGCCCTCGGACAGCTGGACCATGAGCATGTAGATGGACTGCAGGATGTCCAGCGGCTCGAACCCGGCCACCACCACCGGCCGCCGGTAGTCGCGGGCGATGAACTCGTACGGGCGGCAGCCGATCACGGTGGACACGTGACCCGGGCCCAGGAAGCCGTCCAGCCGCAGGTCGGGCGAGTCCAGGATGGCCTTGATGGCCGGGACGATCGTGACGTGGTTGCAGAAGACGGAGAAGTTCTCCAGGCCTTCGGCGGCGGCGCGCATGATCGTCATGGCGGTGGAGGGGGCGGTGGTCTCGAACCCGATGGCCATGAACACCACGCGCTTGTCCGGGTTGCTGCGCGCGATCTTCAGCGAGTCCAGCGGCGAGTAGACCATCCGGATGTCGGTGCCGGCCGCCTTGGCGTCGAAGAACGAGCCCTGGCTCCCGGGCACCCGCATCATGTCGCCGAACGAGGTCATGATCACGTCGTCCTGGGCGGCCAGGTGCATGGCGTCGTCGACCCGGCCCATCGGGATCACGCACACCGGGCAGCCGGGCCCGTGCACGAGCGTGATCGACTCGGGCAGGTAGTCCTCGAGGCCGTGTTTGTAGATGGTGTGGGTGTGGCCGCCGCACACCTCCATGATCTTGTACTGGCGGCCGGGCTCGCACAGCGCGGCGATCTTGGCTGACAGCGCGTGCGCCTTGTCCGCGTCACGGAACTCGTCGACGAACCGCATGAGTGCCCCCTCTACTCGATCCGGGATTCGGCGAGCGCTTCCAGCTCGTCGGCGTAGGACTGGCCGATCCCCTCCAGGAACGACAGGGCGGCCGCGGCCTCGGACTCGTCGATCTTGGACAGGGCGAAGCCGACGTGGATCAGCACCCACTCGCCGGGCACGGGCGGATCCTCGGTCAGCAGCCCGATGTTGATCACCCGCCGGACTCCGCTCACGTCGACCCGGGCCAGGTCCGGCTGCTCCAGGAGCTCGATCACCTCACCCGGAATGCCGAGGCACATACGACCATCTCCCCACTAGTAACCTCATCGTCACCGTTCCCGGCCGGTCACGGCGCGCGCATCGCTTTCCGGCCGCTCCGGTTCCGTCTTTACCTGATCGAAGGCTGGTGCGCTGGTGGCCTCGGTCGCGAGCCGGGTGACCAGGGCCACGGCCGCACCGACGGCCGCCTCGACCGGGGCCGACAGGCTCATACCTGGTTCGGCCGAGGCGGGCTCGCAGGCCACGACCAGGATGCGCCCGGGCTCGGCGCCGAGCATGTCCAGCACGCCCAGCACCACCTCGGGCTGCATGCCGTGGCCGTTGAACAGCTGCGGGCCACCCGCGCTGGCCAGGTTGGCCCGGTCCTCGGCGCGGACCTCGAGCACGGTCAGCGTGCCCGGCGGCTCGCCGCGCGGGGCCGCGTCGACCAGGATCGTGGTCTCGTAGCCGTGGTCGGCCAGGTCGTAGGCCAGGTGCATGCCGCTGGTGCCGTAGTCACCGACCTGGACCCCGTCCGGCAGCCGGTCCCTGGCCTCGGGCGCGCCCAGCCGCCGGGCCACCTCGACGCCGAAGCCGTCGTCGCCGAGGAAGATGTTGCCGACCCCGGCCACCAGCACCCGCGCGCCCTGTGTCCCCGGCTGGCCGGTCATGAGCGGGTCTGCTCGTAGGCGGCCACGGTCAGCTCCCACAGCACGTGGTAGATCGTGGTCTGGGCCTCCTGGATGCGGTGCACCGAGGTGGACGGGGCCACGAACAGGTAGTCGATGCTGTCCAGCTCGGCCATGGTCCCGCCCTCGTAGCCGGCCAGGCCGATGGTGAGCATGCCGCGCCGGGCCGCCTCGTCGAAGGCGCGGACCAGGTTGGCCGAGTTGCCGCTGGTGGACAGGCCGACCGCGATGTCGTGCTTGGTGCCGAAGGCGGCCAGCTGGCGGGCGAACACCACTTCCACGCCGACGTCGTTGGCCAGCGCGGTCAGCACCGAGGTGTCGCTGGCCAGGCCCAGGGCGGGCAGCGGCGGCCAGTCGCGGCCGGTGCCGCGGCCGGGGTGCAGGAACAGGGTGGCCAGCTGGGCGGCGTCGGTGGCGCTGCCGCCGTTGCCGAACGCGAACAGCCGGCCTCCGGCCGCGAACCGGCCGGCCGCCTCGGCCGCGCACTCGGCCAGCCGGCCCGCGTCGCGCTCGGCCACGGTCCGCCGCAGCTCGGCGATCTCCGCGATCTTGGCCACGGTGGAGGCCTGGACCTGTTGCAGCACGGCGGCCGGGTCGGTGGTCCCGGCGTACAGGAAGGGGTAGAGGGACTCGACGCCGCCGCTGTCCGCGGGAGGGGCCGGCCCGGGGCCGGTCATCGGGCACCCACGACGGCGATGGCTTCCTTGGCGTGGACCAGGATCGTGTCGCCGGCCCGGGCCTCGACCAGGGCCACGCTGACCTCTTCTTCGCCCTGCCCGGTCTCGACCATGGCCAGCCCGTCGGCCAGCAGCCGGACCACAGTGACCTCGACCGCCGTGTCCGAGCAGGTGATGCACACCTCGCCGTGGCATTCGGGGACCGGGACACTCACGCTGTGTTTGCCCGCTCGCTCCCGGGGCGCTTCAAGGCGCTGCCTTCCCTCGTCGCGCCCGCGCTCGTTCCTCGCTTGGCGCTCCTCAGTCCAGGCAGCGCCGCGCCCCTCCCGCTCGCTCACGCCACCACCTCCGGGTCGAGCACGCCGGGCTGCTCGAAGAACACGTGCACCAGCTCCCACAGCACGTGGTAGGTGGTGACCTGCAGTTCCTTGACGATCCGGGGATCGCCGGCCGGGGCGGTCAGCACGTGCTCGGCGGTGTGCTCGCGGGCGATGGCGCCGCCGTTGCCGCCGGTCAGGGCCACGGTCAGCAGGCCGCGCTCGCGGGCGGTGGCCAGCCCGGCCCGCACGCTGTCGTTGTCGCCGTCGGCCGAGATGCCGAGCGCGATGTCCTCGGGGGCGGCCAGGTAGCGCAGCTGGTGGGCGAAGATGCCGGCCATGCCGTCCTGCTCGGCCACCCCGGTCACGGTGGCCACGTCGGTGGTGAGCGAGATGGCCGGCAGGGCCCGCTTGCCCACGATGACCGGGTGCACGAACTCCACCGCCACGTGCTGGGCGTCGGCGGCGGCCCCGCCGGTGCCGAACACGATCAGCTTGCCGCCGCGGTGGAAGCGGACGGCCATGGCGTGGCAGGCGTCGGCGATGGCCACGGCCTGGCCGGCCAGCTTGCTGGTGGGCGCGGCCCGCAGCTCGAACAGGCCGGCCGCCGGGGCCGTGTCCGGCCCGCCGGGCACTACTCCGGTGGGCCCCTCGGTCATGACGGGCCGCCCGGGCCCGCGGGGAGGTTCACGGTGATCTCGACCTCCACGTCGTCACGAAGCTTGAGCGCGCCGAACATGCCGGAGTAGGGCCTGATCCCGAACTGGGTCTGCACCACGGTGCCGGTGGCCCGGTACTGGCCGTCCCCGGTCCGGGCCACCTGCAGCCGGAGCGGGCGGCTCTGCCCGTGCAGGGTCAGGGTGCCGTCGATGGTGCCGCCCCCGGTGGTGTCCGGGGTGAACGTGCTGGCGGTGTAGGACGCCTCCGGGTAGTGGCCGGTGTCGAGCTGCTTGCGGGCCTGGCCGAGGATGTCACGGCGGTCGCGGTCGGTCAGCGGCTTCAGGCCCCCGCGGCCCTCGCGGACGGCCAGCGAGGTGAGGTCGATGGTGGCGTCCAGGGCGCCGGACGCGGCCCCGGCATTTGGGTCGGCCGCGGTGCCGGCGGCGAAATTGCGCGCGGGCGGGTCAATACGCGCGGGCGGGTCAATATCGGCGTGCCAGCGGATGACATCGATGGTCAAGTCATGACCGGCCTGAGCCGCCAGCCCGCTGCGGTATGTACGCAGCGTGAGCCGGCCGGATTCCGGGCCGAGTTGCTGGCGTCCGCCATTAGCCGCCATGGCAGCACCGTAGGACACATGTGAGGGCACGTCCAGTGCCCAATAAGACACTTGTGGCGGTTATTGGGCAGGCCAAAAAAATAGACGGCCGGCGGCAAAATATTTTTCCTGACGCGAGCCTCGATCGGATCACTGAAGCGGAATCTCGCCGAATACTTCCTGGATACGCCGCAGATCACGGAGCCGCGGCTCGGTCGCGCCGCCCACCCAGCGGCTGACCGTCTTGACCGAGACCCCCAGCAGCCGGGCCGCCGCCTCCTGGGTCAGGCCCTCGCGCCGCAGGGCCACCGACATCCAGTCGGCGAAGTTGGCGGGCTGCCCGTCCTCACCCAGGTGGACGAAGGAGGCGCCGGGCGCGTGAATCTGGGCCGGCCCGAGCCCGGACTCGCCGCCGCCATTGAGGACAGGAGGGCCAGACCCGTTGCCTGTGCCGTTAATCGTGCCGCTGGCCCCGGCGGCGGTGGCGGTCGCGTCGGCCGGGCGGCCCTCGCCCCGGGGCGGTCCGGCCGACAGCTCGGAGTGCAGCACGTCCACCTCGACGTGCTCGGGGAAGATCCTGAACGCCACCTGGATCGACCCGGACGGCCCGGCCGCGTCCAGCAGGGCGCGGAACACGGTCTCGCCCACTTCCCGATTGCCTTCTTCGGTCAGGGGCGACTCGGCCAGGCAGCGGCGGACGAAATCGCGGATGTCCGGAATCGACGAAGGACGAGCCGGAAATACCTGGAAGAGGACAACGACAGGCATGACCTCAATCGGGTCCTGATCGGGCCCAAAAACAGGTTCTGCCATCGGATCTCTCCTCAAAACCGTCCGCAGCACGCCATGTCGCGATGAAGGTGCAACATTGCGCTGCAAGTTCGGGCTCAGGCCAGGCTATTCGATCCAGGCTTCGGCATAAAGTGCTGATGAGGCCGGTGCGCGCACAATGCGCGGCACGTCCCGGACCAAATCGGACACCCGATCAGGCCCTGATTGGGCCAGCTAGGACACTTGTGTCCGGCCCGCGGTACCGCAGATCTTGTGGCGTAGGTTACACCGGGTCTAACATTGCGATGTCTGTGCACCACGAAGGGTGTTCGGGCACCACGAAGGCGGGTTACGCCATGGTCATCAGTGCTGATGTCCCCCGTACGTACCGTGCTTCTGTGTGCTGGGGGTTTGGTGAACGTGGTCAGCCAGTCCTGGGACGGCCCGCGGTCGGGCCACTCGTTAAACCGGGCTGATCTGCTGCCCGAGGCCAGTACCCAATTAGCGAGGAGGTGGCCTCGTCATGGCCACAGACACCACACAGGCTAGCGACGGGGCTCAGGCCGAGGCGCCCGAGCCGGTGCTGCACATCCTCTGGATGAACGGCGGCCTGAGCTGTGACGGGGACTCGGTGGCCCTGACCGCGGCGACCCAGCCGAGCATCGAAGAGATCGTGCTGGGCGCGCTGCCGGGGCTGCCCCAGGTGGCCGTGCACTGGCCGCTGATCGACTTCGAGTGCGGGCCGGAACAGGGCGCGGACAACTTCATCGAGTGGTGGCACAAGGCCGACCGCGGCGAACTGGACCCGTTCGTCCTGGTCGTCGAGGGCTCGATCCCGAACGAGGCGATCAAGTCCGAGGGCTACTGGTGCGGGTTCGGCAACAACCCGGCCACCGGGCAGCCCATGACCACCAGCGAGTGGCTGGACCGGCTGGCCCCCAAGGCGACCGGGATCCTGGCCGTCGGGACCTGCGCCACCTACGGCGGCATCCACGCCATGGCCGGCAACCCGACCGGGGCCATGGGCGTGCCCGACTACCTGGGCTGGGACTGGCGGTCCAAGGCCGGGCTGCCGATCGTGTGCGTGCCCGGCTGCCCCATCCACCCGGACAACCTGTCCGAGACCATTCTCTACCTGCTCTACCAGGTGGCGGGGCAGGCGCCGATGATCCCGCTGGACGAGGCGCTGCGGCCGGCCTGGCTGTTCGGCGCGACCGTGCACGAGGGCTGCGACCGGGCCGGCTACTACGAGCAGGGCGACTTCGCGGCCGAGTACGGCTCACCCAAGTGCCTGGTCAAGCTGGGCTGCTGGGGCCCGGTGGTCAAGTGCAACGTGCCCAAGCGCGGCTGGATCAACGGCGTGGGCGGCTGCCCGAACGTGGGCGGCATCTGCATCGCCTGCACCATGCCCGGCTTCCCGGACAAGTTCATGCCGTTCATGGACGAGCCGCCGGGGTCCAAGGTCTCGACCACGGCCAGCAGCATGTACGGGACCGTGATCCGGGCCCTGCGCGGCTTCACCGCCAAGACCGCGGACGAGGAACCCAAGTGGCGCAAGAAGGGTTCCGAGCTGCTGACCGGCTACAAGCAGACCTGGTGACGAGGGAGACGGATCAGCCATGACCACGACGCAGGACCCCAATGTCGTCGAGATGAACTGGGACCCGATCACCCGGATCGTGGGCAGCCTCGGCATCTACACCAAGGTCGACTTCAAGCAGAAGAAGGTCATCGAGTGCCACAGCACCTCGTCGATCTTCCGTGGCTACAGCATCTTCATGAAGGGCAAGGACCCGCGGGACGCGCACTTCATCACCAGCCGCATCTGCGGCATCTGCGGTGACAATCACGCCACCTGCTCGGTCTACAACCAGAACATGGCCTACGGGGTCCGGCCCCCGCACCTGGGCGAGTGGATCATCAACCTGGGCGAGTCGGCCGAGTACATGTTCGACCACAACATCTTCCAGGAGAACCTGGTCGGGGTGGACTTCTGCGCCAAGATGGTCGGCGAGACCAACCCCGGCGTGCTGGAGATGGCCAACCACACCGAGGCGCCGCACGCGGCCGAGCACGGTTACAAGTACATCGGCGACATCATGCGCTCGCTGAACCCGCTGGAAGGCGAGTTCTACCGCGAGGCGCTCCAGGTCAGCCGGTCGACCCGGGAGATGTTCTGCCTGATGGAGGGGCGCCACGTGCACCCGTCCACGCTGTACCCGGGCGGCGTCGGCACCACCGCCACGGTGCAGCTGTTCACCGACTACCTGACCCGGCTGATGCGCTACGTCGAGTTCATGAAGCGCGTCGTCCCCATGCACGACGACCTGTTCGACTTCTTCTACGAGGCCCTGCCCGGGTACGAGGAGGTCGGCCGGCGCCGCGCGGACATGGTCTGCTGGGGCAGCCTGAACGACCCCGAGTACTGCGACTTCAAGTACGAGCACATGACCGACTGGGGCCGGAAGATGTTCGTCACCCCCGGCGTCATCCGGGACGGGCAGCTGCTCACCAACGACCTGGTCGAGATCAACCTGGGCATCCGCATCCTGCTCGGCAGCTCCTACTACGAGGACTGGGCCGGCCAGGATATGTTCGTGACCCGCGACCCGCTGGGAAACCCGGTCGACCAGCGGCACCCCTGGAACCAGCACACGATCCCGCGGCCGGCCAAGCGCGACTTCGACGACAAGTACAGCTGGGTCATGTCGCCCCGCTGGTATGACGGCCAGAACTACCTGGCCGCCGACACCGGCGGCGGCCCGATCGCCCGGCTGTGGGCCACCGCCCAGGGCAACCTGGTCGACTTCGGCTACGTCAAGTCCACCGGCAACAGCGTGCTGATCAACCTGCCCCGGAGCGCGACCAGGCCCGAGGTCACCTTCGAGTGGAAGATACCGAAGGACAAGACGGGCGCGCCGCTGTCCAACGCCATCGAGCGGGACCGGGCCCGGACCTACTTCCAGGCCTACTCGGCCGCCTGCGCGCTGCACTTCGTGGAGAAGGCGCTGGCCGAGATCCGGGCCGGGCGGACCAAGACCTGGGAGCCGTTCAACGTGCCGGACGAGGCCAACAGCTGCGGCTTCACCGAGGCGGTGCGGGGCGTGCTGTCGCACCACATGGTGATCAGGGGCGGCAAGATCGCCAACTACCACCCGTACCCGCCGACCCCGTGGAACGCCAGCGTGCGCGACAGCTACGGCACCCCCGGGCCCTATGAGGACGCCGTGCAGAACACCCCGATCTTCGAGGAGAACTCGCGGGAGAACTTCAAGGGCATCGACATCATGCGCGCGGTCCGCAGCTTCGACCCGTGCCTGCCCTGCGGGGTGCACATGTACCTCGGCGACGGCAAGACGCTGGACAAGGTGCACTCGCCGATGTCGGTCACGCTGGCCACATGACCCGAGTACAACAGGTCGGCGACCAGATCGAGGAACTGCTGGCCACGCTGACCGCGAGAGGACAGGGCCCGGCCGCCGAAGAACTGGTGCGCCTGCTGGTCGGGCTCTACGGCGACGGCCTGGACCACATCATGGCCGCGGTGGTCGGGGACGGCGGCCCGGAGTCGGCCGCCGTCCTGGACCGGCTGACCAGCGACTCGCTGGTGGAGAGCCTGCTGCTGCTGCACGGGCTGCACCCGCTGGACGTCGACACCCGGATCCAGCGCGCCCTGGACCGGGTCCGGCCCTACCTGGGCTCACACGCGGGCGGGGTGCACTACGTCGGCGTCACCGACGGGGTGGCCCGGCTGCGGCTGGAAGGCAACTGCGACGGCTGCCCGTCCTCGGCCGTCACCGTGCAGCTGGCCATCGAAGGCGCCGTCCAGGACGCGGCGCCGGAGGTGAGCGAGGTCCTGGTGGAGGGCGTGACCGCGCCACCGGGCGCGCCCGAGCCGGTACTGCTCCAGATCGGGTCCCGGCCCGGCCTGGACGTGCCCGCGACCGCGGCCCCCGATGGCGCGGGCGGCGGCTGGGTCTCGCTGGGCGAGATCGGGCCGCCCAGCGCGCGGCCCATCACCACGACCGCGTCCGGCCTGCCGATCGTGCTCTGCTCGGTCCGCGGGACGCTGTACGCCTACCGGGACGGATGCGCGGCCTGCGGGGCCGGCCTGGGCGACGGCCGGCTCGAACGCGAGGTGCTGACCTGCTCGTGCGGAGCGACCTACGACGTCAGCCGGGCGGGCCGTGGGCTGAGCGACACCGCCCTGCACCTGAACCCGCTGCCGCTGGTCACCGACAGCCAGGGCGTCAGGGTGGCGGTGCCCGCGGCGGTCCGGTCATGACCGGGCGGGGCGGCCTCGGCCGCTTCGTGCCCGGGGCGCCCGCCGCTCCCCCGCCCGCCCCGCCGCCCGCCCCGTCGCCAGTTGGGCCAGCCGCCGGCCGGGCGCCGCTGCCGTCCGATCCGGCGACCGCGGCGCCCGCCTCCTTCGCGGCCACCGCGGCGGCGCAGGAGAAGTGCGAGATGTGCGCGGAGGTGGTCCCCGCCGACCACGCGCACGTGGCCGACCTGGAGAACTCCTCCCTGCTGTGCGCCTGCCGCGCCTGCTATCTGCTCTTCACCCAGGCGCAGGCCGGGCGGGGCCGGTACCGGGCCGTACCGGACCGGTACCTGGCCGACGCGGAGCATCCACTGGCCCCGGGCGAGTGGGATGAGCTGGAGATCCCGGTCGGGCTGGCCTTCTTCCTGCGCAGCTCGGCCCGGGACGAGGTGGCGGCGTTCTACCCCAGCCCGGCCGGGGCCACCGAGTGCCGGCTCGACCTGGCCGCCTGGGCCCGGCTGACGGCCGGGCACCCGCTGCTGACGGCCATGGACTCCGACGTGGAGGCCATTCTGATCGCCAAGGGCGACGACGGCGTCGAGCATTTCCTGGTCCCCATCGACGCCTGTTACGAGCTGGCCGGCCGGATGCGGCTGACCTGGCGGGGCTTTGACGGCGGCCAGGAGGCCCGGGACAGCATCGGTGAGTTCCTGGGCACGGTCCGGACCCGGGCCAGGCAACTGGCCCCGGAGGCCTGAGGTGGCCGACCTGACCTTCGACTGCATCGGGGCCGAGGCCGAGCAGTACGCGGTGATGCCGACGATCTCACTGACCCTGCGGATCAGCGAGACCAGCGGCCAGCGGATCGACACCATCGCGCTGCGCTGCCAGATCCGGATCGAGCCGTCCCGGCGGCGTTACAGCCCGGACGAGGAGGAACGGCTGCGCGACCTGTTCGGCGAGACCACCCGGTGGGCCGACACGCTCAAGCCGATGCAGTTCACCAACGTCTCCACCATGGTCACCAGGTTCACCGGCAGCACCGAGATCCGGCTGCCGGTGAACTTCAGCTACGACCTGGAGATCGGCTCGGGCCGGTACTTCGCCAGCCTGGAGTCGGGCCAGATCCCGCTGCTGCTGCTGTTCAGCGGGACGATCTTCTCGGTGGTGGACGGGAAGATGCAGGTCCAGCAGGTGCCGTGGAGCAAGGAGGCGTCCTGCCGGCTGCCGGTCAGCGTCTGGCGGGAGGCGGTCGACGCCCACTTCCCCGACCGGGCCTGGATCACCATGAGCCGGGGCACGCTGAGCGGCCTGGAGCGGTTCAAGACCGAGCGGGCCCTGCCAACCTGGGATGCCACGGTGAACGCCCTGCTCAGCGAGGCCGCCGACCAGGCCCCGGACACGGCCGGGCGGCCAGGGGCCGAGCCGTGACGCTCAGCTCGCCGCACGCCGCCCAGGCGCGCGGGGTGGCCGACGCGATCTTGTACGAGGGCTACCTGCTGTACCCGTACCGGCAGTCATCGGCCAAGAACCAGGCCCGGTTCCAGTTCGGCGTGCTGATGCCGCCCGCCTACGCGGCCCTGGACGACTGCGAGCCGTCGGCGTCCCAGACCGAGTGCCTGGCCGAGGCCCGCGACGACACCCGGGTCCAGGTCCTGGTCCGGTTCCTGCACGTCCAGCAGCGGGCCGTGCAGCAGGCGCCCGCGCACCCGGCGGGCCGGCCCCAGGACGCCACCGGGTGGGCCGAGGTGCCGTCGCTGACCGTGGACGGCACCGAGTACACCCGGTTCACCGAGGCCACCGAGCGCGAGCAGCAGGCCGACCTGGCCCTGACCGAACTGACCGGGGCCGAGCTGGCCGGGGACGGGGTGGCGGTTCCCTTCCACATCGACGCGGGCTCGTCGGTCGACGACCTGGCCGGCGCCGACGGCACGCTGGCCGGGCGGCTGGTGCACCGCTGGGAGGCACTGGACGGGGTGCTGCGCCTCCGGGCCGAGCGGGTGGCCGGCCCGTACCAGGCCCTGAAGCTGCGGCTGCGGATCGAGAACCACACCTCACCCGGGTCGCCCCTGGCTGGCCGGGAGGACGGGCTGCGCTACGCCCTGGTCGCGGCGCACGCGCTGATCGGCCTGCCGGGCGGGTCGTTCATCTCCATGACCGACCACCCCGAGTGGGCCGCGACCGAGGCTGCGGCCTGCCGCAACGAGGGCACCTGGCCGGTGCTGGCCGGCCCGGATGACTGCCGGGACCTGATGCTGTCCTCGCCGGTCATCCTCTACGACCACCCGCAGATCGCCCCCGAGAGCGCGGGTGACCTGTTCGACGCCACCGAGATCGACGAGATCCTCACCCTGCGCACGATGGCCCTGACCGACGAGGAGAAACGGGAGGCCCGGGCCACCGACCCGCGCGCCGCCGACCTGATCGACCGGCTGGACGGGCTGCCGCCGGAGATGCTGGAGCGCCTGCACGGGGCGATCCGCTACCTGGAGCCCGGCGCGGGCCCGGTGTCCACCTCGGCCCCGGCGCCCGGCCCGCCGGCGCCCGGCTCGCCGGTTACCAGCCCGGCGGCCTCCGGCCCGGCGGCATTCGGCCCGTTCCCGGCGGCCCCGGCCGCGGACGAGGTCCCGGTGTTCCATACCCCCGACGTGCCCTGGTGGGACCCGGGCTCCGACGCCTCGGTGTCCCCCGAGACCGACCAGGTCCTGATCGAGGGCGTCCCGGTGGCCCGCGGCAGCAAGGTGCGGATGCGCCCCGGCGCCCGCCGCGCCGACGCCCAGGACCTGTTCCTGATCGGCCGCGAAGCCCTGGTCGAAGCCGTCCTCCAGGACGTCGACGGCCAGGTCCACGTGGCCGTCACCCCGGTGGCCGACCCCATGGCCGACCTGCAGCGAGCCCAGGGCCGCTTCCTGTACTTCGCGCCGGACGAACTCGAGCCGCTCGGAGAGGACCCCCCATGATCGGCAAAGTATTCATCGCCATCCTGGCCGCCCTGGTCGTGGCGGCCGTCATCGTCACCCTCCCCGACGTCAAGCGCTACCTCAAGCTCCGCTCGATGTGACGCGGAGCGGAACTCTGCAGACCGTATTCGGCCTGCGGTGTTACGTATATGTGTACTAAGTCTGATAATCTGTATCCATGATCACGGTCACGGCCACGCAGGCGGCGCGGAACTTCGCCAGCTTGCTGGATGCGGTCGAGCACGGTGAGACGGTTGTGGTCACCCGGGACGGGGTTCCAGTCGGACGCCTCGCCCCGGAGCGCCGCACATCAGCCGACCGTCTGAAGGACGCGCTGCGGGAACACCCGGCCGACGATGGCTTTGCGGACGACCTGGAAGAAGCGCACGCCAGGCTGCGCTCCGCGTTCAGCGATGAGGTGCGCGGATGGCGCGGCGAGTAATCCTGGACACCGGTGTCCTCATCTCGATCGAGCGCGGCAAGCTGGACATCGACGCCGTGCTGGGTGCGGATGACGCCGCCGTCGCCACCATCACGGCGATGGAGCTGCTGGTCGGGGTCGAGCGAGCCGACGCCGCTCACAAAACGGCCCGCGCCATACACGTGGAGGCACTGCTCTCCAGCCTGTCTATCGAGCCCTATGATCTGGCCGTGGCCCGGATCCACGCGCAGCTGGCCGTGGAGGCGATGTCCAAAGGCCGGCCACGATCCGCCTACGACATGATGATCGCCGCCACCGCGGCCGCGACGAACCGTGTTCTGCTCACCACCGACGCCAGCGCCGGTTTCGGTGAGCTCAGCGACGTGCGCGCTGAGGTGATTTCCGGTCGCCACCCGGCAGCAGGAGGGTAAGGGTGGCGGCCACGGCGAGCAGGGTGGCGGTGGCCAGGGCGGTGATGGCCAGGCCGCGGGGCTGGGAGATCGACGTGATCCTGAGCGGGCTGGTCGCCGTCAGCACTGGGTGATCAGCATCGGGTGAGGTGCGGGCGGGGGGACTCGAACCCCCACGGTGTCGCCACCACCAGGACCTAAACCTGGCGCGTATACCTATTTCGCCACGCCCGCGGGGGTCTAGCCGGGGAGCAGGTCCCGCAGCAGCCGGTCGACGTGCCCAGTGGCCTTGACCCCGTAGAGCGCCTGGGCCACCGTGCCGTCGGCGTCGATGACGAACGTGGAGCGGATGACGCCCACGCTCTTCTTGCCGTACATCATCTTCTCGCCGTAGACGCCGTACGCCTTCTCCACCGCGTGGTCCGGGTCGGACAGCAGCGGGAACGTCAGCTTCTCCTTGTCGCGGAACTTGGCCAGCTTCTCCGGCTTGTCCGGGGAGATGCCCAGCACCGCGGTGCCCGCGCCGGCCAGGTCGGGCTGGCGGTCACGGAAGTCGCAGGCTTCCTTGGTGCAGCCCGGCGTCATGGCGGCCGGGTAGAAGTAGACGATGACCTGCTGGCCGCGGAAGGACGACAGGCTCACCGGGTTGCCGTCCGCGTCCGGCAGCGTGAAATCCGGGGCTTCGTCGCCTGGGGCCAGCCGCTGCTCGGTCACGTGCGCTCCTTGGATCTCGTCGGAGGAAATGCTGCTCCCACGTTAGCGCTCCTAACAGCCTGGTGACGGCCACGTCGTTCGGCCGGGGACGGGCGAGATTGTTTGATACAGATGGTTCGGGTATGGAATGCCCGCAACGTAACACTGGCGGGAGGTTACGAATGATGTCACGTGTGCGCGGGGCTCAACTGGGAGCCATCGCGATCACGGCCGGGGCCATCGCCGTGGCTGGATGCTCGGCTTCGTCGTCGGGCAACTCAGCCTCGGGTAAGGCTTCGAGCGGCGCGTCCGCGTCGGCCAGCTCCGGGGGCGCGTCCTCCGCGGGCGGCTCGCTGACCGCGGCGCAGGCCATCAAGGACGCGGCCCAGCACGCGCAGAAGGCCACCTCCTACGCGGCCGACGTGACCGTGCGGACCAGCGGCACCGCGAGCAGCACGATCTCGGGCACGCTGAAGCAGCAGACCAGCCCGGCCCCGCTGGCCGTGGCCGACTTCAGCTCGGTCACCGTGCAGGGCCAGCCGGTCCAGGGCGGCATGCAGGAGATCATCAACAGCAACGGGATCTGGCTCAAGCTGTCCCAGCTGAGCAGGCAGACCGGCAAGCCGTGGATCAAGATCCCCGGGTCCGACCTGTCCCAGCTGGGCGGGGCCAGCCTCGGTCAGCTGCTGCAGAACGGCAGCAACGACCCGCTGGTCCAGACCCAGATGCTGTCCAGCTCCACCAACGTCAAGAAGGTGGGCACGGCCACCATCAACGGGGTGCCGACCACCGAGTACACCGGCACCTACCCGATCACCGCGGGCCTGTCCAAGCTCCCGGCCGCGTCGCGCACCAAGATCGCGTCGCAGCTGCGGGCCATGGGCCTGACCACCGAGCACTTCACGGTCTGGCTGGACGACCAGCAGCAGGTCCGCAAGGTGATCAGCTCGGCCAAGGGCACCAGCGAGCAGGTGGCTTCCACCGTCACCGTGACCTCGGTCAACCGACCGGTCAGCGTGACGCTGCCCCCGTCCTCGCAGACCGCCACGGTCCCCGCCAGCGAACTGGGCGGCTCCAACTCCGGCAGCACCACCTCGTAGCCGGGTAGCCGGGACGGCAACCTACGCGATGGCGCCACTGGGTCGGCTATAGCCGATGCAGTGGCGCCATCGCGTTGCCTGGGGTCGCGCGGGTCAGGCGCTGGGGGTGGGGTCCAGGCCCAGTTCGGTCGTGATGACCGGGACGAGGGCGCGGAAGGCGCGGCCGCGGTGGCTGATCTCGTCCTTGCCTTCCGGGGTCATCTCGGCCGTGGTCACCGACAGCCCCTCGGGGACGAAGATCGGGTCGTAGCCGAAGCCGCCGGTCCCCCGGGGCGCGTAGGTCAGCGAGCCGTCCAGGCGGCCCTCGGCGACCCCTTCGCGGCCGTCGGGCAGGGCCAGGGCGGCGGCGCAGGTGAAGTGGGCGCCGCGGTTGGGCTCGGCGATGTCGGCGATCTGGGCCAGGACCAGGGACAGGTTGGCGCCGTCGTCGCCGTGGCGGCCGGCCCAGCGGGCCGAGAAGATGCCGGGCATGCCGTTCAGGACCTGGATGCACAGGCCACTGTCGTCGGAAACCGCGGGCAGGCCGGTGAAGGCCGCGATGGCCCTGGCCTTGAGCAGGGCGTTCTCGGCGAAGGTGAGGCCGGTCTCGGCCACCTCGGGGGCACCGGGGAACTCGTCCAGGCCAGAAAGCGTGACCGGGACGCCGGCCCCGGCCAGGATCCGCCGCAACTCGATCAGCTTGGCGGCATTGTGCGTGGCCAGCACGAGCCGGCCCGATGGAGTCACCACGTGACCTTCGATATATCAATCAGACGAGGAGCGGGCGGCGACCTGCAGGCTGGTCAGCTCACCGCAACCGGCTACGGCGAGATCCAGGAGCCGGTTCAGCATGTCCCGGTTGAACGGCTCGCGCTCGGCGGTGCCCTGGACCTCGACGAAGTCGCCGTCGCCGGTGCAGACCACGTTCATGTCGGTCTCGGCCGCGCTGTCCTCGGCGTAGTTCAGGTCCAGCCGCGGCTCGCCGTCCACGATGCCGACGCTGACCGCGGCCACCGAGGTGACCAGCGGGTCACCGGGCAGCCGGTGGCGGCCGCGCAGCCACTCCACGGCGTCGGCCAGGGCCACGTAGCCGCCGGTGATCGCGGCGGTGCGGGTGCCGCCGTCGGCCTGCAGCACGTCGCAGTCGATCACGATCGTGTTCTCGCCCAGGGCCTTGAAGTCCACGCTGGCCCGCAGGGCCCGGCCGACCAGCCGGGAGATCTCGTGCGTGCGCCCGCCGACCCGGCCCTTGATCGACTCGCGGTCGTTGCGGGTGTTGGTGGCCCGCGGCAGCATCGCGTACTCGGCGGTGACCCAGCCCAGCCCGCTGCCGCGCCGCCAGCGGGGCACGTCCTCCTGGACGCTGGCCGCGCACAGCACGCGGGTACCGCCGAACTCCACCAGTACGGAGCCTTCGGCATGGTCGAGCCAGCCCCGGGTCAGCTTCACCGGGCGCAGTTGGGTCGCGGAACGTCCGTCGGGTCGGGCCATGCCCGCCAGACTATCGAGGTTCACAGCAGCCGGATTACAGGGGCAGGGCGCCGGTCGGGGCCAGGTCGAACTCCTGGCCCGGGGCGGCCAGCGAGATCCGGTCCGGGAACACCGCTTCGGCCTCGGCGAACGAGCGCTGCTTGTCGGTGCCCGGGGAAATGTGGGTCAGCACCAGGTGCCGGGCCCCGGCCCGGGCCGCGTGCTCACCGGCCTGGCGGCCGGTCAGGTGCAGGTCGGGCGGCAGATCCGGGCCGTCGGTGAAGGTCGCCTCGCACAGCAGCAGGTCGGCGTGGCGGGCCAGGCCGACCAGGGCCTCGGTGGGGCCGGTGTCGGCCGAGTAGGCCAGCACCCGGCCGCCGTGCTCGATCCGGAAACCGTACGTCTCCACCGGGTGGCTCATCCGCTCGGTGGTGACCTGGAACGGGCCGATCCGCCGGGTGCCCGGGGTCAGCGTGTGGAAGGTGAAGGCATCGGTCATGCCTGGGCCGGGGTCGGGTTCGAGCCCGTAGGCCAGGGTCAGCCGTTCGGCGGCCCGCTCCGGCGCGTAGACCGGAATGGCGGGCTTCGGGCCGCCCGGGGCGTACCGCCGGGCGACCCAGTACCCGCACATGTCCAGGCAGTGGTCGGGGTGCAGGTGGCTCAGGGCCACGGCGTCGATGCTGTACAGGCCCGCGTACCGTTGCAGCACGCCGAGGGCGCCGCTGCCCAGGTCGAGCAGGAGCCGGAAGCCTTCGGCCTCCAGCAGGTAACTGGAAGCGGGGCTTTCCGGGCCGGGAAAGCTGCCGGAACACCCGATGATGGTCAGCCGCATCCCAGCAGGATAGGGCGGCCGGGCCGGGCGCGCCGGATCACGCCCAGAGCTGGCCTTCGAGCTTGGATTCGGCGTCGGCCAGGGTCCCGCCGTAGGCGCCGGTGGACAGGTACTTCCACCCACCGTCGGCCACGATCAGCGCGATGTCGGCCCGCTCCCCGGCCTCGGCGGCCTTGGCCCCCAGGGCGCGGGCGGCGTGCAGGGCACAGCCGGCCGAGATGCCGGCGAAGATGCCCTCGGCGTTGAGCAGGTCGCGGGTGGCGGCCAGCGCGTCGGCCGAGGAGACCGAGAACCGGGTGGTCAGCACCGACTCGTCGTACAGCTCGGGAACGAAGCCCTCGTCCACGTTGCGCAGGCCGTACACGAGCTCCCCGTAGCGGGGCTCGGCGGCCACGATCTTGATGTCCGGCACGTGCTCGCGCAGGAACCGGCCGGTGCCCATCAGCGTGCCGGTGGTGCCCAGCCCGGCCACGAAGTGCGTGATCTCGGGCAGGTCGGCCAATAGCTCGGGGCCGGTGGTCTCGTAGTGGGCGCGGGCGTTGGCCTCGTTGCCGTACTGGTAGAGCATGACCCAGTCCGGGTGCTCGGCCGACAGCCGCTTGGCCACCCGGACCGCCTCGTTGGACCCGCCCGCCGCCGGCGAGTAGATGATGGTGGCCCCGTACATCTCCAGCAGCTGACGCCGCTCGGCCGAGGTGTTCTCGGGCATGACCACCGTCAGCCGGTAACCACGCAGCTTGGCCACCATGGCCAGGGAGATGCCGGTGTTGCCCGAGGTCGGCTCCAGGATGACCGAACCCGGCTGCAGCAGGCCATCCTTCTCGGCCTGCTCCACCATGTAGAACGCGGCCCGGTCCTTGACCGAGCCGGTCGGGTTGCGGTCCTCGAGCTTGGCCCACAGCCGGACGTCTGGTGACGGCGACAGGCGGGGCAGGCCCACCAGTGGGGTCCGGCCCAGCGAGTCCAGCAGCGAGTCGAAGCGCATGATCAGCAGGCCCTCAGGCCGCGCCTCCGGCCACGGCCGGGAGCACGGTGACGGTGTCGCCGTCCTTGACCGGGGTGTCCAGGCCACCGAGGAAGCGCACGTCCTCGTCGTTCAGGTACACGTTGACGAAGCGGCGCAGCCCGCCGTCGGCGACCAGCCGGTCGCGCAGCCCGCTGTGCTTGGCGTCGATGTCCTCGATGAGCTCACCGAGCGTGGAGCCTGCGCCTTCCACCTGCTTGGCGCCGTCCGTGTAGGTGCGCAGGATCGTCGGGATACGGACCTCGATGGCCATCAAACACTCCATAGGAATTGGGTGGGGCAGGCGGGCGCCTCGTAGCGTCCAACCCGGCGGTCGCCGGGATCATTCCACTGAACCGCGGCCGGGCGGTCAAGCCCCGTCGGTGATCTCCACCGGCTCCTCGGTGACCACATCGCCGGTGATGCGGAAGGAGCGGAAGTCGGTGGTATCCGGCTCCCGGGTGGAGACCAGCACGTAGTGGGCGTTGGGCTCGCTGGCGTAGGAGATGTCGGTCCGCGACGGGTAGGCCTCGGTGCCGGTGTGGGAGTGGTAGATGACGATGGGCTCCTCGTCCCGGTCGTCCATCTCCTTCCACACCTGGAACTGCTCCATGGAGTCGAAGCGGTAGAAGGTCGGGGACCGCTCGGCGTTCATCATCGGGATGAACCGTTCCGGCCGGTCGCGGCCGGCCGGGCCGGCGATGACCCCGCACGCCTC
This sequence comes from Streptosporangiaceae bacterium, assembly GCA_036495425.1. GTDB lineage: Bacteria > Actinomycetota > Actinomycetes > Streptosporangiales > Streptosporangiaceae > Bog-532. Next base: position 40,657 of record DASXMW010000029.1, on the reverse strand, counting down.
GTCGGGGTGGTCGGCCCTTGCGTGCGCGACGATCTTGTCGTGAAGCTCGCGGCGGATCGACAGCATGGAGCCGAGCCTAGCTGAGGGCCTGGACCAGGCTCTCTTGGACGTCGCCGAGCCAGGCGTAGACCTCGAACGCGGTGGCCCGCGGTTCGAGCGGGTCCAGCTGGCGCCACTCGTCCTCGAACTCCTCGGTCACGCCCAGCCGCACGCCGAGCGTGAGCCGGACGTCGTTCAGGGTCCGCAGCCAGGCCTGGGCCTGCTCCCACGACAGCCGGACCGGGCCCCCGTCCGCGGGCAGCGTGTCGAGCACGGTGCGCGCGGTCTCCTGTTTGGACGAACGCAGCGACTGCTCGGTGTAGCGGCGGAACTCGCCGGCCGCGTCCGGGTCGTCGCGATAGGCGTCGGGCAGCAGCCGGGCCAGGGCCGGGTCCAGCGGAGCCCGGGTGCGCGGGCTGAAGCCCAGCATCGCGTCCAGTTCGGCGGCGCCGGGGATGTCGTGCCTGCTGTCGTCGGCGACCGTGTCCGGGTGACCGGGACCGGCGTCCCAGGACGGGGTGCGCTGCGGGTCCTGGTCCAGGCCGTCCTGGCCGGGTGGGTCGGTGCGGCCTTCCTCGGCCTCGTCGAGCAGGGTCATGATCTGCTCGATCAGGCTGCGGAGCAGGGTCGCCTCGGGTGCGTCGAAGTTGGTCCGCACGCCGCCGCCCGAACGGCGGAAAGCATCCATGTGGGTTTAAATTTCCTGGTCTGGGTCCGGCCTCGAAGCCGGGTCCCGCGGGCTAGGAGTCGGAGGAAACCGTGGCCCACAGGCCGTAGCCGTGCAGGATCTCGGCGTTGTGTTCCATGGACTCACGGGCTCCGGAGGCCACGACCGCGCGGCCCTTGTGGTGTACGTCGAGCATGAGCTTCCTGGCCTTGGGCTTGGGGTATCCGAACACCGTCTGGAACACGTAGGTGACGTAGTCCATCAGGTTGATCGGGTCGTTCCATACGATCGTGATCCAGGGCTTGTCCGGTGCGGTCTGCTCGCCGGATTGCGGCAGTTCCACCTCAGAGGGTGCCACGCTCACTGGTGCCTACCTCCCAGTCCGTAGTCTTCCACTCGTGACGAATTCGGCGGACAGCAAGTCTTCCCTACCCAATGGCGGGCCCAGCACTGCGTTGCTGACCGACCATTACGAGCTGACCATGCTCCAGGGCGCCCTGCACAGCGGCGCAGCGGAGCGGCGCACGATATTCGAGGTGTTCGCCCGGCATCTGCCGCACGGCCGACGATATGGCGTCGTCGCAGGTACCGGGCGGCTGCTCGACGCGCTTGAGCGGTTCAGGTTTGACGCAGCTGATCTCGAATTCCTCCGGGCTTCCGACATCGTGGACGACGTCACGCTCCGGTACCTCCAATCATACCGTTTTACCGGAAACATCTGGGGCTACGCCGAAGGAGACTGCTACTTCCCGGGCTCCCCCATCATCGTGGTCGAGGGCACGTTCGCCGAAGCGGTCATCCTGGAGACGATCACGCTGTCGATCCTCAACCACGACTGCGCGATCGCCTCGGCCGCGTCCCGGATGGCGAACGCCGCCGGCGACCGGCCGCTGATCGAGATGGGCTCCAGGCGCACCCACGAGATGGCCGCGGTGGCCGCCGCCCGGGCCGCGTACCTGGCCGGCTTCTCGTCCACGTCCAACCTGCAGGCCCACCGCCAGTACGGGGTCCCCTCCGCCGGGACGGCCGCGCACGCGTTCACCCTGGTGCACGACAACGAGCGGCACGCCTTCGCCACCCAGCTGGAGACCCTCGGTCACGGCACGACACTCCTGGTCGACACGTTCGACGTGCCGCGCGCGGTCCGCACCGCGGTGGACCTGGCCGGGCCCGACCTGGGCGCGGTGCGCATCGACAGTGGCGACCTGCCGGTGGTGGCCCATCAGGTCCGCAAGCTGCTGGACGAGCTGGGGGCCAAGAACACCCACATCACGCTGACCGGTGACCTGGACGAATACTCGATCGCGGCCCTGGCCGCCGCGCCGGTGGACGGCTACGGGGTGGGCACGGCTCTGGTCATCGGCTCTGGGGCCGCGACCGCGTCGCTGGTCTACAAGCTGGTCGCGCGTTCCCTGGGACCCGCGGGCCCGGGGAATCCGCTGCGCCCGGTGGCCAAGCGTTCGGTGGGCAAGCCGGGGCGTGGGGGGCGCAAGTGGGCCCAGCGGCACCGGGACGAACACGGCGTCGCCCTGTTCGAGGAGATCCGGCTGTCCCCGCCCGACCTGGGCCCCGGCGACCGGCCGTTGCTGGTGCCGCTGGTCCGTGACGGGGAGATCGTGGGGCGCGAGCCGCTGTCGGCGGCGCGGGAACGGCACCGGCGGGTGCTGGAGGAGCTGCCGCTCCAGGCCAGGCAGCTGTCGCGGGGCGACCCCGCCATCCCCACCATCTTCGAGAACGGCCACTGACCCCCGCAACCGGCTTAACCAGATGCTTCCTGGCGACCCTGGGCGCTAGCGTGCTCAGCGTGGCAGTCAACGTCGACAAGTTCGCCCAGCTCCTGCGCGACCTGGGCGTCAGCGGCCAGATCGAGGCCCTCCCCGACTCCGCCAAGACCGCCGCCCTGGCCGCGGCCGGGATCGGGTGCGAGGTGGGGGCGATCGCCAACAGCCTGGTGTTCAACGCGGACGGGGCGCCGTTGCTGGTCATGACCAGCGGGGCGCACCGGGTCGACACCGCCCGGGTGGCCGCCCTGATCGGCGCGGGATCGGTGGGCCGGGCCGACGCCAGGTCGGTCCGGGAGTGGACCGGGCAGGCCATCGGCGGGGTGGCCCCGGTCGGGCACCCGCAGCCCATCCGCACCCTGGTCGACACCTGGCTGGAAAAGTACGACCAGATCTGGGCCGCGGCCGGGCACCCGCACACGGTGTTCCCCACCAGCTACGCCGAACTGCTGCGCATCACCCACGGCACCCCCGCCGACGTCGGGGCCTGATGGGCCGAGGACTGAGCGGTCAGGCGGGCTTGCGCCACATGAGGGAGTAGCGCCACAGCAGGTGGCGACGGTATATGACGCCGGGGAGCAGGCGCAGGGCCCCGATCCTCACCTCGTCCCAGGTCATGGTGGGGTCCTTGACCGGGTGCCGGGGAACGCGGTCCTCGCGGTGGGCCGCTCGCAGCGCGGCGTGGGTCAGTTCCAGGCCCAGGTTCAGCGGAGCGCCCATCAGGTCGGGGACGTAGTCGCGGGCGCTGGCGCTGCGGGCCAGGCCGATGATGGCCAGACGACCGCCCGGGCGCAGCAGCCGGGTCATGGCCATCAGGGCGGCTTCGAAGTTCATGTGGTGGATCGCGGTGTTGGACGCGATGAAGTCGAAGCTGCCGTCCTCGAACGGGAAGGCCGGGAACTCGGCGTCGATGAAGGCCACGTTGCGCAGGTCCTTGGCCCGCTCCCGGGCCGCCGCGATCATGGCGTGGTCGCGGTCGACACCGGTCACGTCCCGGCAGCGCCCGGCCAGCCGGCAGGCCAGCAGGCCGTCCCCGCAGCCGACGTCGAGTGCGCTGCCGCAGCCCGGGGGAACCGCACTAAGGATCAGCGGCTGGTAATAGACATTGTGGTCCCAGTAGTCGGCCATGTTTCTCTCCCCCACCGCCGCGGCCGGCGTCCTCGCCGGGCGCGCTTTCGGCACGATACCGTGATCGGGTGCGCGCACTCATCGTCGTGGACGTCCAGAACGATTTTTCCGAAGGGGGCTCGCTCGCGGTGCCGGGTGGCTCGTTCGTGGCCCGGTCGATCAGTGGGTGGATCACCACCAGCGGCGAACGGTACGGGCACATCGCGGCTACTCAGGATCATCACATCGATCCGGGTAGTCACTTTTCGGGCCATCCGGACTTCGTCGACACCTGGCCGCCGCACTGCGTGGCGGGGACCCCGGGCGCGGAGTTCCATCCCGATCTCGACGTGCACCGGATGGAAGCCGTGTTCCGCAAGGGCGAGCACCGGGCGGCTTACAGCGGGTTCGAAGGCGCCGACGAGGCGGGCACGCCGCTGGCCGACTGGCTGCGCGAGCGGGGGGTCACCGAGGTCGAGATCGCGGGCCTCGCCACCGACCACTGCGTCCGGGCCACGGCCGGGGACGCGGTGCGGGCCGGGTTCGGCACCCGGGTACTGCTCGGCCTGACCGCCGGGGTGGCCCCGGACACCACCGCCCGCGCGCTCACCGAGATGCGCGACGCCGGCGCGGACCTCGACGGCACACCTGTCCTCATCAGTTGACGCAGGGGATGCCCTTTTCGGCGCCGACGGCGCCGCCCTGGGGGCCGGACGTGGGGATGGCCGCCGGCGACGGGGACGCGGGCGCCTTGGCGCTGGAGCCGCCGGCCGGGATGCTGGGCACGGTGGTGGCGTCGGCGCCGAGCCTGATCTCGACGTGCCCGGCCTCGATCGCGGTGCTGGCGGTGGCGCTGACCCCGAAGGCGCCCGCCAGCTGGCTGGCGTTGGCGGCCTCGCCCGGGCCGTAGCGGACCTGGGTCGTGGCCTGCGGGGTGGTGTTCTCGATCAGGCCGGCCTGGTACCCGGCCTGGACGACCGCCGACGAGACCTGGCCGGCCAGGCCGCCCGTCTGGCCGCCGTTGAGCACGTCGACCACGGTCCGGGCGGGCGCGGTGCCCGGAGCCGGGGCCCTGGCCGGCTTCGTCTTGGCCGCCGCGGGCTTCGGATAGAACGCCGACCGGACGATGGTCCTGATCGCGGCCGGGTCGATCTGGTTGGCCGACTGCCCGTCGATGGTGGCGTAGCCCTCGATCGGCAGCGTGTGGAACACCAGGTTGCCGCCGGTCAGGCTGGACATCTGGGACGAGAACTGGAGCAGGTTCCAGCCCGAGTCGGTGATCGCGTACTTCTTGGCCACCGACAGCAGGGCCTGCAGCTTGGTCAGGTCGCCGAGCACACCCTGGCTGCGCAACTGGGCCATGACCGAATCCAGGAAGGCCTGCTGACGGTGGGTCCGGTCCAGGTCGCCGTTGGTCAGGCCGTGCCGCTGACGGACGAAGGCCAGCGCCTGGGCGGCGTTCACGTGCTGGTATCCGGCGCGGAAGTGGGCGCCGGAGTAGCCGTCGGCGACCGGGTGGTTGAGGCAGACTTCGACCCCACCCAGGACCCGGGCCAGTTCGTAGAACCCGTCCAGGTTGACCTCGGCGAAGTGGTCGATGTGGACGCCGGTGAGCTGCTCGACGGTGTCCACCGCCGCCTTCCGCCCGGCCTCGTTGCCGCCGAACGCGAGCTGATTCTGGCTGATGTTCGGCTGCTGCTGCCGCAGCTGCTGCTGCTTGTAGAACATGCTGACGCCGTAGGCCTGGTCGATCTTGCCGTGCTGCTGCGGGCCCACGGTGCCGCTGAACGTCACCCAGTCGTCGCGCGGGATGGAGAAGCCGATGGCCTTCTTCCCGCCGGCCGGGATGTGGATGAGGATCAGCGTGTTGGTGTCGTTGCCGCCGATGCCGTTCTCCACGCCCTGGACGCTGCCCGCGTGCAGGGCCTTGAGGATGCTGGCCGGCAGCACGTTGCCGTTCCAGTCGCGGCGGCTCTCCAGGCCCATCAGCAGGATGTTCTGGGCCCCGATGGACGGGCCGCCGCTGATCGCGTGGGAGGCGCCGATGCTGCTGACGTCGCGCACCACGAAGTAGGAGAAGCCGCTGGCGACCAGGACCAGAGCGGAGAAGACACAGGTCAAGGCGTACAATGTCATGTGCGCGGCACTGCGGTGCGGCGCCCGCGGATGCACTCTAGCCACCAGCACCCCGGCGGACCGGCCGACGATCCATGCGGCGAAGACTACCGGCGCGGACATGTTGCTGATCCATAACGGCTAACATCGGTGACCAGATGAGCGAGCCCCGATGGCACGATGCGGATCCGCGCCCGCCTTATGGTGGCGTGCCCGGGCCTGAGATCGGCTCGGCCCGGGAGACCCCCGAACCAGCCGTCGGCGGCGGGCGGCTCCGCGGCAGCGAGCGGCCCGCGGCCTGGGAAGGGCCGGGCTGGTACCGCGACGACTCCGATCCGTTCCGCTCGGTGGAGATGACCACCGGCCCGCGCCAGGCTGAGGACCCAGCTGACGAGCCGGGCTGGGCCGGGCCCGATGACCGGGGCCCTGGCCGTCGCGCGGACCGCACTGACCGCGCCGACCGGCGGCGGGCGGACCTGGCGCCTGCTCCGTCCTGGCGCTGGGGTGCGATGTCCGGCCCGCGCGGCACGCTGATCGTGCTGGCCGCGGCGGTGCTGGGGGCCATCATCACCGTGGCGGCCAAGCGCGATCCAGGCTCGCCTTTGGGCTGGCTCATCGTGGCCGGCACGCTGATCGCGGCGCTCGCGGTCCGCCCGCGTTCGGCCTACCTGCTGATCCCGGTCCCGGCGCTGGCCTACGTGGTCTTCGGGCTGGCCGCGGGGGCGATCCGGAACCAGAGCGACCCGGCCAGCGCCGGGCTGGCCGTGGGCGCGGCCCAGTGGGTGGCCAACGGCTTCCTGACCATGGCCGCGGCCACCGTGCTGGCCGCGGTGATCGCCCTGGGCCGCTGGTTCCTGGACCGCCGGACCGCGGCCTCGCCCGCGGGGCGGCGGCGGTCCGGGTCCGGATCCGGGTCCGGGGGACGGCGCGGGCCGGAGGAGCGGCTCGACCGTGTCGACAGTGGCCGGAGCGTGCCGAGCGACTCAAGTGGCTTGATTGAGCAGAGTGACGAAGTGGGCTTCGGCGGCCAACGCAGCCAGCGCGACCAGCGTGGCCAGAGCGGCCGAGGTGGCCGGAGTGGCCAGGGTGGCCGCATGGACCGGGGTGACCGGAGTGGCGGCCGGGGCGACGAGAGTGACTGGCCGGGCCGGGGCGGCCGGGTGGACTGGGACCGGGCCAATCGCGAACGGGCCGACCGCGAACGAGCCGAACGGGAACGGCTGGACCGGGCCCAGGCTGATCGGGGCCGAGACGATCGGGGCCGAGACGATGGGGGCCGAGTGGGCCGGGGGCGGGACGAGGGGCCGGGGCGGCCGAAGCCTGCCTTTTATCCCAACCCGGACTGGCCCGGCGACCGGGGCGGGGGCCGCGACCCTCGCGACCGGCGGCCGCCGCCGGGACCGCCGTCGTTCGGCGCGTCCCGCGACTTAGCCCGCCCAGGCCAGGGCCAGGGCCAAGCGCCGGGCTCTGGGCGTCGCCTGAGGGCGCCGCAGCGCCGGGCGGGCCTACCGCGCCGCCACCCGGTTCAGCGGCGGCTGACGGCCCAGTGCCGGATCATGTCGATACGGGCCTTGATCTGGTCCGCGGTGGCCTGGGGCAGCGGCGGGCCACCGCAGGCCTTGCGCAGGTCGTTGTGGATGACCCCGTGCGGCTGGCCGGTGCGGTGGTTCCAGGCCCCGACCAGGCCGTTCAGTTCCTTGCGGAGGGCGGCCAGAGCCTCCCGGCTGACCGGGGCCCCCGCGTCACCGGGGGCACCGGGGCCAGGAACGGCCCCGGCGGGCATGGTGGCCCGGCCGCCCGCGCCGGGGCCGAACCCGGCCACGCTGGTCCGGCCCGCCGCTGCCCCGCCCGCGGGGCTGATCGTCTCGGGCGCCCCGGGACCGGGACCATCCGGGTCCAGGCCGCCCTGGCCCCGGGAGCGGGCCCGGAGCTGGTCGGCCTGGCGCTGGCGCAGCAGGTCGGCCACCTGTTCCGGCTCCAGCAGGCCGGGCAGGCCGAGGAAGTCCTCCTCCTCGGCTGATCCCGGCGTGGTGGCCGTGCCGAACTCGCCGCCGTCGTAGAGGACCCGGTCGAAGTGGGCCGACGCCTTCAGCACCTCGATGGACGGGGCCAGCAGGTCGTCGGGGGTGTCCCGCTCGCGCTGGGCCGCGGCCAGCTCGTCTTCCTCGGGGGCCTCCGACGGCGGGTACAGCACGTGGTCGCGCTCGGCCTCCAGCTCGGCCGCGTAGGCCAGCAGGATCGGCACCGAGGGCAGGAACACCGAGGCGGTCTCGCCCCGGCGGCGGGCCCGCACGAACCGGCCGACGGCCTGGGCGAAGAACAGCGCGGTGCTGACGCTGGTGGCGTAGACGCCCACGGCCAGCCGGGGAATGTCGACGCCCTCGGAGACCATCCGGACCGCGACCATCCAGCGGTCCTCGGAAGCCGAGAACTCCCCGATCTTGCGGCTGGCGGTGGGGTCGTCGGACAGCACCACCACCGGGCGCTGGCCGGTGATCCGCCGCAGCAGGGCCGCGTAGGCCCGGGCGTCCTCGTGGTCGCCCGCGATGACCAGCCCGCCCGCGTCCGGCATGCCCCGGCGGACCTCGGTCAGCCGCTTGTCGGCCGCCTCCAGCACCCGGGTCACCCACTCGCCCGCCGGGTCCAGCGCGGTCCGCCAGGCCTGGGCCACCTGCTCCTTGGTCAGGGGGGTGCCCAGGGTGGCGGTGATCTCGTCGCCGGCCCGGGTCCGCCAGCTCATCTCGCCCGAGTAGGCCAGGAAGATGACCGGCCGGACAACCCCGTCCTCGAGCGCGTTGGCGTAGCCGTACACGTAGTCCGAGGAACTGCGGCGCGACCCGTCCGGATGCTCTTGGTAGCCGACGAACGGGATCGGGTTGGTGTCGCTCCGGAACGGCGTGCCGGTCAGGGCGATGCGCCGCCGGGCCGGATCGAACGCCTCGCGCACGGCGTCGCCCCAGGACAGCGCGTCGCCCGCGTGGTGGATCTCGTCGAAGATGACCAGGGTCCGGCGGCCCTCGGTGCGCTGCCGGTGCAGCATCGGGTGGGCCGCGACCTGAGCGTAGGTGACGGCCACCCCGGCGAAGTCGGCCGAGGCCCGGCCCTGGGCGTTGCTGTAGGCCGGGTCGAGCGCGATCCCGAACCGCGCCGCTGAGGCGGCCCACTGGTGCTTCAGGTGCTCGGTCGGCGTGACCACGGTGATGGCCGCGATCTCGCGCCGGGCCAGCAGCTCGGCGGCCAGGGTCAGCGCGTAGGCGGTCTTGCCCGCGCCGGGCGTCGCGTTGAGCAGGAAGTCCCGCCGCGGCTCGCGGAAGTATTCGAGGGTCGCCTCGCGCTGCCAGGCCCGCAGCGTGCCGAACAGCTCGGACCGGGAGAAGGACTCCGCGAAGGCATCATGGCTCTCGCTGCCCCAGGGCAGCGTAATCCCAGGTTCACTCACAGTATTTTCAGGCAGGCTCGGTGTGGTGGGAGATGGTCGGGTCCAGGGGCGGCGCGGCTCAGTCGCCGTCGCCTCCGCCCTCGGGCAGGCCCTCGTAGATCTCCTTGCACTCCGGGCAGACCGGGAACCGCTTGGGATCCCGGCTCGGCACCCAGACCTTGCCGCACAGCGCCACCACCGGGTCGCCGGTCACCGCGCTCTCGACGATCTTGCTCTTGTCGACGTAGTGGGCAAACCGCTCGTGGTCGCCGTCGCCGTGGGAGAGATCCGGTCTGACGTCGGTCTCGGTGACGGTGCTGCCGCCGGGAAGAACCTCGGTGCTCATGCCATCGAGTTTAAAGGCTCACGGCTCAGTTCAGGCTCGGGTCGTCGGGGAACGTGGCCGTGAACGCCATCTCGCCACCCTGCCGGCGCAGGACCTCGCCCCACAGTTCCCCGGGCTGGGCCGCGAAGGCGTCGGCCGGCTCGGCGGCCACCACGTACCAGGCACCTTCGTCGATCTCGCTCTTGAGCTGGCCCGGGGCCCAGCCCGCGTAGCCCGCGTACACGCGCAGCCGGTGGATGGCCGGGGCCAGCAGGTCCGGCGGGGCGTCCAGGTCGACCAGGCCGAGCCGGGACATGGCGGCCGCGCCGTCCAGGGAATGCCAGCCCAGTGGCTCGGCGTCACCGGGAACCAGGCCGATGGCCAGCGCGCTGTTGGGCGCCACCGGGCCGCCCTTGAACACCACGGACGGGCCGGTGACCAGGTCCGACCAGGCGTCCAGCACCCGCTCCACGGGCACGTCGGTGGGCCGGTTCAGCACCACGCCCAGCGTGCCCTCTTCCGCCTCGTGCTCGACCACCAAGATCACGGTCCGGCGGAAATTCGGGTCCGCGAGCACCGGCGTGGCCACGAGCAGGCGGCCGGTCAGGCTCTCGGTGGCCATTTCGTCCATGTGCCCATCATCACGGGAGTCTAACGGCTGAGCAGCACGATCAGCGGTGGCCGCCGGCCGGGCTGGCCGCCTCCCGTACCGCGGCCGCCACCGACGAGGCTACGTCGGGGTGGAAGACCGACGGGACGATGTAGTTCGGCCCCAGTTCGTCGGCCGCGACCACGTCGGCCAGGGCCCGGGCCGCGGCGACCAGCATGTCGTCGGTGATGGTCCGGCTCTGCGCGTCGAGCAGGCCGCGGAAGACACCCGGGAAGGCCAGCACGTTGTTGATCTGGTTCGGATAGTCGCTGCGGCCGGTGGCGACCACCTCCGCGTACTCGCGGGCTTCCTCCGGGTCGACCTCGGGATCCGGATTGGCCAGCGCGAACACGATGCTGCCGGGCTTCATGGTGGCGATGTCGGCGCCGGTCAGGATGTGCGGCGCGGACACGCCGATGAACACGTCGGCGTCCCGGACCGCCCCGGCCACGTCACCTTCGTAGCGCAGGCCGTTGGTGTGGTCGGCGATCCACTGCAGGTTCTCGTCGGCGGCCAGGTCGGGCCGGCCCCGGTACACGGCGCCCTTGTCGTCGCAGACCACCACGTCCTTGGCCCCGCCCGCCAGCAGCAGGCGCAGGATGGCCGAGCCGGCCGCCCCGGCCCCGGCCATGGCGATCCGGACCGAGCCGAGGTCCTTGCCGACCACCCGGAGCGCGTTGGTCAGCGCGGCCATGACCACGATGGCGGTGCCGTGCTGGTCGTCGTGGAACACCGGGATGTCCAGCAGGTCGCGCAGCCGGCGTTCCACCTCGAAGCAGCGCGGCGCGCTGATGTCCTCCAGGTTGATGCCGCCGAAGCCGGGGGCGAGGGCCTTCACGGCGGCGACGATCTCGTCGGTGTCCTGGGTGTCCAGGCAGATCGGCCAGGCGTCGATGCCGGCGAAGCGCTTGAACAGGGCGGCCTTGCCCTCCATCACCGGCAGCGCGGCGTAGGGGCCGATGTTGCCCAGCCCGAGCACGGCCGACCCGTCGGTGACCACGGCCACGCTGTTGCGCTTGATCGTGAGGCGGCGGACGTCGTCCGGGTTCTGGGCGATGGCCAGCGACACCCGGGCCACGCCCGGGGTGTAGGCCATCGACAGCTCGTCCCGGGTGCGCAGCGGCACCTTGGACCGCATCTCGATCTTGCCGCCCAGGTGCAGCAGGAACGTCCGGTCGCTGACCTTGTGCACGGACACGTCGGGCAGCCCGGACAGCGCGTCGACGATGGCTTCGGCGTGCGCGGTGTCCCGGGCGGCACAGGTGACGTCGACGCGGAGGCGCTCGTGGCCGGCGGCGTTGACGTCCAGGGCGGTGACGACCCCGCCCGCGTGCTCGACCGCCCGGGTGATCTCGCTGACGGCGCGTCCCCGCGATCCGACCTCGAGCCGCACGGTCATCGAATACGAGATGCTCGGCGCCATGGCCACGTTGCTGCCGCCTTCCCTGGCACTGCTGCGGGTCACCGGTCCCGCTGCGGAACCTGACACGACCCTAGCCGCGCCGTCCGCGCGCTGCGGGGCTGCTCGCAGCGCTGTGACCAAGGGTACGGTCAGTTTGCTACTCCGAAGCGACATCCATTTCGCGTACCCTGGCTAGATGGTGCAGGAAACTGCGATGGAGCAGAAGCCGCCGGCCACGGCCCCGATGATCGACGCCACCCGGCTGCGGGTGGCCATCGCCCGGCTGTCCCGCCGGCTGCGGCACCACGAGCTGGCCGGGCTGACCCCGACCCAGCTGTCCGCGCTGGCCACGGTGGAGGCGTCCGGGCCGATGCGGCTCGGAGACGTGGCCGCGGCCGAGGGCATCGCGCCGTCCACGCTGACCCGGATCGTGACCGCGCTGGAGGACCGCGCCTACGTCGAGCGCTGCGCGGTGCCGGGTGACGCCCGGGCCAGCACGCTGACCATCACCGCGCGCGGGCACGAGGTGCTGGAGCGGATCAGGCACGAGAGCACGGCCATGCTGGCCCAGAGCCTGGCCACGCTGCGGCCGGAGCAGATCGAGTCGCTGGCCGATGCGCTGCCCGCGCTGGAGCAGCTGGCCGAGGTCGATCCGCGTACGCCCCAGCCCCGCTAATAGGGGTCATCGGGCCGGCCCAGGGCCGGCCCGTCCGCCTCAGAACAGCAGGCTGGACAGCTGGCCGCGGGCCTTCTTCACCCGTGGGTCCTGAGGCGGCAAGATCTCGAACAGCCCGATGAGCTGCTGGCGAGCCTGGTCGCGCTGGTCGCCCGAGGTGCGCCGGACCACGCCGAGCAGTCGGTCGAAGGCCTCCTCGATGTGCCCCGCGCCCAGGTCGATGTCGGCCACCCGGGACTGCGCTTGCACGTCGTCAGGGTGCTCGGCGGCCTCACGGCGCACCTTGGCCTCGTCGTAGGAGTCCAGCCGGCGCAGCAGCTCCACCTGGGCCAGGCCCACCTTGGCCACCGGGTCGGCCGGCGAAGTGGCCAGCACCCGGCGGAAGGCGTCGGCGGCGGCGTCCATATCGCCGCGCTGCATGGCCTCCTGAGCCTCGGCGTAGGCCTGGTCCGCGCCCTCGGGACCGAACGGGCCGCCGGGTCCGCCCGCCGGGCCGCCGGGACCACCAGGTCCGCCGGGACCAGGTCCGCCGGGACCGGGGCCGGCCGGGCCATCGGGGCCGGCGGGCTGGCCGGCCGCCTGCTCAGCGTCGTCCGGTCCCGGGCCACCGGGGCCGGCCCCGAGCTGCTGAGCGGCCGCCACGACCTGGCCGATCCACTGCTTGACCTGTGCCTCGGGCAGGGCGCCGAGGAAACCGTCGACCAGCTGGCCGCCGATCACCGCGACCACCATGGGGATGCTCTGCACCTGGAGGGCCTGGGCCAGGCGCGGGTTGGCGTCCACGTCCACCTTGGCCAGCACCCAGTCGCCTGCTGCTTCCCCGGCCAGCTTCTCCAGCACCGGGCTGAGCTGCTTGCACGGGCCGCACCACTCGGCCCACAGGTCGATGATGACCGGGGTGGTCCGCGACCGCTCCACCACCTGGCTGTTGAACGTCTCTTCCGTGACCTCGATGACGGCGCCGTTGGCGTCGCCACCGTCGGTCGGGGCCTGGGCCGCCTGCGCCCGGCGCTGCGCGGCCTGCTGCCGGGCGCCGAGGTCGACGGCCCCGTAAATCGAAAAGTCCCGCGGCTGCATGATCCCATCCTGCCGTATCCGTGCGGTACCTCAACCGGTGCCGCACCCGTCGTACGCCGATTCGAACACCGACGGCGGCCAAAGTCATCCGCGACAGCTCGCGCACTCCGGTCCGGTGCCCTTTTATATGGTCGAAGGTCGGATGGTTAGGGCTACACCGTCGACATCACCAACCGGGGCCGCCTGGTGGCCCGGCTCGTCCCGGTCCAGGAGCCGGAGAGCCCGCTGGAGCGGCTGTCCGCGGCCGGAATCCTCGGACCCGCCAAGGACCCGGGAGATCTGCTTGACGTGGAACCAGGGCCCCCGGTACCGCCCGGGCGGCCGACCGCGAGCGAGATCCTGCAGCAGATGCGCGACGAGGAGAGGTATTGATCCACCTTGATTCCTCGGCGCTCGTGAAACTGGCCATCACGGAGCCAGAGTCGGCCGCCCTGACCGGGTGGCTCAGGGAAAACGGCAGCCTCCCGTACTCACGCGCGCGGCCGGCGTTCGGCCCAATGTCCTGCGCACGCTGGACGCGATTCACGTGGCGTCGGCGCTGTCCGTCCGGGCCGATCTGACCGCGCTGGTGTCGTACGACAAGCGCATGCTGGCGGCCGCGCAGGAGACGGGGCTGCCGACGGCCTGCCCGGTCTGAACAGCGGGTCTGGCCAACCGCACACGGTTCATGGCAATCGCTCAGAAAAAACGGAAATTAATCCCAACCTTCCCCGGGGCCCCGTCGTCTCAAAGGCTGGTCCGGATGTGACAGGGGTACATCCGGACCCCACAAATGTCCCGAGGGGCAGCAGGGTCCGGGAATCTCCGTTGTCGGGTGGTTGTGTGGTACACCAGTGAAATCTCTGGCGCACGATGCCAGGCGTCCTCATACGGGGCAGGAGGCCGGGGCCGTGGCTCTGGGTGCGCCCGGGTCGCGGCCTGCAGCGCCGGTCAGCAAGGGGACTTCGGTGCGCACCTTTGCCAAGGCCGACTGGGCGGCGGCCGAGGAACTGTTCAGCAGTTCCTATCCCCGGCTGGCGGGCTGGATCCGGCGCCTGGTCGACGACGACGAGACCGCGCACGAGATCGCGTCCGAGGCCTTCACCCGGCTGCTGGCCCGCTGGTCTTCGCTGGACAACCCGCAGAGCTACCTGTACATGATCGCCACCAACCTGGTCCGGGACCACTGGCGCAAGACCGAGCGCGAGCGCCGGGCCCTCCGCACCGTCACCGCCTCCGCGGACCGGGATCCGCAGGCCCACCCGGACGAGGACGTGGACGTGCGCAACCTCATACAGAACCTGCCCCAGCGGATGCGCAACGCGTTCCTGCTGCATTACTACGCCGGGTTCGGCGTGCGCGAGGTCGCGGCGCTGCTGGGGCGGCCGGAGGGCACGATCAAGGCCGACCTGTTCCAGGCCCGGAACCGGCTGAAGGCCAGCATGGGGGAATCCGATGGATGATCACCGGGATCCCCGCGACCCGGGCCAGCCACGGGAAGACGTGGACAGCTGGCTCCAGGCCCGGATCGACCCGCTGCCGCCGCCGCCCGGCACGTTCGATCTGATCAGGCGCCGGGTCCGGCGCCGCCGGTACCGGCAGGTGGCCCTGTCCGCGGCGGTGGCGGCGGCCGTGGCCGGCGCGGTCATCGTGGTGCCGCGGGTGGCCACCTCCGTACTGCACGTCAACCAGAACAACGCCAACAGCGCGGCCTCGGCCGGGTCGCCCAGGCCCACGACCCACATCTCCCGCGGCCAGGTGGGCTCGGGCGCGGCCTCGGGCCGGGCGTCGCCGGTCCCGAGCGTGACCCCCACGGCCCCGGCGCCAGTGCCGGTGCCGCAGAACTTTCAGGCCACCTCGGCCACCTTCGTCGGCCCGCACACCGGCTGGGTGATCGGCCAGGCCGGCGTCCCCGGGCACTGCGCCACCCAGTACTGCACGTCGGTGGCCCGCACCGGCGACGCCGGGCAGACCTGGACCGGGGTGCCCGCACCCGCCACCGGAGCGCCCAACGGCGACTCGGGGGTGGGCCAGGTCCGCTTCCTGAACGAGAACGACGGCTGGGCGTTCGGGCCGCAGTTGTTCGCCACCACCGACGGCGGCCAGCACTGGGCCCAGCAGGGCCCGCAAGGGCTGCGGGTGACCGCGCTGGAGACCGTGGGCACCCGGGCCTTCGCCATCTTCGCCAGCTGCACCGGCACCGGTCCGGAGTTCGCGGCTCAGTGCACGAAGTTCAGCCTGTACTCCACCGGGGCCGGCCAGGACGGCTGGACGCGGGTCGGGGGCGCAGCGGACCTGTCCAACGGCGGCCAGGACGGCTCGGCGTCCCTGGTGCTGACCAGCGGCGGCGGTTACCTGCTGGCCCCGGACGGCTCGGTGTACGCCGGGCCGGTCGACGGCGGTGGCCCGTGGAAGCAGGTGTCGTCCCGCCCGGCCGGCACCGTCAGCTGCGCCCCGGGCGCGGCGCAGGCCGACGGGCAGCCGTCCGGAGCGTTGCTCAGCGCCGCCAGCAGCGCCGCGATGGTGCTGGCGTGCACCTCGCCCGGCGGTGGCGCGCAGGTGTTCACCTCGACGGACGGGGGTGGCCGCTGGCAGCAGGCCGGGACGGTTTCCGGGGGCAACCGGGTGACCACCGCCGCGATCCAGCCCGGCGGCGAGATCGTGCTCTCCACCAGCGACGGCATCCAGGTGTCCCGGGACGGCGGGCAGACCTGGCAGGTCGAAGCGGCGGGCACGGCCGGCCCGAGGGGCGGGTTCGGCTGGGTGGGCATGACCAGCCCCGGGCAGGGCATCGCCCTGCCCGCCGACCCGTTCCAGCACACGCTGTGGTTCACGTTCGACGGTGGCCACACCTGGAAGGCCTCGCCGATCAGCGGGCCATAGCCTGCTGACCGGGCTGCTGATCGGCGCGGGCTTCCTGATCGGCGAGGGCGCCGAGGAGCTCGTCGGCGGCGGTGTAAGGATCGAGTTCGCCGCAGGCCACGCGGGCGGCCAGCGGATCCAGGGCGGCGTCGCCGGGCAGCTGGTTCATGGACCGGCGCAGCGTGCCCAGGGCCAGCGCGGCCACCTCTTCCCGGGCCCGGGCGATCCGGCGGCGATCCCGCTCGCCGGACGAGGACAGCCAGGACCAGTGCGCGTCCAGCCGGTCCACCAGCTCGCCGATGCCCTCACCGGCGGTGGCCACGGTGGCGACGATGGGCGGCTTCCAGTCGTCCGGCCCGTGCTGGGCCAGGGCGATCATGGTGCGCAGGTCACGGATGGTCTCCTGGACCTGGGGCCGGTCGGCCTTGTTGACCGCGAACACGTCCGCGATCTCCAGGATGCCGGCCTTGGCCGCCTGCACGGCGTCACCCATGCCCGGCACGACCAGCACCACCACCGAGTCGGCGGTGGAGGCGATCTCCACCTCGATCTGCCCGACCCCGACCGTCTCGATCAGGACCACCTCGAACCGGGCCGCGTCCAGGGCCCTGATCACCTGCGGGGTGGCCGCGGCCAGGCCGCCCAGGTGCCCCCGGCTGGCCATGGACCGGATGAACACGCCGGGGTCGGTGGCGTGCTCCTGCATGCGGATCCGGTCCCCGAGCAGGGCGCCCCCGGTGAACGGCGAGGACGGGTCGATGGCCAGCACCGCCACCCGCTGGCCCTGGCCGCGGTACGCCCTGACCAGCGCGCTGGTCACCGTGGATTTACCCGCGCCGGGCGGGCCGGTGAGGCCGATCACCCGCGCCCCGCCCGCCCGCGGGGCCAGTTCCTTCATCAGGGCCCGGATCCGGGGCGAGCCGTCCTCGATCAGCGACACCAGCCGGGCCAGGGCCCGCGGGTCGCCGCCGTGAGCCCGCGCGGCCAGCGCGGCGTCGTCGTCGGCCGGGCCGGCGCCGCCAGCGTTCCCGGGAGGCGAGGGCACGGGAAGGTCAGGCCGCCCGAGCCGGCACCCGCAGCAGCAGGGCCTCGCCCTGGCCACCACCACCGCAGAGCCCGGCGGCGCCCACCCCGCCGCCGCGGCGGCGCAGTTCATGGGCCAGATGCAGGGCGATCCGGGTGCCGGAGGCCCCGATCGGGTGGCCCAGCGCGATCGCGCCGCCGTTGACGTTGACCCGCTCCGGGCCCACGCCGAGGTCGCGCATGGACTGGATGGCGACCATGGCGAAGGCCTCGTTGATCTCGATCAGGTCCAGGTCGGACACTGTCAGCCCGCCCTTGGCCAGCGCCCGCCGGATCGCGTTGGACGGCTGGGAGTGCAGCGAGTTGTCCGGGCCCGCGACCAGGCCGGCCGCGCCGACCTCGGCCAGCACGTGGGCCCCCAGGGCCTCAGCGGTCTCCCGGGCCATCACCACCACGGCAGCGGCGCCGTCGGAGATCTGCGAGGCCGAGCCGGCGGTGATCGTTCCGTCCGGGGCGAAGGCCGGGCGGAGGCGGCCCAGCGACTCGGCCGTGGTCTCCGGGCGGATCCCCTCGTCCTCGTCGAACAGCAGCGGTTCGCCGCCGCGGCGGGGCACGGACACGCCCACGATCTCCTCGGCCAGCGCGCCGTTCTTGACCGCGGCCGCGGCCCGCTGGTGGGACAGGGCCGAGAACTCGTCCTGCTCGGCCCGGCTGATGCCCAGCTTGACCCCGAGCCGCTCGGTGGATTCGCCCATGGACACGTGGTCGTAGGCGTCGGTCAGGCCGTCCAGGGCCATCGAGTCCTGCACCTCGACCGGGCCGTACCTGTAGCCCGAGCGCGACTTGGGCAGCAGGTGCGGGGCCTGGGTCATGGACTCCATGCCGCCCGCCACCACCACGTCGAACTCGCCGAGCCGGATGTACTGGGCGGCCAGCGCGATCGCGTCCAGGCCGGACAGGCAGACCTTGTTGAGAGTCATTGCGGGCACCGACATCGGCACACCCGCGGCCACCGCCGCCTGCCGGGCCGGGATCTGGCCCGCCCCGGCCTGCAGCACCTGACCCATGATCACGTAGTCGACCTGGTCCCCGCCGACGCCGGACCGCTCCAGCGCGGCCTTGATCGCGATGCCGCCGAGATCGGCGCCGGAGAACCCGGCCAGCGAGCCGAGCAGGCGGCCGATGGCCGTTCTGGCTCCACCGACGATGACCGGCTCCCGTCCGGTCGGCGTCCCCGCGCTGCTGGACAGGGCCTCGCTCATCCCGATACCTCCGCGTCACCGTTCTGGGCCGTACCGCCCCTGAGGCCGGGGCCCGCTCCTGTCACGATACCCAGCCACCATGGGCAGCACCCGGACCCCCAGCCCGCATTCCGCTCCCCTCATCTGATCTGATGGACCGATCATGCTGACCAGGATCGACCACGTGGGAATCGCCTGCCGGGACCTCGAGCTGACGGTGCAGAAGTACTGCTCGGTGTTCGGGCTCACGGTGGCATCCCGCGAGGTCATCGAGGAGCAGGGTGTGCGCGAGGCCATGCTGCTGGTGGCCGCCGACGATGCGCCGGTGGCCGTGCCCGGCGGCGCCTCGTACATTCAGTTGCTGGAGCCGCTGTCTCCGGACACCCCGGTCGGAAAGTTCCTGGCCCGGCGGGGCGAGGGCATTCACCACATCGGGTACGCGGTCGACGACGTGCGCTCGGCCCTGGCCGAGGTGGGCGGGACCGGGGTCCGGCTCATCGACGAACGTCCCCGGCACGGCTCACTGGGCGCCTCGATCGCCTTCCTGCACCCGGCCGATCTGGGCGGGGTGCTCACCGAGCTGGTCGAGCCGAAACGGGCACAGGACGGCTGACCGTTCACCTGGCTGACGGTTCTGCTGGCTGACGGTTCCGGCGGTCTGACCGAGACGAGTTGACGGCCGGGCGCGGGTGCGGCCGGAGCCGGCTGGACCGGCCCCGGGAACGCCCCCGGGATGGCCCTGAAGGTTGTCACATACGTACCAGTGGTGTACGGGAGTGACGGCTGACGAGCCCCGGCCAGGTTCGGAAAGTGCCCGTTATGCAGGGAGAATATCCGGACAATGACCGATATGGTGCTTATTTACCGGAAGCCTAGGTCACAGTCCAGAGAATCCGCCGCTGGGAAGTCCGAAGGAACCGACAACGGCGCGCAGGCGGAGTAGTCTGCCTGCTACCAGGTGAGAAAATCGCAGAAGTCCGTAACGACCGGGCGAGGTGCCTGCCGTCCCGCCGCCGGTTCACCTTACCGATCGGGCGATGAGAACCTCACTTGCAACCCCCCCGCCTGCCGTACCGTCCAACAGGGTTAGGCCACATGCAATCCGACATTGACGCACAGCTCACCAACTTCTTTGAAGACACGCAGCCGCGCGAGTTCGCCAAGGTGATGCGCGGATACGACCCCCAGCAGGTCAACGAGCATCTTGCGACCATCGAAGGGGATCTGCGCCAGCACAAGGACCAGGTGCAGGCGATGCACCAGCAGCTGGCCGATGCCCACCGCCAGCTGCAGGAGCAGGAACGGCCGACCTACTCCGGTCTGGGTGCCCGGATCGAGCAGTTGCTCCGGCTGGCCGAGGAGCAGGCCACCGAGCTGGTCCAGGCGGCCCGGTCCGAGGCCAACGAGATCAAGGCCGCCTCCAAGGTGGACGCGGCCGAGGTGCGGGCGTCGGCCGAGAACGAGGCCGCCGAGCTGCGCGCGATCGCCAAGCGCGAGACCGACGACCAGCGCGGGGCAGCGGAGCGCGAGGCCGACTCGATCAGGACGGGCGCCCGCCGCGAGGCGGACGAGCTCACCTCGACCACTGAGCGCGAAGTGGCCAAGCTGCGGGCGACGGCGGACCACGAGATCGCCGAGAAGCGGGCGGCCGTCGAGCGCGACATCGCCAAGCTGCGGACCACCACCGAGCGTGAAGTGGCCCAGCTCAAGGCGTCGGCGAAGCGGGAACGCGACGAAATCCTCACCACCTCCAAGCGGCAAGCCGACGAGATGCGCAGCCAGGCCCAGCGCATCCTGGAGGAGAGCGAGGCCCAGCGGGCGCAGGCGGAGGCCGAGTTCGAGATCCAGCTGGCCGCCCGGCGCGAGGAGGCCGAGCGCCAGGAGGCCGAGCGGCTGTCCGCCGCGCAGGCCGCCACCCAGAAGCTGGTCTCCGAGGCCGAGCAGCGGGCGTCCACCGCCGAGCAGCGGGCCGCCAAGGCCAGCGCCCAGGCCGAGCAGACCCGCCGCGACGCCGACTCGCACGCCAAGCAGCTGGTCAGCAACGCCAAGAAGAACGCCGACCAGATCGTCGGCCAGGCCAAGAGCCAGGCCGACCACCTGCTGGCCGAAACCAAGTCCGAGGCCGAGCGTTCCCGGGCCGCGGCCCAGCGTCAGGTCGACGACCTCACCCGCCAGAAGGACAGCATCAGCAGCCACCTGGCCCAGCTGCGTCAGCTGCTCGGTGGCGGTGTCCCCGGGATGGAAGAGGCCTCCTCCTCCGTGCCGTCGGCCCCGTCCCGCCCGGCCATCGGCGCGGACGCGCCGCGGCCGCAGGCTCCGGCCGCCCCCGCCCAGGAGGCCCGGGGGCCGGCCAACGGCGGCGCCCCGCAGGCCACGGCCCCGGCCCAGCGGCAGGCTCCGGCCCAGCAGGCCCAGCCGGCCCGCAACGGCGCCCCGGCCGCCAACGGCGCCAAGCAGGGCGCCAACGGCAAGGCCGCGGACGACGAGGACTGGTGGACGGAGTAGGCAGGAACTAGCGCACCAGCGCACCTGAAGGGCCGGGCCCCGGAGCGGGGAGCCGGCCCTTCAGCGTTCCCGGCTCCGGTGGTGCCGCGGGCGGGGATCAGCGACCGGCCCGAGCCGGACGCCGGGCAAGGATCAGTGGCGGCCTGAGCCGGGACGGCGGGTCAGCCGCCGCTGCCAGCAGGTGCGGTGCCAGTGGCGGCGCATGTCGACCCCGGGGGCCTCGGCGGGCCAGGCCACTACGTGCGCGGTCCCGGGCACGATCTCCTGGTCACAGCCGGGGCAGCGGTACTCCTTGGTGGCGGCGGCCCCGGGGATCTGCCGGACCACCCAGTCCCCGTCCGGCCACGACTCGAGCCGCTCCGGTCCCAGCGGCAAGGGGGCGGCTTCCGGCCGGGCACGCCGGGATCTACGCGGGCTCACGCCGGTTACTTTATGCTCGTGTCCGCACTGGGCGAGCCCGCTACAGTGGCCTTCCGTGCGGCTCGTCATCGCGCGGTGCAGCGTCGACTACGTCGGCCGGCTCACCGCCCACCTCCCGTCAGCGCTCCGCCTGCTCATCGTCAAGGCGGATGGCTCGGTCCTGGTCCATTCCGACGGCGGCTCCTACAAGCCGCTGAACTGGATGTCGCCCCCGTGCAGGCTGGCCGAGCAGCCCGGCCGGTGGACGGTGACCAACAAAGCGGGCGAGACCCTGGCCATCACGCTGGAGGAAGTGGTCAGCGACACCTCGGTCGAGCTCGGCGTCGACCCGGGCCTGACCAAGGACGGGGTCGAGTCACACCTGCAGGAACTGCTGGCCGCTCAGGTGAACCTGCTGGGCGACGGCTGGCGGCTGGTCCGCCGGGAGTTCCCCACCCCGATCGGCCCGGTCGACCTGATGTGCAAGGACCACGCCGGCGGCAGCGTGGCGGTGGAGATCAAGCGCCGAGGCGAGATCGACGGCGTCGAGCAGCTCACCCGGTACCTGGACCTGCTCAACCGGGACCCGCTGCTGGCCCCGGTGCAGGGCGTGTTCGCCGCCCAGGAGATCAAGCCCCAGGCCCGGGTGCTGGCCACCGACCGCGGCATCCGCTGCGTGGTCCTCGACTACGAGGCCATGCGCGGCACCGAGGACGACTCGCTCCGCCTGTTCTGACCGGCGCCTAACCGCCTCGGCCACGAAGCTCGGCGTCGAGACGGTCCGGGTCTTCCCTTCGCGCCCGTGAGGCTCAGGACAAGGAGCCCGGCGAGGACGGCAACGGTGATTCGTGATCAGAGTATCTGCCCGGCGGGACGCTCTTCAGCTGATGGCCCTTCGGCGAGACGGTCGGCTGGCCAGCCTGCGGGGAGATGATCTGCTGCGGTGTAGGCGGCTTGACTGGCACGCACGGAGGCAACTTGCTGCTGGTCAGCAGGTCAATGCCGGCGATGTTGCCCTGCTTGCTGAGTGAGTCCTGAATGAAGACCACCGTACCCTTGGGCATGGCACTGGGGCGAATCCAGAACAACCCACCCCCGCCAGTGACCAAGCCGACCGCTTTGGACTCCGCGCTGGCCGCCCGCGGAAGATTGAAGTACTGGCACACCGGGCTTACGCCGCTGTAGGTGGTGCCGTGGTAGGTGCCGCTCAAGAACCTGTCCGGGACGTACCGGACGAGGGCGGGAACGCCGTCGGCGGCCAGCGCGCGTTGCAGGCCCGCCGGGTCCTGTAGTTGCTTGATCGTGACGGTGATCGTGCCGTCCTGACCCGGGCGCACCGTGTAGGCGGCGGTGACAAACGACCGCAGCGAACCGCCGGGCGGGGCCGCGTTACCAGCGAGCAGGGTGACCGCCGCGGTCGCGGCCCCGGCGGCGAGGACACCGCCACCGGCCAGACCGAAGGCGAACCGCCGCCGACGGCGACGACCGGGCGGGGTTTCCTGAAACGCGGCCGCGACCCGATCGCGCGTCCGGTCGCAGACGGTGGCGACATCATCGTCCGCCGGAGGCGCCGGCCGGACGTCGGAAAACAGTGCTACCTGGTCCATGGCTGATTCTCCTTGCTGATTCATGGCTGGTGGCCCTCGGTGGCCCGGGCCGGGTTGGCGCCGCCGAGAGCCTCGCGGGTGTGGGTCCGGATGTGGTTCAGCCGTGATCGGACGGTGCCGATCGGAATGCCGAGCGCCCGGGCGGTCTCGTCATAGCTGAGCCCGGCCCAGGCGATGAGCAGCAGCAGGTCGCGATCCCGCTGCGACATCCCGGCCAGTACCGTGGCGATGCGGGGGCGCAGGCCCTGAGCCGTCACCCGGTCGTCCGACCGGTCGGCGAAATCCTCGCTCGCGGCCTCGGCATGCAGCCGGGCCAGGGCGCGCTGGTGGCGGCCCTCCGTCCGCCGGTGCTTGCTGATCTGGCGCGTCGCGATGCCGTACAGCCAGGGCCGGGCATCGCTACGGCTGCAGTCGTACTTGTCCCGACGGCGGAACGCGGCCAGAAACGTCTCGGCCATCACCTCCTCGGCCGACGACGGGCCCAGCCGTGCATGTGCGTACCGCAGAATCTCGGCGGCGTGCCGGTCGTAGATGACCCCGAACCGGGCTGGCTCCCGCAGCGACAGTTCGATGAGGTCGGCGTCGCTTTCCGCGCTGGGGATTTCCTCCGGGCGGACCTGCCCGCTCAGCACGTGTCCCGTCCGTCCATCGCCGGCGCCTCCCTGCGTTCGACATCCTCACCTCTTCTCACCCGAAAGGCGAGGATGAGTTCACCCGACGGCCTCGGCGTCGGCCAAGAGCTGGCGGGCGGCGGCCTCCTCTTCGGAGGCGACCAGGATGCGGACCCCTTCCAGCCGCAGCTGGGGGTCCTGGCCATCGGCGTCGTCGGCCGAGATCGCGGCGCGCAGGCCGCCGCTGCGGAGCAGGGCCACAACCAGATCCGCCTCGGCACGGCTGGACACCACCGTCAAGGTCACAGGGGCACCGTCCATCAGCTCACTCCCTGCTGCCCGTTCCGGTCCGGGTTCAGCATGCCGCTGCGGGGTGCACCGCCGCATCCAGCGGGACGCTGGCCCGGGAGGAACCAGGGTCTCACCCTGGTGCCGCCAGCCGCCGTTCGCGATCGTGATGAGGGGTGAAATGTCCCGCGGCCACCCGGAAGGGGAACCCCTTATGACCACCACCCTTCCCGGCTGGATCCTGGGGCGACAAGGCCTACGGCTCCCGCGCCAACCGCGCCTAACTGCGCAAACGCCGCATCGCCTGCACGATCCCCGAGCAAGCCGACCGCATCCAGTACCGGAAGAACCGCGGCCACGCGGGCGGCCGGCCACCAGCCTTCGACCGCGCAATCTATAAGCGGCGGCACACGGCGAGCGCAGCATCAACCGGCTCAAACGCCACCGGGCCCTCGCCACCCGATACGACAAGCTAGCCGTCCGCTACCAGGCCATCGTCCACATCGCCGCCATCAACGAATGGCTTGCCCACAACTTATGAAACAGGCCTTAGGGCATCATCCGCGGCAGCGGCGCCGCCGGCGGCTCGGGCACCGGCGGCTCGGTCCCGGGCGCCTCGGGCGCCTCGGCGGAGACGGGCTGGCCGCCGGCCCAGAGCATCAGCGACAGGTCGACCCCGGGATCGGGGGCGGGGGCCCGGCTGACGAACCAGATCGCGGCCGACGGCACCTGGGCCGTGGTGACCAGGGTGGCCGGGCCGGCCAGCACGAAGTCCAGGTCGAAGGTGACCAGCAGTCCCAGCATGGTGGCCCGGTTGGTGTCATCGACACCGGTGAACGCCTCGTCCAGCCACAGCGGGCGCGGCGCCGAGCCGGACTCGGCGTACAGCGCGGCCAGCGCGGCCAGCATCGGCTGGAGCAGGGTCACGGCCTTGCCGCCGCCGGAGTCCTTGGCGTGCACCTCCTCGGTGAACGGGCGCCAGGTCCCCTCCCCCACCCGGTAGTCGGTGACCACGTCGAACCAGCGCCGGTAGTCCAGCAGCACCGACAGGTGCTCCCGCCAGTCGGCCGGGCCGGACCGGGCCTGGTCCTGGGCGGCCCGGATCTGCTGCTCCAGGAACGTGCGCACCTGGTCCCGCGGGGACTCGGGCCGATCCCGGTCCCCGGCCGCGGAGGCCCCCGGCTCCAACGCGGTCAGCACCGCGAACGCGGTCTCGTGACCGGGCGCGGCCTGGCGGCGCAGCCGCAGCGTGGTGGCGCTGGCCCCGGTCGGGTGCTGGGCCAGCACCCGGTTGACCCCGCTGATCAGCTCGGTGACGGCGCCCTGGCGGTCCTGCAGGTGCTCGACGAACGTGCTCGACAGCAGGTCGGCCAGGACCTGGTGCATGATCTGGTCGTGCCGCTCGGTCAGCGTGGTGACCTGCTGGTCGAGCTGGGCCACGGCCCGGGCCGGCGCGCTGGCCAGGCCGGCCCCGTCGACCAGGATCGCGACCTCGGGCAGCTGACCCGGTTCGGCCGGGTCCCGCAGCACGACCCCGCGGCCGCCGGAACTCTCCAGCACCGTGCGCAGCTCGGCCAGCGGGCGCCCCACCACCACGGCCCAGGCCCGGGCGGCCAGGGCGGCGCGGGCGGCGGAGTCGGCCTGGCCCGGCTCCGGCCAGCCGGGCGGCGCGATCAGTGACCGGGCCGCCACGGCCTGGGCCTCGGCCTGGGCCAGCGTGCGGCCGGCCGCCACCGGCAGTTCCCGGGCCGCGGCCAGGCCCGCGTCGACCGGGATCCACCAGGCGGCCAGCGCGTCGTCGCGAGCCTGCTCGGCCTGCTCGCGCCGCTGCTCGGCGGTGTCCAGCCGGACCTCGGCGGCGGCCGCGGCGGCCAGCCCGCGGCCGTGCTCGGCCTGCAGCGCGTCCACGGCGGCGGCCAGCTCATCCCGGCGCCGCCGCTGTTCCCGGGCGGCCTGGCGCAGGTCGCGGCCGGACTCGTCCAGGGCCTCCTCGGCGTTGTCGGCCACGTCCTGGTCCTGGTCGGCGTGCCGGAGGGCCCGGCTGGCCCGCTCGGCCGCGGCCGCGGCCAGCTCGGCGGTCTCGGTGTACAGGACGCGGGCCTGGTCCTCGGCCCGCTGAGCCGCGTGCTGTCCCGCCCGGGCCAGCGCCAGCCCGGCCGTCGCGGCCTCGGCCGTCCGCAGGGCCCCGGCCCGCTCGTCCAGGTCGGTGGCCGGGCTACCGGGACCGGCCGCGGCCTGCGGGCCGGCCAGCACGCCCCGGCCCAGCGCGGTGTGCGCGTCCTGGGCGCTGGCCCGGGCCCGGGCCAGGTCCTCCTCGGCCCGGTCGCGGACGGCCTCGGCCCGGCGCAGCCCGTCGTCCGCGGCCTGCCGGGCCAGCACCGCCCCGACCAGGCCGGCGTCGCCCGGGGCCCGGGCCGCGGCCGTCTCCAGCTCGGCCAGCCGCTCGCGCAGCCCGGCCGCGGTCTTGCGCAGGCCGGCCGCCTCGTCGCGCAGGACCGAGGCCTGGTCGCGCAGATCCTGGGCGCGGCGGTCGCGGGCGGCGCGGCGGGTGGCCACGCCGATCAGCTCGGCGCCGTGCTCGGGCGGCCCGGCCTGCCCGGCGGTGTACGGGGTGTGCCAGCGCCCGTCGGCGGTGACCCCGTAGTCGTAGCTGAGCGGCGCCCGGTTCTCCTCGGCCAGATAGCCGATGACATGCAGCAGCGCCCCGACCCGGCTGGCCAGCGGCCCGGCGTCGGGGGCGGGCTGCAGCACCGAGGCCAGCGTGCTGAACGACGCGGTGGTGTCGGGCCAGCCGGTCGCGGCGGTGAGCACCGCGTCGCGGCCGTCCCGGCCGGGCAGCCAGGCCCCGTCCGGGGTGACCCAGGCCTCGAGCAGCCCGGCGGCGTCCAGGGCCGCCTCGATGTGGGCCAGCACCTCGGGTGACAGGCTGCCGCGCGGTTCCAGCAGCCGCCACAGCGGGGTGCCGTCCGGCCCGGCCGCGGGCCGTTCCCGTCGGACCCAGCGGCTGGCCGGGGCCGGCTGCGGCTCGGACTCCAGCAGCTGCCGGGCGGCCTGCTCGTCCCGCTCGTGGGCCTCCCGCTGCCGGTGCTCGGCCTCGTGCTCGAGCACGGCCGCGCGCTCGCGCAGGGAGGTGGTCAGCTTGGTCAGCCAGGAATCCCGCAGCAGCCCGGCCAGCACCGGGCGCGGCTCGGCCTGGGCCGACTGCTCGACGGCTGAGGCGATCCAGCCCACCCGCCGGGCCGGCGCCGGAGCCTCCTCGCCCAGCTTGGCCGCCCAGCCCTCCAGCTCGTCGGACAGTCCCTGCAGGGCCGCTTCCAC
The DNA here is from genome assembly GCA_036495425.1 of Streptosporangiaceae bacterium. Lineage (GTDB taxonomy): Bacteria > Actinomycetota > Actinomycetes > Streptosporangiales > Streptosporangiaceae > Bog-532. Next base: position 13,568 of record DASXMW010000029.1, on the reverse strand, counting down.
CGCGTCGGCGGCCTGACCGGCCCGGGTCACCCAGCGGGCGCGCTCGGCCGAGGCCTGCACGGCCCAGCGGGCGGCGGTCTCCTCCTGCTGCCGGGCCAGCGCCGCCGCGGCCAGCAGCGGCCGGGCCGCCGCCACCTGCTCGCCCTGCTCGCGCAGGGCGGCGTCCAGCCGCCCGAGGTCACCGCGGGCGGCCCAGCCGGCGGTGGCGGCGGGCAGCCCGGCCGGCTCCGCGGCCGCCGCGACCGCGCACACCGCCGCCGCCACCTGGTCCGCGGCGCGGGCGGTGGCCTCGCTGGCCGTCTTCTGCTCGGCGGACCGGCGGTCCAGGACGGCCTGGGCCTGGCTGGCCTCGCCGGTGGCGGCCGCCGCGGCCTGGCGGGACCGGGCCGCGGCCTGCTGGAGCTGCTCGACCCGGGCCGCGGTGCCCCCGGTGCCGGCGTAGGCCGGGGAGGTGAGCAGGTCCTCGTAGCCCTGCTCGACCCGGTCCCGGGTGTCCCGGGCGGTCTGCAGCGGCCTGGCCGTACCCGCCACCCGGTCCCGGGCCGCGGCCAGGGCGGCCGCGGCCCCGGCCGCGGCGCCGACCGCCTCGTCGAGCCGGGTCACGCTGGCCAGCAGGTCATCGGCCCGCCAGCGCAGGGTTGCGTCGGCCCACGGGGCCCAGGCCCCGGAGAGGTAGGCGGCCACGGCGTCGCGGGCGGTCCGGGCCTGGTCGCGGTCCCGGGCCAGCGCGTCCAGGGCGTCCCAGCCCTCGGCCAGCCCGGCGATCTGGCCGGGCGCGACCGCGGGCAGCGCGGTCCGCAGCTGGGCCGTGAAGAAGCCGGGGTCCAGCCGCTGGCCCAGGTGCGGGGTGCGCAGCACCGAGAGCATGCGGACCACCGCCTCCAGCCGGTCCGGCCCGGTGAACCCGAACAGCTCACCGGCCACCCAGGCCCGGTAGGTGTCCCCGTCCGGGGTGGCCCGGAAGCCGGGCACCGAGGCCAGGGCGGCGGGCGGGCGGACCGCGGCGGCCTGGTGCAGGTCCAGGCCGGCCCGCACCCGGGCCGTCCCGTCGCACACCGCCCAGGTGGTGTCCAGGCCGGCCACGCCCCGCCGGGCCTGCGCGTACAGCAGGCAGGTGAAGTAGCGGGGGCCGCCGTCCCCGTGCCTGGCGAACTCCAGCCAGGCCCAGCCGCGGGCGGTGGCCGGGCCGCTGTCCCGGCGGTCCTGGGGGTCGCCGGTGGGCTCCACGTAGTAGCGGAAGGTCCTGTGCTGCTGGCCGAAGGTGTCCACCAGCTCGCGGTCCAGATCCCCGGCCAGCAGGATCAGCGAGGTGAGGGCCATCAGGGTGGACTTGCCGGACTGGTTCTGCCCCACGAACTGGGCCCGGCCGCCGGCCAGCCAGTACTCGGCGACGTCGAACTCCCACAGGTTGACCACGCCGGCCCGCAGCAGCTGCCAGCGGCCGGACCGGGATGGCTCGGGCAGGCCGCCGTCCCGTACCGAGTCCGGCCAGGTCGTCAGGTCCTGGGCCGCCGGCGGCAGGTCCTGGCCCTCCGGCGACGGCGCGGTCACGACTGACCGCCCGTGCCCGCGATCCGGTAGCGGCCCGCGGCCGGGGAGAGCACCCAGCCGCCGTCTGGGCGTATCCGGAGCAGGCCCAGCGCGGCCAGCTGCTGCTCGGCCGCGGCCCGGACCGCGGCCGGGTCGTCCCGCAACGGCCCGGCCAGCTCAGGCTGGTGGGCGGCCTGCACCGCGCTGGCCTGCTCGTCGGCCTGGTCGCTGGTGAGGGTGACGGTGCCGTCGGGCTGGCGTTCCCCGGCCCGCCCGGCCGCGTCGGCCAGCAGCAGCGAGACCTGGCCCGGGCTGCTGCCGCCGGGCCAGTCGCTGGTCACCGGGCTGGGCGGTTCGTCGTCAATGATCACGGTGAGTCCCTCGGCGCGGGCTTCCACATGCCCTCCGGTCAGGCGGGCGGCCTCGCTGGAGCGCAGGCCGCGGGTGGCCCGCAGCGCGGCGGCGTCGTCCCCGGCCAGCTCGGCGTACATGACGGCCGGGGTCTCGACCAGCGCGCGCAGCGCCCGCACCGGCCGGGAGGCTCCCGGCAGGTCGTCGGCGGCCGGGTCCGGGCCGCCCGCCGCGGCCGCTGGGGCCAGGGCCGGGGACAGCACGTCCGGGCTGGTCAGCAGCTCCAGCGCGGCCTGGTCGATGTCGTACTCGGCGGGCGCGGCCGGCCCGGGCCCGGCGGCCGGCGGGCGGGGGCGCAGCACGCCCCAGTGGGCCAGCAGCCCGGCCGCCTCGGCCAGCTGGCGCTCGTGGGCCAGCAGGCCCGGGTCGAACGGTGCCACCGTGGCGGCCGGGCCGCTGGTCAGCTCCTGGACCGCCCGGGCCAGCCCGGCCAGGGTGACCGGGCCGGTGAGCTGGTCGCAGGCCGCGGCCAGCACGCAGGCCAGGGCCAGCACCCGGCGGCCGGGACGGTCCGGTGGCGGGGGCGGGGCGGTGACCGTGCCCGCCACCGGTACCCGGACCAGCCGGAAGGCCTGGCCGGTGGCGGCCAGCCGGTAGCCGAGGGTGCGGGCGGCCTGGCTGACCGCGGCCGCGTGCCGGGTCACGGCCCGGTACAGGGCGGGGTCGCTCGCCGCGGTGACCAGCGGCCGGGCCAGCAGGCCGGTGAAGGCCCGCTGCCCGTCACGGTCGGGGCTGATGTGATCCATGGGACCAGTGGGAAAGGCGGGAGTGGGGGTGTGGCCGGGCCCGCTGGGAGTCTGACCGGGCCCGCTGGGGGTCTGGCCGGGCCCGTTGGAGGCGTGATCGGGCGCGCTGGGGGTGGTCACCGGTCCGCTCCGGCGTTGATGGTCAGGCGCAGGTCGGGGTGGACCAGCCGGCCGGCCGGGGTGCCGATGACCGCGGGCGGCGCGCCGTCCGGGGCGGGCTCGGCCCGGACCGTCCAGCGGCCGTCCGGAGTGCGCACGGTCCGGCTGCCGTCCTGGCCGGGACGGGCTCCGGCCAGCGCGGCCAGGAGCGACAGCAGCACGTCAAGCTGGCCCGCGTCCAGGCCGGTCCAGCCGGACAGCTGGAGCCCGGACCGGGCCTGGATGGCCTGCCGGGTCTGGTCGGCGGCGGCCTGCCGGGCCGACGCCGCGGCCCGGGCCGCGGCCCGGGCCGCCGAGTGGTCGGGCATCCGGGCCACCCGGTCCGCGGCGTCCGCGGCCAGGCCGGCCATGGTGGGCCCGGCCGCAGCGGACCCGGTCACCGCGGGCCCGGCGGCCAGCAGGGACGGCGGCACCGGCTCGGCGGCCCAGAACGACACCGAGCCCGCCGGGCCTGGCGGCTGCGGGCTGGGGTGGGGCAGGTGGCGGGCGGCGAACAGCCCGGTGGCCGTGCACCACAGCGACCAGGCGTCGTCGTCGGTGGCCGCGCGCTCCAGCGCCCCGGCCAGGGCCAGCAGGTCGGCCCGCTGGGACAGCTGACCCCGGACGGCGGCCAGGGCCCGCCGGCCGTGCACCAGCGGCACCACCACATCGCGCATCTGCCGCCGGAGCCGCCGGGCCCGGTTGTCACCCGGGCCGAACCAGGCCAGCAGCCCGGCCAGCGTGACCTGGTAGTCGCCGAGCAGGGCGGACAGCTGGTCTTCGGTGGCGGCGGCGCCCAGGCTGTGCAGGGCGGCGGGCCGCCAGGCGGCCGGGCCCGCGGCCAGCAGCCCGGACGTGTGGGTGGCGATCGGGCCGGAGTGCCGGTCCACGCCGGTCCCCCACACGTCCACGTAGCGGCGCAGGGTGTCCTGCAGGGCGGCCACCCGGGCCGGTTCGGCCGCGCCGGCCAGGGCGGCGGCCAGCCGGGCCTGCCAGGCCGCGGCGGCCTCGGCCATGGCCCCGAACGTGGTCCGTACCACCGACCAGGCCTGGGCCGCGTCGCCGGGCCGGCCCGGGACCGCGGCAGCCAGGCGGTCCAGGTGACCGGCCAGCACCGGGGGCGCGACGCTGGCCGCCACCGAGCCTCCCGGCTCCGCTCCGGGGCCACCGGGGCCGGGCGCCAGCTCGCGGACGGCGCGGTGCAGCCGGGCCGCGGGCTCGGTGAGCTGGTAGTGCGAAACCCCGCCGGGACCCGGCCACTGGTCGGCCACACCCCAGGCCACGAGCTGGTCCAGCCGGCGGTCCAGCGGCAGCGCGGCCAGCCACCGGCCGGCCGGCCGGTCCAGCGGCCCGTCGGGCCGTGCCTCCAGCGGTGCCTCCAGCGGTCCATTCAACTGGGCATTCAACTGGGCGTCGAGCCGGTCCCGGAGCAGGACCTCCAGGCCGGGCCGGGACACCCCGGCCAGCGAACGCTCCTGCTCGTCCAGCAGGACGTCGACGATCAGCCGGTACTGGACGGCGGCCGCGGGCTCGGCGGTGAGGTAGCTGGCCAGGATCAGGCCGCCGGGCAAGGCCCATCGGCCGGGCAGCAGCCGCTGGCCAGCGTCGGAGTCCCCGCGATCCACGCGGTGACGCTACCGTGCCTTTGTGGTGCGAGTTTCGCGTTTGCGGCAAAAGAGGAACCCCCGGTGACGCAGGCCACGGGCCCCATCGGGCCGGTACTGGCGCGGCCGGCCGGGGCCACCTCGGATCTGGTGGCCGAACTGGACGGGCGGTGCGGCGACCAGGCGCGCGGGCCGTCGCGGGTGGCGGGGTGGTCCCGCGGCCACGTGCTGGCTCATCTGCCCGGGCTGCGGAGGGGAGCACCCGGCTGCTGACCTGGGCCGGGACCGCGATTTCCAGTCGCGGCCGCCGCGGTCCCGGACGGCCACTGGGCCGGGGTGACGGCGGCGGCCTGGTCCAGCCGGGCCCGGGGCCGCTGCCGTCGGTGCCGAGTGCTTATATGACGTAATGCGCGCACTGATCACCAACGATGACGGGATCGACAGTCCAGGGGTGCGGTTGCTGGCCCGGGTGGCGGTGGCCGCCGGGCTGGACGTGACCGTCGCCGCCCCCGATTCTGAACGCAGCGGGACCAGCGCCATGATGTCGGCGCTGGAGTCCGGCGGCCACCTGCTGGCCGAGGAACGCAAGCTGGACGGGCTGGAGGACGTGCCCGCGCTGGCGGTGCGGGCCACCCCGGCCATGATCGCGTTCGTGGCCGTGCACGGCGGCTTCGGCGGGCGGCCGGACATCGTGCTGTCCGGCATCAACCGGGGGCCGAACCTGGGCCGGGCCATCCTGCACTCGGGCACGGTCGGGGCCGCGCTCACCGCGGCCTCGGCGGATCTGCCCGGCATGGCCTTCTCGCTGGCCCGGGACGCCTCCGTGCACTGGGACACGGCCGAGGCGGTGTCGGCCCGGGCCCTGGACTGGTACCTGCCCCGGGCCGTCCCCGCGGTGATGGTCAACCTGAACGTGCCGGACCGGCCGCTGGACCAGGTGCGCGGGCTGCGGGCGGCCCGGCTGGCCGACTACGGGTCGGCCAAGGTCACCGTGGGCGAGCTGCGCGGGGGCGCCATCCCGGTCACGTTCGCCGAGTTCGGGAGCAACGTCGCCGCCGACAGCGACTGGGCCCTGGTCCGGGAGGGCTGGGCCACCGTGACCGCGGTGCACGGCATCGGCGAGACCAGCGAGGTGGACCTGAGCACGCTGCCGGCGGGTGGCTTCTGACGCCACCCGCCGGCCGCTCGCGCCTGACGGAGAGTCAGGCGCTGTCCCCCGCCGGGACCGGGGTTTCCGGAGTGGTGGCCAGTTCATCCTGGGCCGCGGGCCGGGTCGCGTACCGGCGCAGGGCCAGGTAGCTGACGACCACGCCGGCCAGGGTCAGCGCGATGGTCAGGATCAGCCCGGCGTGGTAGCCGTCGATGAACGCGGCCGCCGGGTGCGTACCAGCCCGCAGTTCGGCGCTCTGGCGGGACCGCAGCACCGCGCCGATGACGGTGACCCCGAGCAACCCGGCCACCTCGCGCGACGCGTTCAGCAGGGCCGAGGCGACCCCGGACCGCTCGGGCGGCATGGCGCCCAGGATCGCGTTGGTCAGCGGCATGTTCATCAGGCCGCCGCCCGCGCCGAAGACCAGGAACCCCGGCATCATGCCGGCGAAGGTCGCGTGCTGGCCCAGCATGGTGAACAGGACCAGGCCGCCCGCCATCAGCAGCATGCCCAGGGCCACCGTGCGGTGCGTGCCGATCCGGGCCGTGACCGGGCCGGCCAGGAAGGAGGTCGCGGCCATGGCCAGGGCCATGGGCACGAACGCGAGCCCGGCCTTGGTGGGCGAGAAGCCCAGGATGTCCTGCAGGTAGAGCGCGGTGAAGAAGTAGATCCCGAACACCCCGAAGGCCCACAGCATCATGGTGGTGCTACCGCCGCTGAACACCCGGTTGCGGAACAGCGACAGGGCCACCATCGGGTGCTCGGCCCGGCTCTCCACCAGCACGAAGGCCGCCGCGGCCAGCGCCGACAGGACGAAGGCCCCCAGGATGAGCGGTGACGTCCAGCCCCGGTCCTGGCCCTCGATCAGCGCGTACACCAGCGAGAACAGCATCACGGCCGAGACGACGAGGCCGGGCACGTCAAGGCGCCGGGTCTGGCCCGCCGCGCGGCCGCGGGACTCGTCCATGGCGGGCAGCGCGATGGCCGCCGTGATCACGCCGATCGGGACGTTGATGAAGAAGATCCAGCCCCAGTGCAGGTGCTGGCTGATGAAGCCGCCGACCAGCGGGCCGAAGGCCAGGCCCAGGGCGCCGATGGCGGTCCAGATGGCGACGGCCCGGGACCGCTCGCGCACATCGTCGAAGGTGGCCAGGATGATGGCCAGCGTGGTCGGCACCATCAGGGCGGCGCCGAGACCGGACACGGCCCGGCTGGCGATCAGCACCGCCCCGCTGCCGGCCAGCCCGGCGGCCAGCGACGCCGCGGTGAAGACGCCCAGGCCGATCAGGAACAGCCGGCGCCGGCCGTAGTGGTCAGCCAGCCGCCCTCCGGCCAGCAGCAGCCCGGCGAACACCAGCAGGTAGCTGCTGACCACCCACTCCAGCCCCGACACCGACAGGTTCAGGCTGCGCTGGATGGTCGGCAAGGCCACGTTCACCACGTTGTTGTCCAGGTAACTCATCAGGGTGGCCAGGCTGACCGCCACCAGAGCCCACCAGCGCCGTGACATTCGGCACCGCCTCTTTCCGTCGTCTCGGTTCCGCCCGTGCCCTGTACGCCGAATCTATCCGCCGTACATGTACGTCGTATATGTACGTGGTACAGGCTGCCTTGTACGGTGTATAGTTGTCAAGCGATGGCAGCAAAAGCAGACACCGAAGCTCCCGACCGGCCCCGGCTCACCAAGAGCGCGGTGGTCGGCCGGGCCCTCGAGCTGGCCGACCGGGATGGGGTCGACGCCCTGACCATCCGGCGGCTGGCCACCGAACTCGGCGTCACCCCGATGGCGCTGTACTGGCACTTCCGCAGCAAGGAAGAGCTGCTGTCCGGGCTGAGCGATCAGATCTGGAGCGAGGTCGACCTCGAGCTCGATCAGTCGGCGTCGTGGCCGGATCAGCTCCGGGCCATCATGAAGTCACTGGTCGGGGTGATGCGGGCGCACCCGTCCGGGGCTCAGCTCGTGCTGATGCACGAGAAGGAGGGCGAGGGCCCGATGCGGGCGGCCGAGATCGCTCTCGGCCTGCTGCGCGGCGCGGGCTTCGACCCCGAGCAGGCCAGCGAGATCACCCGGGCCGGGATGTGGACCGCGCTTTCGCTGGTGATGAGCGAGCCGGGCTTCGAACCCGATGTGAAGGCCAGCCTGACCGAGGCCGAGCGGGCCGAGCACCAGCGGCGCAAGCAGGTCAAGATCGCGCTGCTGCCGGCGGACAAGTACCCCCGCCTGGTCGAGTGCGCGGTCCCGTTCACCACCGTCAATCCCGACTTTCACTACCGGTTCGGCATCGACCTGTTCATCGCGGGAGTCGAGGCACTGGCCCCGTGAGGTGAGCGTTGACCGCGGCCGCGTCCTCGGCCAGGTCCGGGAGCTCGACCACGGTGACGCCGGCCGCGCGCAACTGCTCGGCGCCGCGGCCTTCGGTGAAGATGGGGGGCTCGCGCCAGGCGAACACCACCCGGGGAATGCCCGCGGCCAGGATGTGCTGGACGCAGGTGACCGGGCGGGACGCGCGGGCCCCGCACGGCACCAGCGAGCTGTAGATCGTGGCCGTGGCCAGGCGCGGGTCGGCCGGGTCCAGCTTGCGCAGGGCCACCTCCTCGGCGTGGTCGTCGGCCTCCTGCTCCCGGGAGAACCCGGTGGCCATGATGTCCCCGGCCGCCGAGACCACGATCGCGCCGACCGCGAACGCGGTGTCGGACGGCGGGCACTGCCGGGACAGCTCGATGGCCGCGCGCACGAACCTGGTGTCGGCGCCGCCCGGGCCGAGCAGGTAGCGCAGGGCCACCATGCTGCCCCGCCCGCCCTCCTCACCCGGCCCGTCGACCCGGCGCACCTCGGCCAGGGTCATCGGGTCGGCCGGGCCGGCCGGATACGGGCCGGGCAGCGCGAAGCGCGGGGCCGCCTCCTGGCCCACGAAGAACGGGGCCACCGCCAGCTCCAGCTCGTCGGCGAGACCGGACACCAGAACCTCGCGCAGCAAGGTCGCCCCGCCTTCGACCAGGACGCGAGCACAACCACCTTCGGCCAAATTCTGGAGCATGAAACGGACGGAAGCAGGGTCGCCGGCGTCGATGACGTCGGCGAGGGTCCCGAGCCGGGCCCGCAGGGCCTTGACGGCGGGGCGGGCGCAGTAGACCAGCGGCTTGCGGGCGGCGGGGGCGCACGGCGGGGCGGGCACGCCCGGCGGGGCGGGCGGGCTGAAGAACCGCGCGGCCGGGTCCAGGTCACCGCTACCGGTCAGGGTCACCCGGACCGGGTGCTCCGGGCGCCCGGCCGCCACCCGGCGGGCGCGCAGCCCCGGGTCGCGGATGAGCAGCCGCGGGTTGTCGCGCCGGACCGTGCCCGCGCCGACCACGATCGCGTCGCAGCTGGCCCGCAGCTCGTCCACGCGGGCCAGGTCGGCCGGGCCGGACAGCACCAGCCGCTCCGGGCCGGTGTCGTCGATCCGGCCGTCCACCGACATGGCGCAGCTGATCAGCACGTAGGGACGAGTCGGCAACGGGTCTCCCGGTCGTTGGCTACTGGCGGGTAGTTTCGGGCGGCCGCCCAGTGATTTACTTAACACCCCAGGCCTCGGCAGGACGGCGGTGCCCCATGACAACCTCCCAGACTCCCCGCACCGACGGGGAGACCGGCACGTTCGAAACGCTGAATCCCGCCACCGGGCAGGTCATCGCCGCGTTCCCGGTGGCCGGGCCGGAGGAGGCCGCGGTGGCGGTGAGCCGCGCCCGCGAGGCCGCCCGCTGGTGGGCCACCCTGGGCTGGCCGGGCCGGCGCGGGCGGCTGCTGGACTGGAAGTCGCGCCTGACCCAGCAGCTGGACGGGCTGGCCGCGCTGGTGCACGACGAGACCGGCAAGCCCGCCGACGACGCCAAGCTCGAGATCGTGCTGGCCATCCTGCACATCGACTGGGCCGCCAGGCACGCCCGGCGCGTGCTCGGCCCGCACCGGGTGTTCAGCGGCGTCGCCGCCCTCAACCTGGCCGCCACCGTCGAATACCAGCCGCTCGGGGTCATCGGCGTGATCGGCCCGTGGAACTACCCGGTGCTGACCCCGATGGGCTCGATCGCCTACGCGCTGGCGGCCGGGAACGCGGTGGTGTTCAAACCCAGCGAGTTCACCCCGGCCGTGGGCGAGTACCTGGTCCGCTCGTTCGCCGAGACCGCGGGCCGGGACGCGCCCCAGCCCGTGCTGCAGCTACTGACCGGCGACGGCCGGACCGGCGCCGCGCTGACCACGGCCGGCGTGGACAAGCTCGCCTTCACCGGCTCGGCCGCCACCGCGCGCAAGGTCATGGCGGCCGCCGCCGGCAGCCTGACCCCCGTCATCGCCGAATGCGGTGGCAAGGACGCCCTCATCGTCGACGCCGACGCCGACCTCAACGCGGCCGCCGACGCCGCCGCCTGGGGCGGGCTGTCCAACGCCGGCCAGACCTGCATCGGCGTCGAGCGCGTCTACGTGGCCGACCCGGTCTACGAAACGTTCCTGGCCAAGCTGACCGAGCGGGTCTCCGGCCTCCGCCCCGGCAGCGAGCCCGGCGCCGCCTACGGCCCCATGACCATGCCCGCGCAGATCGACGTGATCCGCCGCCACCTGGCCGACGCGGTCGCCCGCGGCGGCCGGGCCCTGCCCGGTCCCCTGGAATCGGCCGACGACGCCATCGACGGCGGCTACGTCCGGCCGGTGATCCTGACCGACGTGCCCGAGGATGCCTCGGCGGTCAGGGAAGAGACGTTCGGCCCCACCCTGACCGTGCGGCGTGTGGCCAGCCTGGAAGAAGGCGTCCGCCTGGCCAACGCCAGCTCCTACGGTCTCGGGGCGACGATCTTCTCGGGGAACCGGCGGCGGGCCCTGGGCGCCGCGCGGTCGCTGCGGTCCGGGGCGGCCGCGATCAACTCGGTGGTGTCGTTCATGCTGGTCCCGGCCCTGCCGTTCGGGGGGGTCGGGGAGTCCGGGTTCGGGCGGATCCACGGGGCCGACGGCCTGCGCGAGTTCACCCGGGCCAAGTCCATCGCCCGCCAGTGGATGAAGCCCCCGGCCAACCTGACCTCGTTCGGGCGGACCGAGCGCGACCTGAACCGGACCCTGGGGATGGTGCGGTTCCTGCACGGCCGCCGCCGGGGCCCGCGCTCCTGAGGCCTCTGGGGCTCGTGGGTCTGGGGGCGGCCGGGCTGGGCCGGGCTGGGCCGGGCTGGGCCGGGCTGGGAAGGGTTTGCCGCACGTGCTGCGGAAAAGCCTTCCCAGCCTGGAGTGACCCGGCACTGCGGGAGGCTCCCGGGGCGAGGGTGGCTCCCGGGGCGAGGGTGGCTCCCGGCCGGGTGTACCGACCGGGAGCGCTCCCCCGAAACACCAGGGTCCGATGAGCCCCCGAGATCCATCGGGCCCCGGCTGGCGACTGTTCCGCTACTTAGAGTTAGCGGTCGCAGTCAGCCGGACGCAGGTTATGACCGAAAATCATCCGTCATTGGACTACTCTTCGATCTTGACTGTTTACCCTGCGTGTCGATAACCCTGCCACAGGCCCGGCTGAAAGTGAATACCCGCAGGTCAGTTATTGATCACTTTTTGGTACCGGCGTATCGCGCTGCGTATGCGTGACCGGCATGCCCGGATAGACCGGGCATCCTGTTCCCTACATAGCGTAATTGCGTCACGCATTTGGGACGCATTCGGCGCGTCCGCGCAGGGCCGACGTTGTGCCCGCCGGGCGCCGGGCGCCGGCGCCTTGGCCCACCGGGCCCGGCGGGCCGGGGCCGCCGGGCCGAGCCGGGGCTGGGGCTGGAGCTGGGGCCGGGGCTGCGAGGGGCCGGGCCCATAGGGTGGGGGCATGCCACCGAACCGCAGGGACGAACCCGTGGTGCTGTCCCGTATCTACACCCGGACCGGCGACGACGGCAGCACGGCGCTGGCCGACGGGTCGCGGGCCAGCAAGACCGACAGCCGGCTGGCCGCCTACGCCGACGTGGAGGAGGCCAACTGCGCCATCGGGGTGGCGATCGCGCTCGGGCAGCCCGGGCCGGAGCTGGTCGCGCTGCTGAATCGGGTGCAGAACGAGATGTTCGACGTGGGGGCGGACCTGGCCACTCCGATCAGCGAGAACCCGCCGTACCCGCCGCTGCGGATCGACGGCAGCTACATCGAGCGGCTGGAGCAGGCCTGCGATCAGTACAACGAGGGGCTGCCGGTGCTGCGCAGCTTCCTGCTGCCCGGGGGCACCCCCGCCGCGGCGCTGCTGCACACGGCGCGGACCGTGACCCGGCGGGCCGAGCGGAGCGCCTGGGCCGCCTGCGCCGAGCACGGGGACACCGTGAACCCGCTGGCCGCCAAGTACCTGAACCGGCTGTCGGACCTGCTGTTCATCCTGGGCCGCCAGGCCAACGCCGGCCACGGCGACGTCCTCTGGAAGCCGGGCGGGGAGCGCTAGCAGAGCCTCAGGCGATCTGGTTCAGGTAGGAGCCGGGCGGGGCGGCCTCCAGCCAGGACAGGAAGCCGGTCAGCGCGGCCTCGGACATGGCCAGCTCGACGCGGTCGCGGCCCCCGACCTCGCATTCGACAACAAAAAGCCCCGGTCCGAGGGCGGCGCTCTCGGCCGGGGTGGCCATCCGGCGGGAGGCCACGGTCAGCGTGCGGCGCTCCAGGATGGCTTGCGGGCTCAGTACCACGCTGAACTGGTGGTACCAGCGGAACTGGTCGCCGGAGTAGGCGGCGACGCCGGGGCGCCAGGTGCCCTCACCGGCAACCCGGCGCAGGCCGCAGTCGACGGTACCGCCGCCGCGCTCCAGCAGGAAGCGGCGGGCGGCGATACCGGTCGCGATCAGGACCAGGACGAGAAGGAAGGCGGCGAAAATCCAGGCCGCGTCGAGAGCCAGCGCACCTCCCACCCCCGGCCCTCGTCAGGCCTGCTCGCCCGCGGCTCGCAGCTGGGCCCTGGCGTACTTGACTTCGGCGGACTCCTCGTCCGGGCCGGTCTCGTCCAGCGCGGTCCGGGCCGCCGACGTGTCCACCTCGCGGCCAAGCTGAGCGTCGACGGCGAGGATGGAAATCTGGTCGTCGGACACCGAGAGGAATCCGCCGCTGACCGCGGCGCTCACCTCGCCGCCGGACCCGCCGGCCTCGGCGCCGTCCGCACCGCCGCCCTCCTCGGGGTTCAGGATGCGGACGATGCTGCCCTCGGCCAGGATGCCGAGCACGGGCGGATGGCCGGTCAGGATCCCGATGTCACCCTCGAGCGTCTTCGCGATGACCATGTTGGCCTCACCGGCCCACAGCTCGCGGTCTGCGACGACGACCTCGACGTGCAAGGTCACTTCTCCATCTCCCTGGCCTTCTTCTCCGCGTCCTCGATCCCGCCGACCATGTAGAACGCCTGCTCGGGCAGGTTGTCGTGCTTGCCGTCGACGATCGCCTTGAACGAAGCGATCGTCTCCTCCAGCGGGGTGAAGATCCCTTCCTGCCCGGTGAACTGCTCGGCCACGTACATCGGCTGGGACAGGAACCGCTCGATCCGCCGGGCCCGGCGCACCACGACCTGGTCTTCTTCACCCAGCTCGTCGACGCCGAGGATGGCGATGATGTCCTGCAGCTCGTTGTAGCGCTGCAGGATCTGCTGCACCGAGCGGGCCACGTCGTAGTGCTCCTGGCCGACGTACCTGGCGTCCAGGATCCGTGACGTGGAGTCTAGCGGGTCCACCGCCGGGTAGATGCCCTTCTCGGTGATGGCCCGGGACAGCGTGGTGGTCGCGTCCAGGTGGGCGAACACGGTGTGCTGCGCCGGGTCGGTGATGTCGTCCGCGGGCACGTAGATCGCCTGCATGGAGGTGATCGTGTGACCGCGGGTGGAGGTGATCCGTTCCTGCAGCTGGCCCATCTCGTCGGCCAGGGTGGGCTGGTAGCCCACCGCGGACGGCATCCGGCCCAGCAGCGTCGACACCTCGGAACCGGCCTGGGTGAACCGGAAGATGTTGTCGATGAACAGCAGCACGTCCTGCCGC
>DASXMW010000028.1:0-1584 GCA_036495425.1 Streptosporangiaceae bacterium | reverse complement strand
GCCACCGCCAGGCTCACCCGGTCCAGCGCCCGCACAGGCGGCGACCCCGGATATTCCTTCGTCACCTGCTCCAGCTCGAGGACGGCGCTCATGAGGCTGGCACCACGACCTGCTCGCCGGGGGTCAGGTTCCCGGTCACCTGCACCAGGCTGGAGGCGTCATCAAAGATCCCGACCGTCACCGGCATCAGCCGCCGCGAGTTACCCGGCCCGGTCACCTCGACCGCGTACCCGCCAGAGGACTGGGCCAGCAGCGCGCTCACCGGCACCGCCAGCACGTTGCTGACGCTTTGGGCGGTGATCTCCACCATCACCGGCGCCTGGTCCAGGCTTCCAGCCGCCGACGGGTCCGTCAGCGCCACCGTCACCGGAACCGTAGCCGAGCTCCCGGACCCGGATGCCACGGTGCCCACCGAGGAGATCGTCCCCGGCGTGCTGGCCCCGTCCGGCAGCTGGATGCTCACCGAATCCCCCTCCGCCACCTGCGACTCATCGGAGGTGTTCAGCGCGATGCTCACCACATGCCGGTCCGTGGTCCCCGACAGCACCGGCCCGGCCGCCGGACTGCCCAGGCTGCCCAGCACGCTGGCGACACGGATCGCCTCCGGCTCGAACACCACCGACCCCGCTGCGAGTGACCCCGACGGGCTGGAGATCCCCGCCGCCGACTGCAGCGCCTCCACCCCCGCCCGCGTCTCCCACGAGAAGTAATCCCAGCCCAGAGCGCTGACATCCGCACTGTCCGCATAGCCGAGATTCACTAGGTCATGGTTGAGCTGGGTCACGTCCGCCCCGGTCACCCCCTCATCCAGGGCCCGCCAGTCCGGCACCGACCCGTACAGCAGCACCACCGGATCGCTCAGATCGGTGGTGTACAGCACCTGGCCCTGCCGGATCACCTGCCCCGCCGACGGCAGCCAGGTCAGCGTCCCGCCGCCCGCCCCGGTCACGGTGTAAGACCCCGCATATCCCAGCGTCCCGTTCACCGGCGTCTGCACCGACAGGTTCGCCCGCACCACCGGCTGGGTCGCCGGCGCCGCCGCCCCCTGCCCGCCCCCGGACGCGGCGGGCCGCGAGAAAACACCGGTCCGCCACGCCGCCAGCACCCCGCCGGCTACCAGCACCGCCAATGCCCCCGAGACCACCCACCGGAACCGGCCATGCCTGCGTGCCCCCGCGGGGGCACGCAGGCTTTCCGGGGCGCCGGCCGCATGCCCGGAGACGGCAGCACCTGCCGGCCCGCTAGTCTCCCCGCCGTCCGGCGAAACCAAATCGCTCACGGTCAGCCCCCTATCCGGGCCAGCCCGCCCGCATTCCCGCTCCGCCATCACGACCCCTGCCCGTTCGACGCTGCCCCCGGGAATACCCCTTTGTTGTCGTGCGCCTGCGACTGGCAGGTACTGAACGCAGACTGGTAGCTGGGCAGGGCGATGTTGATGCTTTCCGGTACGTCGAACACGTTCTGGCTGGTGGGATCGGGGAAGGACGGGAAGCCATGAGAGCGCATGCAGGCGGCGAGCTTGTCGCCCGCGGCCAGGTCCTGAGCCGTCACCGTGAGTCGCTGAGCCTCGCCCGGCACTAGGTG
>DASXMW010000027.1:0-31579 GCA_036495425.1 Streptosporangiaceae bacterium | reverse complement strand
TGCTCGGTCGCGTCTTCCGCGGCCTGGGCTGCCTCGGCCGCGGCGGCGGAGGGGGTGCCGCCCCGGCGCCGCGCCACCCACCCGGGAATGTTCCGCTGGCCCGCCCGGCCGATGCCGAGCGCCCCGGGCGGGACGTTCTCGGTGATGACCGACCCGGCCGCGGTGTAGGCGCCGTCCCCGATCTCGACCGGGGCCACCAGCATGGTGTCGCTGCCGATCCGCACCTGGTCACCCACGCGGGTGCGGTGCTTGGCCACGCCGTCGTAGTTGACGAACACGGTGGCCGCGCCGATGTTGGAGCCCGCGCCGATGTCGGCGTCGCCCACGTAGGTCAGGTGCGGCACCTTGGTGCCCTCGCCGACGTCGGCGTTCTTCATCTCCACGAAGCTGCCGGCCCGGGCCCCGCGACCGAGGCGTGAGCCGGGCCGCAGCCGGGTATAGGGGCCGACGGTGGCCTCCGGGCCGATCTCGGACTGCTCGCAGACCGCGTTGATCACGCTGGCCCCGGCGCCGACCACGGTGTCGCGCAGCACCACTCCGGGGCCGACGTGGGCGCCGGCCCCGACCGTGGTCCGGCCCTCCAGCTGGGTGGACGGCCCGAGCTCCACGTCCGGGGCCAGGGTGACCTCGGCGTCCAGCCAGGTGGTGGCGGGGTCGACGATGGTCACGCCGGCCCGCATCCAGTGCTCGAGCAGCCGGTCGTTGTACACCCGCCGGGCCTGGGCCAGCTGCACCCGGTCGTTCACGCCCTGGATCTCGGTCGGGTCATCGGCGACCAGGGTGCCGACCGGGTGACCGTCTTCGCGCAGGATGCCGACCACGTCGGTGAGGTACTCCTGGCCCTGGGCGTTGGCCGACGGCACCCGCTTGATCGCGTCGGCCAGCAGCGCGCCGTCAAATACGTAGCAGCCGGAGTTGATCTCGTCGATGAGCCGCTCCTCGGCGGTGGCGTCGGACTGCTCCACGATCCCGGTCAGCGCGCCGGTGGCGTCGCGCACGATGCGGCCGTAGCCGGTGGGGTCGGGCACCCGGGCGGTCAGCACGGTCACCGCGTGGCCGGCCTGCTCGTGCTCGCGGGCCAGCGCGGTCAGGGTCTGCGTTCGCAGCAGCGGCATGTCCCCGTAGGTCACCAGCACCCGGCCCGGGATGACGCCGATGGACTCGATGACCGAGCGGACCGCGTGCCCGGTACCGCCCTGGTGGTCCTGGATCACGATCTTGGCGTCCGGCGCCTGGCTGGCGGCGTGCGCGCCCACCTGGTCGCGGGCGTGGCCCACCACCACGACCAGCCGCTCGGGCCCAAGATCCTGGGCCGTCGCGATGGCGTGCCCGAGCATGCTGCGGCCGCACAGCGGATGCAGCACCTTCGGTAGCGCGGACTTCATTCGGGTGCCCTCGCCCGCCGCGAGGACGATGACGGCGGCCGGGCGGCTGGGGCTCACTCCGCAGGGCTCCTCGGATCGCTGCCGGTACGTCGGGGCCGTGACGTGCCTGTTCACGCGCCCCTCACTGGGAGGATACCGCCAGGTCGCACAGCCCGGCTCCCGATCACTCCGGCAGGGTCAGGGCGATGTCGGCCTGCCGGGTCCGCCCGTTGCCCGCGGGCAGCGTGGCCACGCCGGGCCGGTAACCGCCCGCGACCAGCGTGTACCGGCCGGACGGCACGTCGCTGAGGGCGAAGCTCCCGTCCGGGTCGGCGGTGGCGGCGGCGATCTCGGTGCCGACCTCGTTGGCCAGGACCACCTGGGCCCCGGCGAAGGGCCCGGTGCCGTCGGCGGTCAGCACCGTGCCGGTGGAGGCGGAGACGATGACCAGATAAGACCCGGCCCCCGGCGCGGCCAGCCGGTACTGGCCCGCGGTGTCGGTCTGGGCCACCGCGACCTGGCGGCCGGACATGTCGGCCAGGGTGACCGCCGCGCCGGGGATGGAGCCGCCATCGGCCGTGCGCCCCGCCCGGGGCCCGGACGGGGCCGTGCACTTCGCGCTCCAGCGGCAGGGTCAGCTGCGGGGCTGGGGGTGCCCGTTCAGCTCGATATCCCGGCGCGCGGGCAGGTGCCCGGAGGCGGTGGCGGTGACCGCGTAGCTGCCCGCCGGCGCTCCGGCCACCGTGAACCCGCCGTCGCCGCTGGTCACCGCGCTGGCCACCACCCGGCCGGACCGGTCGCTGATCACCACTTTGGCTCTGGCCAGCGGCGCGCCGCCCTGGCCGGCCGACCGCACGACGCCGCTCAGCGCTCCGCTGCGCCCAGCGTGAAGTCCCGCTCCAGTCCGCTGCCGGGCTGGGTCAGGAGCGCGGCCGCGGTGGGTTCGTGCCCGGCGGCGGTGACGATCACCGTGATGGCCGCGGCGGGCAGCCCGGTGACCGTGTAGTGGCCCGCGGGCGAGGTCAGCGTCCGCGCCACCTGGCGGCCCTGGGCCGACGTCACGGTGACGTTGGCCCCGGTCACCGGGTGATCGGAGGGATCCCGGACGGTCCCGGTCAGCGAGACGCCGGCCGGGTCGGTGCCGGCCGGCGGCTGGGCCGCGCCGGAGGCCGGGTCGGACAGGTCCACGGCCGGGATGACCAGCTCGGCCGGCTCCCAGTCGCCCTCGCTGGCCGCCGCGGCCAGCTCCTCGCCGGCCGGCTCGGCGGACCGGGCCCGGCGCTTGCGCTGGCCGGTGAGCAGGGACGCGATGGCGGCGACCAGGCTGGCCGCGATGGCGAACCAGAACGCGATGGTCAGGCCGTCGTGGAACGGGTGGGTGATCACGGTCGGGAAGAAGTCCCGCCCGGTCAGATAGGAGGCGTGCGCCGCCGACAGGTGGTTCAGCGTCGGGCCGAGCAGCTGCTTCATCGGGTTGAAGCCCAGGAACGCGGCGAACAGCACCCCGATCGGCGGCAGATGGCTGATCGAGCTGGCCGTCGCGGCCGACACGCCGTTGCTGGTCAGGCCGTGCGACAGGGCCATCGGCAGGTGGCTGGACAGCCCGATGACGATCAGCGAGAAGAAGATCCCGATGGACAGCACGAATGAGGCATTCTGGAACGTGGCGATGGTGCCGCCGGCCGCCCCGCGCTGGTTGGCCGGGACCGAGTTCATGATCTCAGCCCGGTTGGGCGAGGCGAACAGGCCGGAACCGAGGCCGTTGACGGCCAGGATGATGGCGAAGACCCCGTAGGTGAAGTTCACCGGCAGGAACATCAGCCACAAGAAGCTGCCCCCGGTGATGAGGGCCCCGACCACCGTGAAGGCCCGCGCGCCGTAACGATCGGACAGGAAGCCGGACAGCGGGGCCGAGATCAGGAAGCCGATGGTCAGCGGGACCAGGTAGATCCCGGCCCACAGCGGGGTCTGCGAGAAGCTGTAACCGTGCTGCGGCAGCCAGATGCCCTGCAGCCAGATGATCAGCGTGAACTGCATGCCGCCTCGGCCCAGGCCCATCATCAGGTTGGCCAGGTTGCCGGCCGCGAAGGCGCGGATCCTGAACAGCGACAGCCGGAACATCGGCTCGGCGACCTTGGTCTCGACGACGCCGAAGACGATCAGCAGGATGACCCCGCCGACGATCATCGAGAGCACGAACGGTCTGGTCCAGCCCATGGGGTGGCCGCCGTAGGGCTCCAGGCCGTAGGTGATGCCGATCAGGACGGCGATCAGGCCGACGGCAAACAGGACGTTGCCCCACCAGTCGATCTTGGCTTTGTGCCGCTCGCTCAGGTCGTGCAGCATGAAGTAGGCCCAGAACGTGGCGAACACGCCGACCGGGACCGAGACCAGGAACACCAGGCGCCACTCGATGGGAGCCAGCACCCCGCCGATCAGCAGGCCCAGGAACGACCCGGAGATGGCGGCGATGGCGTTGATGCCGAGGGCGGTGCCGCGCTGGTTGGCCGGGAAGGCGTCGGTCAGGATCGCGGTCGAGTTGGCGAACAGGAACGCGCCGCCGATCCCTTGCACGATCCGCCAGATGATCAGCCAGAGGGCGGCGTTTGTCCCGCTCATCCAGGTCACGGCCAGGAAGATGGACGCGATCGTGAAGATCGCGAAGCCGAGGTTGTACATGCGGACCCGGCCGAACATGTCGCCCAGCCGGCCGAAGGACACCACCAGCACGGCCGACACGACCAGGAAGCCCATGAACATCCACAGCAGGTAGCCGGTGTTGCCCGACGCCAGCGGGTTGACCCCGATCCCGCGGAAGATGTCCGGCAGCGCGATGAGCACGATCGACTGGTTGATCGTGGCCATCAGCACGCCGAGGGTGGTGTTCGACAGCGCGATCCACTTGTAGTGCGGACCAAGCTGACGGCCGCCACGCTTGGCGTGGGCGGCCGGTCCGGAGCCGGTTGCGCCGGATTTCACGGCCATAGCTGAACGAGCCCCCAAGAGAGAAAAGACGCAGAATTAACTTGCTTAATGTCAACTAACTATACCAGCGCGAGGGAAATTCCCCGGTCGTGAGGTCCGGAACCGGGCGGGCTGGCCGGTGGCACGGCCTGGGACTCCGGGCCGCGACCTTCGATATGAAATGAGGACTCGGGCCGCGACCGGTCCTGGTCGCTCCCCGGGGAAGTGGCTCCCGGGGAAGGATTCGAACCTTCGTTGACGGATCCAAAGTCCGCTGTCCTGCCTGGCTAGACGACCCGGGATCGTCCCCTCAACTCTACCGGGGACCGGATCCCGTCCACCGGGGACCGGATCCCGCTCCCGGCTCGCGGGCCGGGAGGGGCCCGAGCCGGGCCGGCCGGGCCAGGCGCCCGGGTGAGGCCGCCGCCACCGACCCGGGGCCGCCCGCCGGGGCCGGATCGGGTGAGCGCGCCACTACCGCGCGTTGAACTGGGCAAAAGTTAATTAGTTGCAAAAATTCCTGGCCGACCCTTGCGTAACCTACGATGCCGTAGGTTACGGTTACGTAAGCGTCAAGCACGCTGTGTCCGAACCCACGCCTCAGGGCCCTGACCACAGCGAGGAGCACTGTGACCACCTCCGCCGAACGGGCTAAGACCCCCGTCGCCGATCCATTCACCCCGGCGACCCCGACCATCACCCCGCGAACGCCACGATCTGACTTCGCGGACGAACCGGCGACCCGGGCCCAGCGCACCCTGGTCGGTGTCTTCGTCGTCGTCCCGCTGCTGGCCCTCATCGCCGCGATCCCGCTGGCCTGGGGCTGGGGGCTGGGCTGGCACGACGTGATCATCGCCCTGGCCTTCTACTGGCTGACCGGACTCGGTGTCACCGTCGGCTTCCACCGGTACTTCACGCACGGCTCGTTCAAGGCCAGGACCGGCCTGCGGGTCGCGCTCGCGGTGTTCGGCACCATGGCCATCGAGGGCCCGGTGTTCAACTGGGTCGCGGACCACCGGCGGCACCACAAGTACAGCGACCGGGAGGGCGACCCGCACTCGCCGTGGCGCTACGGCGACGACACCAAGGCGCTGGCCAAGGGCCTGGCCTACGCCCACATGCTGTGGCTGTTCGACGAGAACAAGACCTCGCAGGAAAAGTTCATCCCCGACCTGCTGTCGGACCGGAAGCTGCGAGTGGTCCACAAGCTGTTCCCGGTGCTGGTGCTCGGCTCGCTGCTGCTGCCGGCCCTGATCGGCGGGCTGTGGGGCATGTCCTGGCAGGGTGCGGCCACCGCGTTCTTCTGGGGCAGCCTGGTCCGGGTCGCGCTACTGCACCACGTCACCTGGTCGATCAACTCGATCTGCCACACGTTCGGCACCGAGGAGTTCGAGGTCCGGGACAAGGCCCGCAACGTGTCCTGGCTGGCCGTCGCCTCGTTCGGCGAGTCCTGGCACAACCTGCACCACGCCGATCCGACCTGTGCCCGGCACGGCGTGCTCAAGGGCCAGCTCGACCCGAGCGCCCGGGTGATCTGGGCCCTGGAGAAGCTCGGCTGGGCCTACGACGTACGCTGGCCCGACGCCCAGCGGCTGGAGGCCAAGCGGCCCGCCAGTGCGACCCGGAAGCTCGGCTCGATGGCGCGTAACAGGCTGGGATCGATGACCCCCCGGCCGGCGTCAACCGGTGACGAAACGGCCGGCTGAACGCAATGATGGATAAGTGACCGATCAGCCCCTCAGATCAAATCGCCGCCGGATGACCGGGAAAGAGCGCCGGGAGCAACTGCTCGACATCGGCCGCCGCCTCTTCGCGGAGCGGGGTTTCGAGGGCACGTCGATCGAGGAGATCGCCACCAAGGCCGGCGTGTCCAAGCCCGTGGTGTACGAGCACTTCGGCGGGAAGGAAGGCCTGTACGCGGTGGTGGTCGACCGGGAGGTCGACCGGCTGCTGACCATGGCCACCGGGATGCTCGAGGGCGCCAACACCATGCCCAAGTTCGAGGGCGCCGCGGTCCGGCTGCTGAAGTACATCGAGGACAACGCGGACGGGTTCCGGATCCTGGTCCGGGACTCGCCGCCCGGCTCGGGCACCGGCACCTTCGGCACGCTGCTGTCGGACATCGCCGGGCAGGTGGAGTACATCGTCGCCGACTACCTGTCGGCCCGGGGCCAGGACCGCAACCTGGCCCCGATGTACGCCCAGATGCTGGTGGGCATGGTGGCGTTCACCGGTCAGTGGTGGCTGGACGCGCGCCATCCCGACCTCGAGGACGTCGCCGCCCACCTGATCAACCTGGCCTGGAACGGCCTGTCCCGGCTCGAAGCCGAGCCGCGCATCCCGCCCGAGATCATCGCCCGGAACAGCGAGCCGGACGAGTCCTGAGCGGTCTCAGCAGGCCCGGCCCGCGGTTTCGGGCGAGCAGGTCGGCAGGCCCGCGTCGGCCCAGGCCAGGAAGCCGCCGGCCAGGTCGGTGGCCCGGCTCAGGCCCAGATCCTGCAGCGCGGCCGCGGCCAGGCTCGACGTGTACCCCTCCGAGCAGAACACGATGACCTCGTGGTCGTAGCCGTGCACCCACGGCAGCCGGGCCTCGCTGGCCGGATCGAACCGCCACTCGAGCACGTTGCGTTCCACGATCAGCGCCCCGGGGATGCCGCCCTCCCGGGCCCGCTGGGCCTCGGGGCGGATGTCGACCAGCACCGCGCCCCGGGAGAAGGCCGCGAACGCCTGGGCCGGGTCCAGCCGGGCCAGCCGGGCCCGCGCCTCGGCCAGCAGCTGGTCGATGGTGCGGGCCCCGGCCGGGGCCGTCTGGGAGGCGGCCGGGGCCGGGCTCACCGCGGAGCTCACCATTGGCCCGCCTCTTCGGTGTCGAGCCGCACCAGGCTGCCCTCGATCATGTCGTAGCGGGTCATCTCGGCCAGCGGCGGCGAGTAGGCGTGCACGCTGACCGCGACCGCTTCGGAGGTGTTGCGCACGTCGTGAATGTACTCGGGGCCGAAGGACCGGATCCGCCCGGCGTGGACCGGGGCCGCGGTCACCGCGTGCCGCCGCTGGGGCGTGCCCGCCTGGTGCTCCTCCAGCGCGCCGAACACGACCCCGAACGCCCCGGCCGAACCGCCGTGGTCGTGGAAGCCGGTGGCCTGCCCGGGCAGCCAGCTGATCAGCCACACCTCGTACTGGCCGTCGACGTGGATCCGCTCGTACCAGCGGCCTTCGGCGCTGAGCCGGACCCGGGCCATCCACTCGCGGGGGGTGGCGGAGAGCTTGCGGACCTCCTGCGCGAGCTCGCGCGGGCTGAGGGTGGCGGGAACGATCGTGGTCATGGGCGTGCCTCCTTGCCTTGCGGTTGCTGACCGGCCGTGTCAGTCGTTCTGGGCCGGCCGAGGGCTCGGGTCTAGCGACCCGGACACAAGGCACTCGCCTGGCGACGAAGGTCCACGTGGAGACGGTGGTGATGGTGACTACCGCTGAGCACGGGACGATCATGCCAGCTATTACCTACTAAATCAATTTAGAAAGTAGGTTAAAGCGCTGACTGCTCGGCCCGCGCGACCGCGTCGTCAGGTATTGCCCTGTTGACCCTCAGGGTTTACTCAGCCGCCTGACCTGGCCGGACGATGCGCGACCACGAATACGCGGCGGAATGGGAGTACCGTACCGCACGGCCGGGCCGGGTAGGCCAGGCGCATCCGCTCCCGGTACTCGGCCAGGAACTCGGCCGCCTCCGCGTCGTCCAGCTGGGCCAGCACCGGGCGCAGAGCCGTGCCTTTGACCCACTCGACCACGGGGTCCTCCCCCGGCAGCACATGCAGATAGGTGGTCTCCCAGGCGTCGACCCGGCAGCCCGCGTCCGTCAGCACGTCCAGGTAGGCGGTCGGGTCCCCGGCCTGCCGGTTGAACCCGGCCGTGCTGAGCAGCGGCCGCCAGCGCGGCGACGCCGCCAGCTCGGCGATGGCCCGGTGCGGCGGCCCGGTGAAGTTGCCGGGCAGCTGGAAGGCCAGCCAGCCGCCGGGGCTGAGCCGGTCCACCCAGCCCGGCAGCAGGTCCAGGTGGTCCGGCACCCACTGCAGCACGGCGTTGGACACGATCACGTCGACCGGGGCGGCCGGGTGCCAGTCCCGCAGGTCGGCCACTTCAAAGGTCAGCCGGGGCGGCTTCTCCTCCTGGCGGGCGGCCGCGATCATCTCCGCCGAGTTGTCCACGCCGTGGACCGTCGCGCCGGGCCAGCGCCGGGCCAGGTCGGCGGTCAGGTGGCCGGGCCCGCAGCCCAGGTCGACCACGGACCGGGGATCCTCGGCCCCGATCCGGGCGGTGAGGTCGGCGAACGGCCGTGACCGCTCGTCACTGAACCGCTGGTACTGACCCGGATCCCACATGCGCTCTCCTCCGCGGGCGGCTGGCTCCGGCCCCGCCACCGATTTGTCTCGACGTCGAGATACGTTCCCGTGTCTACTAGAGAGGACATCTTGACGTCAAGAGATATCCTGAGCCGATGGAGGACGCTCTCCCGCCCGTCCAGGCCAGTGACGAGGTGGACGACCTGGTCGCGGCCTGGCACGCGGAACGGCCCGACCTCGACGTGACCCCGCTCCAGGTGCTGAGCCGGGTGTCCCGGCTGGCCCGCCACCTGGACCTGGCCCGCCGGGCCTCCTTCGCCAGCCGCGGGCTGGAGACCTGGGAGTTCGACGTGCTGTCGGCCCTGCGCCGCCAGGGTCCGCCGTACCAGATGACCCCGGGGGCGCTGCTGCGGGCGACGCTGGTCACCTCGGGCACGATGACCAACCGGATCGACCGGCTGGCCGAGGCCGGGCTGGTCAGGCGGCAGCCGGACCCGCGGGACCGGCGCGGCGTGCTGGTCACCCTGACCACCCTGGGCCAGGAAAAGGTCGACGACGCCCTGGCCGACCTGCTGCGCCGCGAGCGCGACCTGCTGGCCTCGCTCGGGCCCGGCGACCAGCGGACCCTGGCCGGCCTGCTGCGCACGCTGCTGGCCCCGTTCGACGCCCCGCCGCCGGCCGCCGGCTAGCCGTTCGCCGCGGCCGCCGCGATCTGCGCGGCCCGGACCGTGTGCCACAGCAACTGGGCGGTGGTGACCGGGCCGACCCCGCCCGGCACCGGGGTCACCGCCGACGCGACCGGCTGCACCGCGGCCGTGTCCACGTCCCCGGTCAGGCCGCCGTCCTCGGTCGGGTTGGTGCCGACGTCGATGACGACCGCGCCCGGGGCCACGTGGTCCGGGCCGATCAGCCGCGGCCGGCCCGCCGCCACGACCAGGATTTCCGCGCCCCGGCAGACCCCGGCCAGGTCCCGGGTCCGGGAGTGGGCCACGGTCACGGTGGCGCTGGCCGCCAGCAGCAACAGCGCGGTCGGCTTGCCGACCACGGTCGACCGGCCGACCACCACCGCCGGGCGGCCCAGCGGGTCGATGCCCTCGTGGGCCAGGATCTCCATCACCGCGGCCGCGGTGGCCGGGGCGAACGCCTCTGGGAGCCCCGCGGCCACACCACCCAGCGAGGCCGGGTTGGCCCCGTCCACGTCCTTGGCCACCGCGATGGCCGCCCCGGCCCGGGCCGGGGTCAGCCCGGCGGGCAGCGGCGTCTGGCCGATGATGCCGTGTACGGCCGGATCGGCCGACAGACCGGCCAGTGCGCTCAGCACACCGCCGGCCGAATCGGCCCGGTGGACCTGGCAGCCGACGCCGGTCCGGGCCGCCTGCCGCTGGAGCGAGCGGACGTACCAGGCCGTCCCGGGATCGTCATTCGGTACCACGATGGCCAGCATCGGGGTGACGCCGCGATCCCGCAGGGCGGCCGCTTCGCCGATCGCCTGATCGGTGACGCGGGCGGCAATGGCCCGTCCGTCGATGAGCCGGCCCGGGCTCATCCGGCGACGTCCCGGCGGACCCGGCCCGCCAGCTCCCGGCCGCGGACGGCCACGGTCAGGTAGCCCGCCAGCTGGGCGGTCAGCTCGGCCTTGGCTTCGGCGTCGGTCAGCGTGGCCAGGTTGACGTCGACGTTGATCGCGGCCGCCTCGATGGCCGCGGCCGCGAGCGCCGCGGCCACCCCCACGTCGGAAAGCACGTTGGGGTTGGACCGGCCCGGCAGCTCGGCCGCGAGCTGGATCACCTCGGCCGCGGTGGCCGCGACGTCCAGGGGCACCCCGGCCGCCCGCCGGGTCGCGACCTGGATGGCGGGCCCGCGGGCCGCCCGCTGCCCGATGGTGTCGCGGGGCAGCCGGTAGGCCGCCATCAGCGCCCGGAACACCTGCGCGTCCTCGTCGATCTGGCCCAGGGCCAGCTGCCGCAGCCGCCGGGCGGCGTCCCGGACCGCGGTCACCTGGGCCTCGTGCCCGGCGTAGGCGGAACGGCCGACGGTCAGGTTCCCGACCATCTCGACCAGGGCGGCCGCGGTGGCCACACTCATCGCCGCGGCCGCGCCGCCCCCGGGCGCCGGGGCCGCCGACCCCAGCTCGTCCAGCCACGCCCCGATGGCCTGATCGCCCGCGACGGGGCCGCTCTCTCGGTCGGTCACCGGCCCACCCTAGCCCGTGGCGGGATCGTCGGCGTTTCGGCAGCAAACCGTTACCTCAGGATCTATCCGTCTCCGCCAAGGACCACTACCTTTGTCGCGCTGGGACCGTGCGGTCCGCAATTGGGGGGTATCGCCATGCGCCGAATCCTGCTGGGCGCGAGCATCGTGACCGCGGGCCTGGTGGTCACGGCCGCGGCCCTGGTCGGCACGTCCGCCGCCACCAGGACCGCGAACGCCAAGCCCGTCGCCTACTCGGTGAGCAGCACCGTCCATCGCGGCGGCCCGGTCTACCTGTCCCTCGGCGACTCGCTCGCGGTCGGGGTCCAGCCCAACGCCCAGGGCACCAGCCTGCCGACCAGCCAGGGCTACGCCGATGAGCTGTACGTCTCGCTGCGGACCGTCCAGCGCGGGCTCAGGCTGGTCAAGCTGGGCTGCCCCGGGGAGACCACCGGCACCCTGGTGAACGGCGGCATCTGCGGCTACTCGGGCGGCGCCGAGACCTCCTACACCAGCCCGGCCGGGTCCCAGCTGGCCGCGGCCACCACCTACCTGTCCGCGCACCCCGGCCAGGTGTCGCTGGTCACCGTCGACATCGGCGCCAACGACCTGAACCCGTGCCTGGTCCTGACCGACAGCACCGCCGTCCAGGCCTGCGTCGAGCAGGCCATTCCGGTCGCCGAGCAGAACCTGACCAGCGTGCTGGCCGGCCTGCGGCTGGCCGGGTACCAGGGCACGATCATCGGCATGACCTACTACGACCCGGTGCTGGCCGACTGGCTCACCGGCACGGCCGGCCAGCAGTTCGCCCAGGCCAGCGAGCCGCTGCTGGCGGCTTACAACCAGGCCCTGACCTCGGTCTACCAGCGCTTCGGGGCCCGGATCGCCGACGTGTTCACCGCCTTCGACACCTCGGACTTCAGCACTCAGGCCACCCTGCCCGGGGTGGGCACGGTCCCGGCCAACGTGGCCCGGCTCTGCACCTGGACCTGGGAGTGCGCGGCGCCCCCGGTCGGCCCCAACGAGCACGCCAACCAGGCCGGCTACGCGGTGATCGCCCGTACCTTCCGCGCCGCCTACCTCACTGGCCGCCGCTGACCAGCTGCGACAGGGTCACCCGGTTCACCAGGTAGCCGATGGTGACCGCTAGAGGGTCAGCGTGCCCTCGGCCACGACCAGGCCCGAACCACCCACCCGAACCTGCGGCCCAGCCACGGACACCTGGATCCGGCTGGGCCGCCCGAGTTTGTAGCCCTGCTCCACGATGACCGGGCCCCCGCCGGCGACCTTCCCGTCGGCCACCAGCCGGGCCACCAGCGGCCCGGCCGCGGTCCCGGTGGCCGGGTCCTCGGCGATGCCCATGGTCGGGTTGAAGAACCTGGTGTACGCGACCGCGTCGGCATCGTCGACCGGGTCCCGGCTGTAGAGGTAGCAGCCCTCGCCGCCGACCCGCCGCAGCACCGCGGCCAGCCGCTCGGTCACCGGGACGGCCCGGTCGACCGCGGCCCGGTCGCGCACCGGCACCAGCAGGTGCCCGGCCCCGGTGTCCACCACCTGAGCCTGCTCACCCGGGACCAGGTCCGCGTGGCTGAGACCCAGCGCGCCGGCCAGTTCGGCACGGTCTTCGGCCACGCCCCCGAACCGCGGCGCGGACTGGTCCATGGTCACCGTGACCAGGCCGTCGTCTCCCCGGCTGACCTGGACCGGCAGCACGTCGTCGCCGATCTCCTGGGTCAGCCCCGCACCCACCTCAGCCCCGGCCGCCCCGGCCCCGGCCCCGGCCGGGATGCGGCCCGCGGCCGCCAGCCACAGCCAGGCCCCGAGCGCGTTGTGACCGGCCCCGTACACCTCGGCCCCGATCGGCGTGAACGAGCGCAGCCGCCGGGTGGCCCCGGCCCGCGACGGGCGGAGGATGAACGTGGTCTCCGACTGGTTGAACTCGCGGGCGATGGCCCGCATCCGCGGCTCGGTCAGGTCGTCGGCGTCCGGCACCAGCGACAGCGGGTTCCCGGTCAGCGGGTGGCGGGCGAACACGTCCACGAAGCAGAACGGCACCCGGGTCACGCCGCACCGCCCGGTTCCAGGTCGGCGGCCACGGTGAGCCAGCGTTCCTCCAGGTCCGCCTTTTCCGACTGGACCGCGCGCAGGTCGGCGCCCAGCTCGGTGAGCTTGGCGTAGTCGCTGGCGTGCTCGGCCATCTGCGTGGTCAGCGTGGTCTCGCGGTCGCCCAGCCGGCCGATCTGCCGTTCCAGCCGCTGCAGTTCCTTGCGCGCGGCCCGCTCCCCGGCCGCGTCCAGCCCCGATGCCGTGCTCGGTGCGGCCCGGCCGGCCGCCGGCGCCCCGGTCAGCACGGGCAACGACGCCTCGCGGGTGCCGCGCACCCGGTCCAGGTACTGTTCGACCCCGCCGGGCAGGTAGGCCAGCTTGGTGTCGCCGAGCAGGGCGATCACGTGGTCGGTGACCCGCTCCAGGAAGTACCGGTCGTGGCTGACCACGGTCATCGAGCCGGGCCAGGCGTCGAGCAGGTCCTCCAGCTCGGTCAGGGTCTCGATGTCCAGGTCGTTGGTGGGCTCGTCCAGCAGCAGCACGTTCGGCTCGTCCACCAGCAGCCGCAGCAGCTGGAGCCGCCGCTGCTCGCCACCGGACAGGTCGCCGATCGGGGCCCACTGCTTGTCGCCGGTGAAGCCGAACCGCTCCAGGATCTGGCTGGCCGACAGCTCGCGCTTGCCCAGCTGGACGTAGGACCGGATGTCCTGCACCGACTCCAGCACCCGCTGGTCCGGGTCGAGCTCGGCCAGTTCCTGGCTGAGGTAGGCGATCCGGACCGTCCGGCCCCGCACCACCCGGCCTTCGGCCTCGATCCCCCCTCCGGCGGCGCCGGGGACGAGCAGCCCGTCCAGCAGGCGCAGGAACGAGGTCTTGCCGCTGCCGTTGACCCCGACCAGCCCGGCCCGCTCGCCCGGGGCCAGCTGCCAGGTCACGCCGTCCAGCAGCAGCCGGTCACCGGCCCGGAGCGAGACGTCCTCGACGTCGATCACGGTCTTGCCCAGCCGCGCGGCGGCCAGGCTGGTCAGCTCGACGGTGTCGCGGGGCGGCGGCTCGCCCGCGATCAGCGCGTTGGCCGCCTGGACCCGGAACTTCGGCTTGGTCGAGCGGGCCTGCGGCCCACGGCGGAGCCAGGCCAGTTCCTTGCGGGCCAGGTTCCGGCGCCGGCTCTCGGTCGCCTCCGCCGCCCGCTCCCGCTCGGCCTGGGCCAGCACGTAGGCGGAGTACCCGCCGTCGTAGGCATGCACCTGGCCGGATTCGACCTCCCACATGCGGTCGCAGGCCTCGTCCAGCAGCCAGCGGTCGTGGCTGACCAGGACCAGGGCGCAGCCCCGGTCGCGCAGGTGCCGCCCGAGCCAGTCGATCGCCTCCAGGTCCAGGTGGTTGGTGGGCTCGTCCAGCAGCAGCACGTCGCAGTCGCTGGCCAGCAGCGAGGCCAGCGCGGTGCGGCGGCGCTCACCGCCGGACAGCCGGGCCGAGCCGGCGTCGAGGTCGATGCCGCCCAGCAGTTCGGCCACCACGCCGCGGGCCCGCGGGTCGGCCGCCCAGACGTGATCGTTCTCCGGGGTCGCGGCCGGGCCGAACACCGCCTGCCGGACGGTCCCGGTCAGCGTGTCCTGCTGGCGCAGGTAGCCGATGCGGAGCCCGGCGCTGCGCGCGATCCGGCCCGAGTCCGGGCCGGCCAGCCCGTCCGTCCCGGCCAGCAGCGACAGCAGCGTCGACTTGCCCGCGCCGTTGCGGCCCACCACCCCGATACGGTCGCCGGTCGAGACTCCCAGCGACACGCGGTCGAGCAGCGTGCGCTCGCCAAAGGCCTTGCTGACCTTCTCGACACTGATCAGGTTCACCATGGCCGCGCTCCCGTCACGCCGGGCCCGGGGGCGGTCACGCCGGGCCCGGGGGCACGACGGTCACACCCGGGACCGGCCCGGCCGCGCGGGCCACCGCCCGGCACACCCCGGCCCCGGCCAGCGCGGCGGCCAGGTCCACGGCCCGGTCGGCGCCGGCGGTCAGGAAGACGCAGGTCGGCCCGGACCCGGCCACGATCGCCCCGTGGGCGCCGAGTTCCTGGCCGGCGTTCAGCGTCTTGCGCAGGGCCGGGAACAGCGACAGCGCGGGCGCCTGCAGGTCGTTGCTGAGCGCCTGGCCGACCGCGGCCGGGTCGCCGGACCGCAGCGCGGCCATCAGCGTGTTGTCCAGGGCGCCCGGTCCGGTCGCGGCGTCCGGCACCGAACCGGCCGCCCGCAGCTGGTCCAGTGTCTGGTACACCCGCGGGGTGGACAGCTGCCCGTCGGCCACGGCCAGCACCCAGTGGTACTCGCCCGAGGCCAGCGCCGGGCTGAGCCGCTCGCCCCGGCCCTGGCCGACCGCGGTCCCGCCCAGCAGCGCGAAGGCCACGTCGCTGCCGACCCGGGCCGCGATGCCGGACAGCTGCTCGGCGCTCAGCCCGGCCTGCCACAGCTCGTTGCAGGCGACCAGGGCGGCCGCGGCGTCGGCGCTGCCGCCCGCCAGCCCGGCCGCGACCGGGATGCGCTTGCGGATGGTGATCTCCAGGTGCCGCTGCGGGTCCCGGGACAGCCCGGCCACCTGGGCCAGGGCCGTGGCCGCCCGCAGGGCCAGGTTGTCCGGCCCGGCCGGCACCGACCCGGCGCCCTCGCCGCTGACCAGCACCTGGTCGTCGCCGGGCCCCTCGGCCTCGAACGCGGTGACGTCGTCGTACAGCGAGATGGCCTGGAACACGGTCACCAGGTCGTGGTAGCCGTCCTCGCGCAGCGGCCCGACGGCCAGCTGGAGGTTGATTTTGGCGGGGGCCCGCACGGTCACTCCGGTCACGGTTCACCGATCGTACGCGAGCCGTCGCGGGCCTCGGCGATGCGGGCGAACTCGGCCACGGTCAGCGCCTCGCCGCGGGCGCCCGGGTCCAGGCCCGCGGCCCGGATCACCCGCTCGGCCCCGGCCGCCGAGCCCGCCCAGCCCGCCAGCGCGGCCCGCAGGGTCTTGCGCCGCTGGCCGAACGCGGCGTCGATGACCGCGAACACCTCGCGCCGCTCGGCTCCCCCGGCCGGAGGATCAACCCGCTCGAAGGCCACCAGGACCGAATCCACCCCCGGCACCGGCCAGAACACCGAGCGCGGCACCGGGCCGGCCAGCCGCATGGCCGCGTACCAGGCCAGCTTGGCCGAGGAACCGCCGTAGACCCGGCTGCCGGGGGCGGCCGACATCCGCCGCCCGACCTCGGCCTGGACCATGACCAGGCCGTGGCGCAGGGACGGGAACCGCTCCAGCGTGTTCAGCAGGACCGGCACGGTCGCGTTGTAGGGCAGGTTGGCCACCATGACCGTGGGCGGCTCGCCCGGCAGCTCACGCACCTGGGCCGCGTCGGCGGTGACCACCTCCAGCCGGCCGGCCAGGCCCGGGGCCCGGGCGGCCACGGTCGCGGGCAGCTCCGCGGCCAGCACCGGGTCCAGCTCGACCGTGATCACCCGGCGGGCCGCCTCCAGCAGCGGCAGGGTCAGCGAGCCGAAGCCCGGCCCGACCTCGAGCACCACGTCGTCCGGGTGCAGCCCGGCCAGCGTGGTGATCCGCCGCACCGTGCCGTGGTCGATGACGAAGTTCTGGCCGAGCTTCTTGGTCGGCCGCAGCCCGAGCCGGCCGGCCAGCTGCCGGATCTCGGCCGGCCCGAGCAGCCGCGCCGTCTGCGGCATCGTCACCACGGTGTCACCATGGGCCGTACAAGCGCTCCCCGGTCGCGGTCAGCTGGTCGCACAGCTCGGCCACGTCCATGTTCTTCACCTCAGCCAGGCAGCGCACGGTGTACGCGGTCAGCGCGGGCGAATTCGGCTTTCCGCGCCACGGCACCGGGGTCAGGAACGGCGCGTCGGTCTCGGTCAGCACCAGCTCGGCCGGGGCCACCGCGGCCGCGTCGCGCAGGTTCTGCGCGCTGGTGAAGGTCAGGTTGCCCGCAAAGCTCATCACGTAGCCGGCCTCCGCGCAGCGCTTGGCCATCTCCACGTCGCCGGAGAAGCAGTGGAACACCACCCGGGGCGGTGCACCCTCCTCGGCCAGGATGCGCAGCACGTCCTCGTGCGCCTCCCGGTCGTGGATCATCAGCACCTTGCCGGTCCGCTTGGCGATCGCGATGTGGGCCCGGAACCAGTCGCGCTGCCAGGCCGGGTCGGCGTGGTCCCGGTAGTAGTCGAGACCGGTCTCGCCGACCGCCCGGACCTGCGGCAGGCCGGCCAGCGTCTCGATCTCGGCCAGCACCCCGCCGGTCCGGCCGGGGTCCGGCCGGCCGTCGTCACCGGCCACCGCGGCCTCGGTTTCGTTGGGGTGGATGGCCACCGCCGCGTACACGTCGTCGTACTCGGCGGCGCACGCCGCCGACCAGCGCGACGACTCCAGGTCGGTGCCGACGGTGACGACCCGCGCGATGCCTGCCTGCCGGGCGGCGGCCAGCACCCCCGGCACCGGCAGGCCCATGATGTCCAGGTGGGTGTGGCCGTCCAGGGCCGGCCGGGGCAGCGGATCCGGGACGACCGGATCCCCTCGCGACGCCATCAGCCCTCGTCTCGCGACGCCATCAGCCCTCGTCTCGCGGGGCCATCAGCCTTCGGACTCCTGCTGGAGCCGGGCCACTTCCTCGTCGGCCACCGACGGCGCCAGCTTGGTGAACAAGGGCTTCGGCACTTCCAGGGCCGTGCCGGGACGGATCGGGCGGGACTCCCACCGGACGGCCTCGTCGTACTGACCGGTGATCACCGGGTAGGAGGGGCCGCCGTCCTCGTCGACCTCTTTGATCTCCGGCATGCCCGACCAGGTGCCCTGGCCGCCCAGCATCTCGAAGACCTGCTGGGACGAACGGGGCAGGAACGGGGTCAGCAGCGTCTTGGCGTCGTCCACCACCTGCAGCGCGGTGTGCAGGATGGTCTGCATGCGGGCCGGGTCGGACTCGCGCAGCTTCCACGGGGCCTGCTCGGACAGGTACTTGTTGGCCTCGGCCACCGTCCGCATGGCGTCCCCGGTGGCCAGCTTGAACCGGGACCGGCCCAGGTTCTCGCCCACGACCGCGAACGACTTGCGCGAGTGCTCCATCAGCTCCAGGTCCGGGGAAGTGAGCTCCCCCGGCTCCGGGATCGAGCCGATGTAGCGGGCCGCGAACGAGACCGAGCGGTTGACCAGGTTGCCCCAGGTCGCGACCAGCTCGTCGTTGTTCCGGCGGACGAACTCGCTCCAGGTGAAGTCGGTGTCCTGGTTCTCCGGCCCGGCCACGGCCACGTAGTACCGCAGCGCGTCCACGTCGTACCGGGCCAGGAAGTCGCGGACGTAGATGACCACGTTGCGCGAGGACGAGAACTTACGGCCCTCCATGGTCAGGTACTCGCTGGACACGATCTCCGAGGGCAGATTGAGGCGGCCCAGCGCCCCGGGCTCACCGCCCTTGCTGCCCTGGCCGTTGTAGCCGAACAGCATGGCGGGCCAGATCTCGGAGTGGAAGACGATGTTGTCCTTGCCCATGAAGTAGTACGACTCGGCGTCCGGCGACTGCCACCAGGCCCGCCAGGCGTCCGGGTCGCCGGACCGCCGGGCCCACTCGATCGAGGCCGACAGGTAGCCGACGACCGCGTCGAACCAGACGTAGATCCGCTTGTCCGGCCGGTCCCGCCAGCCGTCCAGCGGTACCGGGACCCCCCAGTCGAGGTCCCGGGTGTAGGCCCGCGGCTTCAGGTCGTTCAGCAGGTTCAGCGAGAACTTGAGCACGTTGGGGCGCCACTGGCCCCGCTTGGTCTGCAGCCAGCTGCCCAGCACCTCGGCGAACGCGGGCAGGTCAAAGAAGAAGTGCTCCTCCTCGACGAACTCCGGCGTCTCCCCGTTGATCCGGGACCGCGGCTCGATCAGGTCGACCGGGTCGAGCTGGTTGCCGCAGTTGTCGCACTGGTCGCCGCGGGCACTGGGGTACCCGCAGATCGGGCAGGTGCCCTCGATGTACCGGTCCGGCAGCGTCCGCCCGGTCGACGGCGACTTGGCGCCCAGGGTGACCTTGGGGAAGATGTAGCCGTTCCGGTACAGCCCCGAGAAGATCTCCTGGACCACCGCGTAGTGGTTACGGGTGGTGGTCCGGGTGAACAGGTCGTAGGACATGCCGAGGGCACTCAGATCCTCGGCGATGACCCGGTTGTAGCGGTCCGCCAGGGCCCGGGCCGACACCCCCTCGGCGTCGGCCTGGACCTGGATCGGCGTGCCGTGCTCGTCGGTGCCGCTCACCATCAGCACCTGGCTGCCCGCCATCCGCTGGTACCGGCTGAACATGTCGCAGGGCAGCGCGAACCCCGAGACGTGGCCGATATGACGGGGGCCGTTGGCGTACGGCCAGGCGGGAGCGGCCAGGATGTGCCGGCCGGGCTGAGTTGGCGAGGACATGGTTCAAGCCTAGAGCCACCCGTGGGCTGCTCTGGAGCGGTTTTAGACCCGCTCGGACCGGTCCGCGGGCTGGTCGCCGGGCACCGGCGCCGCCGTCTGGGCGGGCACTCCGGTCCCGCCCGCCGGCGCGCCCGCGTCCACCCCGACCGTGCCGGTGCCGTCGGCCTTGGTCCGGGTCACCTTGCCCGGAGCGGCCGCCCGCTCCTCCTCACCGGTCTCCAGCGTGGCGATGGCCGGGTGCCGGGTGTGCCGGATGCCCAGGATGGACAGGAAGAACGTGCCCAGGATGATCTGGAAGCTGACGATCAGGGCGGTCACCGACGGGACGACCAGGCGCAGCGCGTGGTTGTAGTCCAGCGAGTGGAAGCTGGCGCTGCCCCAGTAGGACAGTGAGAAGGCCAGGCCGACGATGCCGACGACGAACAGGATGCCGCCGACGACCAGGCCCCGCTCCAGGCTGAGCGTCCGCAGGATGCGGCGGACCTGCTGCTGTTCGGGCAGGAAGCCCTCGGCACTGGCGTACACCTGGGTGAACAAGGCGAACAGCACCGCCTGGAAGCCGATCACCACCATGGCCGAGGCCACCACCAGGGTGTCCACGTCGAAGGTGACCGTACCGACGCTGAGCGGCCGCGGGATGACCACCGCGCCGACCACGATGCCGAGCAGCAGCAGGGCCAGGCCCGGGTACAGGAACAGCCAGCGCGGGCTGAACAGCATGAGGAAGCGCAGGTGGCGCCAGCCGTCCCGCCAGGTGTGCAGGTGCGGCGGGCGGCTGCGGCCGTCCTTGGCCAGCGTGGTCGGCACCTCGGTGATGCGCTGCTTGTTGATGGTGGCCTTGACCACGATCTCGCTGGCGAACTCCATGCCGGTGGCCTGCAGGCCGAGCTTCATGATGCTGTCCTTGCGGAACCCGCGCAGACCGCAGTGGAAGTCGCCGATCTTGCTGCTGAAGAACAGCCGGCCGATGAAGCTGAGCACCGGGTTGCCCAGGTAGCGGTGCAGCGGCGGCATGGCCCCCGGCTCGATCCCGCCCTTGAAGCGGTTGCCCATCACCAGGTCCGCGCCCTTGCGCAGCTCCTCGATGAACGGCATCAGGTTGGTGAAGTCGTAGCTGTCGTCGGCGTCGCCCATGATGACGTATTCGCCCCGCGCGGCCACGATCCCGCCCATCAGGGCGTTGCCGTAACCCTTCTCCGAGATGGGCACGACCCGGGCGCCGGCGTCCGTGGCCAGTTGCTGGCTGCCGTCGGTACTGCCGTTGTCCGCGACGACCACTTCGCCGTCGATGTCATGCTCATGCAGAAATGTCACGGCCTTGCGGACGCACGTCGCGACCGTCTCAGCCTCGTTCAGACATGGCATGACCACGGTCAGTTCCACGTCATCTCCCTTACTGCTCACGGTTTCACCATCCCGCTGAGGTGTGCTTTAGGTAGCGTGGGAAGGCATCAGACCCGGGCAGCCGTCCATCCCGGACCGCTGCTGCACCGTAATACCGTAGGCGAAAGAATGCTGCGGGGCGGGCAGACTTGGCCAAGCGTTAATAAGCCTTAGTGCAACAGCGCATTAGAACACTACAAGGAGGGGTCCGGGTTGACAGGACCGGCCTCGGGCACGCGGCGAGCACTTCTCCTCCGCCGGCCCGGTACGTTCCGCCGGGGTCAGGACATGGCCAGGGACGGCGAGCGCCGTCGGCCCAGGTTCCTGTTCACGCGCGCCCAGGCGCGGGCCTGGATCATGGACAACAAGTTCTTCTCGCTGGCGCTGACCGGGGCGCTGCTGCTGCGGATCGACACCGAGCTCGGCTACCAGTGGCAGGCCTGGTTCAACGACTCGTTCACCTATATGAGCGACGTGATCGGGCTGCACCCGGACGTGACCCGGCCGGCCGGGTACGCGATCTTCCTCAAGGTGCTGGAGCCGCTGCACAGTTACGCCGCTGTAACGATCTTGCAACACCTTATGGGCGTGGCCGTCGGCGTGATGGTCTACGCGCTGGCCCGGCACCGCTTCGGGGCTCCCCGGTGGATCGCCACCCTGGCCGCCTTCCCGGTGTTCTTCGATGGCTTCCAGATCCAGCTCGAGCACCTGATCCTGAGCGACGTCCCATTCGAGTTCCTGATCATGCTGGCCGTCACGCTGCTGCTGTGGAACCGCAAGCCGTCCTGGAAGGTCTGCACCCTGATCGGGTTCATCCTCGGCATCGCCGAGACGGTGCGGTCGATCGCCCTCCCGCTGCTGCCGGTCTTCGCCATCTACATCCTCCTGCGCCGCATCGGCTGGCGGTCGGTGGTCGGCGCGCTGGTCGCCTGCCTGGCCCCGGTGCTGCTCTACTGCACCTGGTTCTACTCGGTGTACGGGCAGTTCGGGATGACCGAGAGCACCGGCGTCTTCCTCTACTCGCGCACCATGGCCTTTGCCGACTGCTCGAAGATGGGGCCCATCCCGGCCAGCGAGCTGTCGCTGTGCACCACCACCCCGCCGGACAAGCGGCCGATGTCGCAGTCCTACATCTGGGCCAGCCTGACCCCGCTGAACCGCTTCCCCCCGTCGAAGTTCTCGCCGCTGCCCAACCAGCTGGGCGAGGACTTCGCCAGGCGCGCGATCCTGCACCAGCCGCTCGGCTACGCGCAGATCGTGGCCTACGACACGATCCGGGTCTTCGAGTGGCGGCGGTACGTGTTCCCCAACGCGGCCACCTACGACGAGTACCTGTTCGGCTGGAAGTCGCTGCCGATACCGTCCTGGGCCCGCGGGCACGTGGGGTCCTACGACTCCGACGTGGCCTACTACATAAGGGGCAACCCGCTCACCGACGTGGTCGAGCCGTTCGCCGGGGGCATGCGGGTCTGGCAGCGCTACATCTGGCTGCCCGGCTCGGTCTACGGCGCGATCCTGGCCGTGGGCCTGGTCGGCATGGGGCTGAAATGGCGGCGGCTGGGCGGCCCGGCCACCGTGCCCTGGCTGATATCGGTGGGGCTGATCATGGCCCCGGCCATGACCGCCGAGTTCGACTACCGTTACGTGCTGCCCGCGGTGCCGTTCGGCTGCCTGGCCGCGGCCATGGCCTTCGGCACCGACACCAGGATGGGTGACTGGCTGACGGCCAGGGCGGCGGCCCGGCAGACCCGCAAGGGCGGAGCCGTGGCCGCGCCCGCACCCGCACCCGCGGTGAGCGGCCCAGACGGTCAGGAACTGCCCGAGTCGGAGGGCGAGACCACCGCCTCGTAGACGAGCCGCCGGGGCAGGGCCGCCTCGGCGGCCACCGCCGCCACCGCGTCCCGCCGCGACATGCCCCCGGCGACCCGGCGCGACACCTCGGCCACGGCCTCGTCCACGTCGGCGGGGCCGATGGTACGGGCGGGCGCTCCCGCCACCACCATGGTGATCTCACCGAGCGGATCGCCTTCAGCCGCCCATTGGGCCAGCTCGTTCAGGGTGCCGCGGCGGATCTCCTCGTGGGTCTTGGTCAGCTCGCGGCACACCACCGCGCGCCGTTCGCCGCCGAACGCGGACGCCAGCTCCCCGAGGGTGGCCGCGATCCGCCGCCGTGATTCGAAGAACACCATGGTCCGCCGCTCACCGGCCAGCTCGGCGAACCGGCGGGCCCGCTCGCCCTTGCTCCGGGGCGGGAACCCCTCGAAGCAGAACCGGTCGCTGGGCAGCCCGGACACCGCCAGCGCCGCGGTCACCGCGGACGGCCCGGGCAGCACGGTGACCTCGATGCCTTCGGCCACGGCGGCCGCGGTCAGCCGGTACCCCGGGTCGCTCACCCCGGGCATGCCTGCGTCGGTGACCAGCAGCACGTCCCGGCCCGCCCGCAGGTCGGCCAGCAGCCCCGGCGCGCGCTTCTCCTCGACCCCTTCGTAGTAGGAGACGATGTGGCCGGCCGGGGCCACCCCGAGCCGGTCGGCCAGCCGCCGCAGCCGCAGGGTGTCCTCGGCGGCGATCACCGGCGCGGAGGCCAGCGCCGCCACCAGCCGGGCCGACGCGTCCTCCGGGCGGCCGATGGGCGTGGCCGCGAGCATCAGCGTGCCCGCGGCTGGTTCATCGCCCGGAATTGCCCCTATGCCACCCATTCGCTTCCCATCAACCGCCGCCTTTCCATCCCGTACGATATGCAGCGATGGCGGCAACCGAAGCCGGCGCCGAGGCCGGCGCATCGGCTCCTGAGACGCCGGACGAGGCCGAGACCCGTCCGGCCGGCCGGTCCACGGACCGCTCGAAGGCTCTGCGCGACCGGCTGGTTCCGGCGCTGCCCTCGGACCGCCTGTGGGGCTGGATCGGGACGCTGCTGGTGACCGCGTTCGGCGGTTACCTGCGGTTCGATCGGCTGCGGGTTCCGCGCACCCTGATCTTCGACGAGACCTATTACGCCAAGGATGCCTGGAGCTATCTCCAGTACGGCGTCGAGGTTCAGACGTTCGCCGCCAAAAAGGCCAACGCGATAATTCAGGCCGGCGGCACGCACTTCTTCATGCCCAAGACGCCGCCCGAATATGTGGTCCAGCCGCCCCTGGGTAAGTGGCTGATCGCCGGGGGTGAATGGCTCTACGGCCTGAACTCGCTGGGCTGGCGGTTTTCCGCCGCGGTGTTCGGCACGCTGTCGATCCTGCTGATCTGCCGGATCACCAGGCGGCTGACCCGGTCGACCCTGCTCGGCTGCATCGCCGGTCTGCTGATGTCCCTGGACGGCCTCGAGTTCGTGATGAGCCGGACCGGCCTGCTGGACATCTTCCTGATGTTCTTCATTCTGGCCGCGTTCGGCTGTCTGGTCATCGACCGGGACGTGTCCCGGGCCCGGCTGGCCGCGGCGGTGACGGCCAATGGCACCAGCGGCCTCGGCCCCGGCATCGGCATCCACTGGTGGCGGGTGGCGGCCGGGTTCTTCCTGGGCTGCGCCTGCGCCAGCAAGCAGTTCGGCGCCTGGTACATCGTCGGGTTCGCGGGCCTGGCCATCGCCTGGGACGTGGGCGCGCGGCGGGCCGTGGGCATCGGCCGGTTCTGGGTCAGCGCGCTGGTCAAGGACGCCAAGTGGCTGCCGGTCAGCTTCGGCCTGGTGCCGCTGGCGGTGTACATCGCCTCCTGGAGCGGCTGGTTCGCCTCGTCCCTGGGCTGGGACCGGCACTACGCGGCGACCCAGGGCGTGCGGACGCCGGTGCTGTCCGCGCTGTACTCGCTGTACGAGTACCACATCCAGATGCTCCAGTTCGGCGTGGGCCTGAAGACCCACCACCCGTACGAATCGCAGCCCTGGGACTGGCTCGTCATCTCCCGCCCGGTGGCGTACGCCTACCAGTGCTACACCAGCCCGACCTCGCATCAGGTGTGCCCGTCCAACTACACCGGGCCGCGATGGTCGCAGGAGGTGCTGGCCATCGGCACCCCGGCGATCTGGTGGGCGGCCATCCCGGCCCTGGTCTTCTGCGCCCTCTGGTGGCTGCTGCACCGGGACTGGCGGGCCGGCGCGGTCGTCCTGGCCATGCTCACCGGCTGGGTGACCTGGTTCCCGTTCGTGTCGCGGACCAAGTTCTACTACTACGCGCTCGAATTCGAGCCGTTCATGATCATGGCCATCGTGTTGTGTATCGGGCTGATCATCGGGGCGACCCGTGGCAGCGTGGCCCGCCGGTCCATCGGCGCCGCGGTCACGGGCGCCTACCTGCTGGTCGTGCTGCTGAACTTCGTGTACCTGTATCCGATCCTGGCCGGCAAGGTCATTCCCTACAGCGCCTGGCTGTCCCGCATGTGGTACCACGGCTGGATTTGACGCCTCTCGCAGGTGCGGTGTGCCCTTTTTTGTTCTAAGGCTGGTGCGCGACCCTGAACACGGTTCGGCTGGGTGACCCGAAACACCGTTCCGTGCTCTTGGCATGAACGAAAACTAGCTGGACAGTAGGGGCCAAGCCGGGGTACTCAGATGTAACGCGCCCGCAAGATCGTAGACGTTTGTGATTTCCGTTACATTGGCGAGCCATCCGGCCTTCTCAAACGTCTACTAGTTGGTAGCAACGACAAGCCCGGAGAACACCATGAGCGCAAGTGACGAGGCGGAAGAGAGCCGCACCCGGTTCGAGCGTGATGTCGTGCCTCAGCTTGGCCACCTCTATCCGGCGGCCTTGCGCATGACCCGCAACCCCACCGACGCCGAGGATCTGGTCCAGGAGACCTCGGCCAAGGCCTACGCCGCCTTCCACCAGTTCCAGACCGGCACCAACCTCCGGGCCTGGCTGAACCGCATCCTGACCACGACGTTCATCAACGTCTACCGGAAGCGGAAGCGCGAGCCGCAGCAGGCCCTGGGCGGCGACCTGCAGGACTGGCAGATGTCCGCCGACCGGCTCACGTCCCCGTCCCCGTCCGCCGAGGCCGAGGCGCTGGAGCGGATCACCGACTCGGACCTGCTGCGCGCCCTGCGCGACCTGCCCAACGAGTTCCGCACCGCCGTGTACCTGGCCGACATCGAGGGCTACCCCTACCGCGAGATCGCCGAGATGATGGGCACCCCCATCGGCACCGTCATGTCCCGCCTGCACCGCGGCCGCCGCCGCATTCGGGAGCAGCTCAGCTAGCAGAACCGCCCGGGGGTGGGCTGGGCCGTGGCGGCCCGGGCTTCTTGCCGGGCGGCTGGGACGGCCCGGGTTCCCGCGCCGGGTGGCCAGCTCGCCACCCTCGGCCCGGCGGTGGGGCTGGGCCCGGCGGTGGGGCTGGGCCCGGCGGTGGGGCTGGTGTGGCCGACGGCGCGCGGGAGGTCTGTGCTCACGTTTGGCCGACTGCCGCAATGTACGCATTGATCCCTTTGCGTACACCAGAGTGTCGGCAAAGGGATCAGTGCGTACATAAGGACACTCAGCCCGGAGGCTGTGGCTGGGGGTCACGGTGACGCCTGAGTACGTGGCCCTGTGTCCGGCCCGAGTTCGGTCTGGCCTCAGGTGCCACGGGCCACAGGCGGGCCCGCGGGGCGGGATCGGCCGGCCCCGCCCCGGCTACCGGCACGTCACGACCAGCTCAAGCTGAGCGGCATTGCCCCGGGACCCCGGGACCCCGGGAACCCGCGTTGCGGTTCTCGCCGCACCACCGGCCACTCACCGATCCTCCGGCCCGGTTCGCTGCGCCGCCCCCGCAGCCCGGCCCCACGCGCACTCCGCGCCTCGCCGGGAGTTCGTGGCAGGGGCCGGCCGAAGTGATGGCGGTGCGGGATGAGCGGGCCGGTGCCGGGGCGGGAACCGGAGTACGGCCGTTGCTGGCCGGTCACGGTGAATAAAAAATCGCGTCACTGGGGCCGCGCTCGCGAGCCCGGGCCCTGCTGGCCCGGGCTCGCGGGTTGTATCCCTACTTCGGCTGGAAGCGGATGCCGCCGTCGAAGCGGATCACTTCGGCATTCATGTAGTCGTTTTCGATCAGCGAGCGGACCAGCTGGCCGAACTCGGCCGGGCGGCCCATCCGCTTGGGGAACACCACCGGGGCGGCCAGCTTGGCCTTGAACGCCTCGGCCTCGGCCGGATCCGCCGAGATCGATCCGTAGATCGGGGTGTCGATGATGCCCGGGCAGATCGTGTTGACCCGGACTCCGATGACGCCCAGGTCCCGGGCGGCCGGCAGGGTCATGCCGATGATGCCGCCTTTGGACGCCGAGTAGGCGATCTGGCCGGTCTGGCCTTCGAGCCCGGCCACCGAGGACGTGTTGACGATCACGCCCCGCTGGCCGTCATCGTCGGCGGGCTCGGTGCGCGCCATAGCCGCCGCCGCCAGCCGCATCAGGTTGAACGTCCCAACCAGGTTGACCGCGATGACCTTCTGGTAGGAGCCCAGGTCGTGCGGGCTCCCGTCGCGGCCGACGGTGCGCTGCGCGTAGCCGATGCCCGCGCAGCTCACCGCCACCCGCAGCGGGTGGCCGCTGGCCGCGGCCGCGTCCACCGCTGCCTGGACCGAGGCCTCGTCGGATACGTCCGTCCGGGCGAACTGGCCGCCGATCTCCTCGGCGATGGCCTTGCCGCGGTCTTCGTTCAGGTCGGCCACCACCACGTGGGCGCCGGCCGCGGCCAGGTCGCGGGCGGTGGCCTCACCGAGGCCGCTCGCACCGCCGGACACGATTGCCGTGACTGCGTTCAGTTCCATGGAACGGAGGATATTGGAGCCCACGGGAACTGCTCGGCGAAGGCCGGCCGCAGATCCGACAGCCACTTGGCCGACGGGTCGTAGTGCGCGAAGAACGGCCGCCCGACCAGTTCCGGCTGCCGGGCCTGGATCAGGTGCAGCACGAACACCTGCTGCCCGCCGACCTCGGCCACCCCGTCCACGCAGACCTTGCCGGGCGTGGCCGACATGGACGGTCCCCGGACCGTCCGGCACAGGCCGGACACCGCCGAGTAGGCGTCGCGGAAGATCTCGTGCCCCCGGGCCAGCGGCACCGCAAAGTAGTCCTGCGGGCCGGTGTCCCGTTCGACGAACATGTAGTACGGCACCATGCCCATCCGGGCCTGGGTCCGCCACATCCGCGACCAGATGGTCGGATCGTCGTTGATGGTGCGGATCAGCGGTGCCTGGGTGCGGATGACCGCCCCGGCGTCCCGGATCCGGCGCACGGCCTCGGCCACGGCCGGCGGCTCGAGTTCGCGCGGATGGGAGAAGTGGGCCATGAACGCGAGGTTGCGGCCGGCCGCGCGGACCTCTTCGAACAGCCGGAGGGTGCCGTCCGCGTCCGGGTCGGTGACGAACCGCTGTGGCCAGTAGGCCAGTGATTTGGTCCCGATCCGGATCGACTCCAGCTGGTCCAGCGCCGGGTCCAGCAGCGGTTCCAGGTAGCGCCGGAGCACGGTCTCGCCCATGATCATCGGATCGCCGCCGGTAAGCAGGACGCTGGTCACCTCGGGGTGGGCCCGCAAGTAGCCGACCAGCGTGCCGATGTTGTCGGAGGCCATCTTGAGGTCCGGCTCGTCCACGAACTGGGCCCACCGGAAGCAGTAGGTGCAGTAGGCGTGGCAGGTCTGGCCCTGCCGCGGGAAGTACAGCACCGTCTCCGGGTACTTGTGCTGCAGGCCGGGCAGGGGCTCGTCGTCCAGGGCCGGGGTGTTGAGCGCCAGCTGGCCGGCCGGATGCGGGTTCAGCCGCATCCGCACCTCATGGGCCAGGCGGCGCACCTCGTCCGGTCCGCCGGCGGCGATCGCGGCCGACAGCCGGGCCACGTCATCGGCGGGCAGCATGTCGGGCTGCGGGAACACGAGCCGGTAGATCGGATCGTCCGGGGCGCTGGCCCAGTCGATCAGCTGCTCGGTCACGTAGGTGTTGGTCCGGAACGGCAGGACCGTGGCGACAGCACGCACGGCCAGCCGTGTCGCCGGGGGCAGACCGGCCCGCTCGGTGAGCGTGTCCAGGTGCTTGGCCGTGTACGCGCGGAACCGGCGGCCCTCCGCCTGCGGCCCCGGCTGGACCGGGATGATCTGCTGGACTGAAGTCATGCAGCTCCTTTACTGATGATCAGTCGGCGGCACCTTCTCTGACGTACGCGAACGCCGAATGGTTGCCGTGAAAACGCCCCGTGCCGGCCATGACCGGCTCCCCGTGGCCCCAGACCGTAGCCGTCATGTCGACTGCGGGAAGACAGCCGGTAGGGTCAGATGCCGCAGAGAATGATACGGCCGGGCCATGGCGGAGCGGCTACAACACGCGCGAAGAGAGGTGCCGTGGCCGACGTGATCCCGGCGGGCCCCGGTCTCACCATGGCGGTCGACGCCATGGGTGGCGACCATGCCCCGGCCGAGATCGTAGCGGGCGCGGTCGCGGCCCACCGGGACTTCGGTATCCAGGTCATCCTGGCCGGCCAGCCGGGCCCGCTGCTGGCCGAGCTGGCCACGCACAGCGTCTCGCCCGAGCAGATTCCCATCGCCGCCGCCGAGGATGTGCTGGGCATGGACGAGGGCGCGCTGGCCATCCGGCGCCGGCCGCGGACCAGCATCGCGGTGGCCTGCCAGCTGGTCCGGCGCGGGCAGGCGGCGGCGGTGGTGTCGGCCGGGTCGACCGGGGGGATCCTGACCACGGCCCGGCTGCGGCTGCGGCCGCTGGCGGGCGGGGTGCGGCCCGCCCTGGCCGCCGTGCTGCCCACCCGGCCCCGCCCCACCGTGCTCATCGACGTCGGCGCCACCGCCGACCCGAACCCCGAGATGCTCGTCCAGTTCGCCCAGCTGGGTGTGGCCTACGCGCAGGTCACGCTGGGCA
Organism: Streptosporangiaceae bacterium; assembly: GCA_036495425.1. Lineage (GTDB taxonomy): Bacteria > Actinomycetota > Actinomycetes > Streptosporangiales > Streptosporangiaceae > Bog-532. The sequence goes on along the minus strand of DASXMW010000027.1, from coordinate 2,043 downwards.
TCCAGGCACCCCGGGTGGGCCTGCTGACGATCGGGGCCGAACCGGGCAAGGGCAACAAGCTGACCCGGGACGCCCACCAGCTGCTGGCCGGGGAGCCGCCCCACGGGATGTCGCCGCTGAGCTTCGTGGGCAACATCGAGGGCGGCGACCTGATGGCGGGCAAGGTCGACGTGATCGTCACCGACGGGTTTACCGGGAACGTGGCCCTGAAGACGCTGGAGGGCTCGGTCCGCTTCGCCGCTGCGCAGCTGCGGGACGCGGTGACCGCGAACCGGGCCGCCCGGGTCGGGGCCGTGCTCCAGCGCCGGGCCTTCCGCGAGCTGGCCGAGCGGCTGGACTCCGAGACCTACGGTGGCGCCGCCCTGCTCGGGCTGGGCGGGACGGTGGTCATCGCCCACGGCGCCAGCACCGCCCGCGGCGTGAAATCGGCCTGCGTGCTGGCCCGCGACCTGGCTCGCGGCCAGATCGTGGACAAGATCAGGGAACGGCTGGGCCCGGGGCGGCCCGGTCATTTCCGCCGGCGCCGCGACCCGTTCCCCGGTCAGTAACCTCAGCACCAGCAGCCGCGCTATCAGGGAATGCCCGTCGTGTTCCCAGGCTGTTCCCAGGAAGCGCCGACTGGTGTCCCAGGCTGACCGCTGACACTCGCCGGTATGAACGCACTGACTCAGTCCTTCGCCCGCCGCCGCAAGTCCGTGTACGTGACGGTGGGTCTGGTCATGGCCGCGCTGATCGGCGTGGGCGGGGCGCTGACGGGGGCGGCCCTGTCCAGCGCCTCGTCCGGCTCGTCGGCCACCGCGGCCACCCTCAACGCGGCCATGAGCAGCACGACCGGCCCGGCCGCGACCACCCCGGCGGCCAAAGCCCACCGGGCCGCCGCCCTGGCCCGGCTCCGCCGGCTGGGCGGCATGTACGGCCAGGCATCCTTCCGCGGGAAGGACGGCAGCACCCGGACGCTGGCGTTCGAGCGCGGCACCGTGACCTCGGCCGGCAGCAATCTGGTGGTCAAGGCGGCCAACGGCACCACCATGACCTGGAACTACGTGTCGAACACGACCGTGCGCCAGGCGGGGCAGAAGGGCAGCCGATCGGACCTGGCCAGCGGCGAGCACGTCCTGGTGGCCGGGCCGGTCACCGCTGGCAGCCGCGACGCCCGGGTCGTCATCGTGGCCAAGCCCAAGGCCTCGGGGTCCGGCAGCACGCCCTCGGCGGCGCCGTCCTCACCGGCGGGCACCAGTTCCAGCTGACCTGGCCCGGAGCGAGGCGTTCCCGGCGGCTGAAAGCCCGCCGGGAACGCCTACCTTTAAAAATGTGAATTTCGGAACGGATTTCTTACGAAAGATGTTCTTAAGCATTTTAGCCGATCGCCCACCGCAGCTTCCGCTAATAGACGTAAGCGAAATGTGAACTCTCGAACAGACCGCTTACAGGAGCCCTGGACATACGACGGCACCCGCGATTCCGGTGCACGCTGACTGCCATGAACAAGGACGAGCCGTTCCTCGGCCGCCCGGCAAGTCACCGGAAAGCGAAGTCGACGGGCCAGCGTGGCGGACGCGGGTCTCAGGCAAGGAGGCAGGGATGATAGGCCGCAATCAGCGCCATCCGGCTGGCCGCCGGGGCAGCAAACTCAAGATGCGTATCGGCATCGCGACCGCGGTCGTGGTCGGCGGGGGCGCGATCGGCGCGGTGGCGATGGCCACCACGAGCCACCCCAGCGCAACCAAGGTCGAATCGGCTGGTTACAACAGCAGTTATTCGAACTGGTCCAACCAGGGAAATGTGCTCAATGCCGGACTCAGTGATTACTCGTGGTCGCAAAGCCGAGCGATGACGATGTTCTCGCACCTGAGTAATAGCAATCACATGACGCAGATGTGGCACAGCCACAGCATGCTGGCCTTCGAGCGTGGCCGCGTAATCCTGGCCACCACGAAGTTCGTGCTGGTCCGTTCGGCCAGCGGGAAGCTCAACGTGTGGTGGCTGTCGCACGGCACCAAGGTGACCAACGTGGCGACCAGCATGACCGGCACCACCGCGATG
>DASXMW010000026.1:0-10755 GCA_036495425.1 Streptosporangiaceae bacterium | reverse complement strand
CGCAAGCAGTTCCGCGAGCACCCGGGGATCATGGACTACACCGAGACCCCGGAGTACGGCCGCGTGGTCGACATCTGCACCCGGGACTCGCTGCGGGAGCTGGCCACCCCCGGCCTGCTGGCCGTGCTGACCCCGATCGCGGTCGGGTTCGCGCTCGGCTACGCCCCGCTCGGCTCGCTGCTGGCCGGCGCGATCGCCTCGGGTGTGCTGATGGCGGTGTTCCTGGCCAACTCCGGTGGGGCCTGGGACAACGCCAAGAAGCTGGTCGAGGACGGCAACTACGGCGGCAAGGGCTCCGAGGCCCACGAGGCCACCATCATCGGCGACACGGTCGGCGACCCGTTCAAGGACACCGCGGGCCCGGCCATCAACCCGCTGCTGAAGGTGATGAACCTGGTCTCGCTGCTGATCGCGACCAGCGTGGTCAAGTACAGCGACAACACCGGCCTGCGGGTCGGGATCGCGCTGGCCGCCGTGGTCATCATCGTCGGCGCGATCCTGTTCTCCAAGCGCCGCGGGTCCGGGATGGACGCGGGCGACGGAGCCAGCACCGAGGTGGCCGGCTCGGCCGACGCGGTCACCCCCGCCCGGGACACCGCAGGCACTCCGGCTTCGCCGGCCCCCGAGGCCGTCACCCCGCAGGTCCCGGCCGCGGCGGAGGTGCCGGCTACGTCAGAGGTGCCGGCCACGGCGGAGGTGCCGGCCACGGCGGAGAACGTCAACGGTCACGGTGCTTAGACGGCCACGCCGAAGGCGCCCAGCTCCGACACCTGATCGCGAGCACCGCGGAAGGGGCGGGTCAGTGCCGGACGGCGCTGGCCCGCCCCTTCGCCGGGCGGGTCCGGCCTCCGCTCAGGCCGGGGGCTCGGTGTCGGCGGCTTCCACCTCGTCGCTGGAGATGCCGAGCAGGTACAGCACGGTGTCCAGGTAGGGCAGGCTCAGCGCGGTGTCGGCCGCGTCCCGGACCACCGGCTTGGCGTTGAAGGCCACGCCCAGCCCGGCGGCCGCGATCATGTCCAGGTCGTTGGCGCCGTCCCCGACCGCGACCGTCTGGCTGAGCGGCACCCCGGCCAGGTCGGCGAACCGGCCCAGCGCGGCCGCCTTGCCGGCCCGGTCGATGACCGGCCCGGACACCCGGCCGGTCAGCTTGCCGTCCGCGGTCTCCAGCACGTTGGCCGCCACGTAGTCGATGCCCAGCTCGGCGGCCAGCGGGTCGATGATCTGGGTGAACCCCCCGCTAACGATCCCGCACCGGTAGCCCAGCCGCTTCAGCGTCCGGATCAGCGTGCGCGCCCCGGGGGTGAGCCGCAGCGCGTGCCGCACGTCGGTCAGCACGCTGTCGCTCAGCCCGGCCAGCAGGGCCACCCGCTCCCGCAGCGACGCCTCGAAGTCCAGCTCGCCGCGCATGGTGGCCTCGGTGACCTTGGCCACCTCGGCCGCGCAGCCGGCCCGGTCGGCCAGCAGGTCGATGACCTCGTCCTGGATGAGCGTGGAGTCCACGTCCATCACGATCAGCCGCATGGCCCGCCGCTGGAGCCCGCCGCGCTGGACGGCCACGTCCACGTGCTGCTGGGCCGCCTCCCGGGACAGCTCGGACCGCAGCGTGGCCGGGTCGGCCCCGGACACGTCCAGCTCCAGGCAGGTCACCGGATCCTGGGCCAGCCGGGTGATCCGGTCGATGTTGGCCCCGCTGGCCGCGATCCGGCCGGTGATGGCGTTGATCGCGGCCGGGGACAGCGGGCTGCCCAGCAGCGAGACGTGCAGCCGGCCGCGCCGCCCCGGCGGGTCCGAGGAGCCGGTGGTGATCTCCGCGTCCAGCCCGAGGTCGGCGGCCAGGGCACTGATCTTCCGGTGGATGGCGGTCAGGTCCGGCGGGCCGGCCGACGCGCACAGCACACCGAGCACCAGGTGGCCGCGGATGACCACCTGCTCGATGTCCAGCACGCTCAGTTCGTGCCCGGACAGGGCGCCGAACAGGCGGGAGGTGACCCCGGGCCGGTCCCGCCCGGTCAGGGTGATCAGCAGCGTCGTACGCGTGGCATTCATCGCGCCAGCAACGCTACCCGGCTCGGCTGCTCCGCCACCCCGAGACCCGGCGTCCCGCCCCGATGGCACCCCCAGGTTGTGAAAAGTTTCACGAGCCGTTTGCCCAGCGGGGCGGGATCCATCCTCGGCGGGCCTGGTGCCGCCGTCGGTGCCTCGGTGGACGCAAGGGCCCCGTTGAGCGCAGATGCCTCGGTGGGCGCAGGGCTACAGCGCCTCCCGGCGGCCGGGCTGGTCAGGGGAGGAGGAGGTGGACGTCGCCGAACTCGTGCCAAAGGTAGCGGTGGGCGATGGCCTCCTGGTAGCAGCGGTGCAGGCTGTGCTCGCTGGCGAAGGCGGCCAGCATGCGGAGGTGCGACGAGCGCGGCTCGTGCAGGCCGGTCAGCAGGCCGTCGACGGCCAGCAGGGGGATGTCGGGGGTGACGATGTGGCTGGTGTAGCCGGCCGCCGCCGCGACCATGCCGTCGCCGGCCGGCTCGGCCCGGGCCGCGGTTTCCAGGGCGCGGACCACGGTGGTGCCGGCCGCGATGACCCGGCCGCCGGTGCGCCGGGTCAGGTTGACCAGGCGGGCGGTGGCGGGCGGAACGTCGAACGGCTCCGGGTACGGTTCCTCGTCGCCTTCCAGCGAGGAGACTCCGGTGTCCAGGGTCAGCGGGGCGAACGTGATCCCCCGGGCGACCAGCCGGGTCACCACCGCGGGGGAGAACGGCCGGCTGGCGCTGGGCATCTCGGCGCTTCCCGGCCGGGTCGCGAACACCGTCTGGTAGGCGTCCAGCGGCCACTCCCGCCGCACGTAGGAGTACCGGATCGGCACCCCGTGCCGCAGTAGGTACGGCACCACGGCGGTGTTCAGCCGGGCCCGCCACAGGCGGCCGGTGACCCGGTCGTCCAGCGTCAGCCGGGCTCCGGCTGGCAGGGCGATCGTGTCCCCGGGCTCGCCGCCCGGGTACGGGACGGTGGCCGGGCCGGTGATCGAGCGCAGCTCGACCAGCCAGCCGCCGTCCGGCCAGGCGGTGGAGAAGTGCACCGCCAGCCGGGGCTGGCCGGGGCCGGCCAGGACCGCGACGACCTCTGCGGGCAGCGTGCCCGAGGTGTTGACCACGATCAGGTCGCCGGGCCGCAGCAGGCTGGGCAGGTCGCCGAAGCGATGGTGGCTGATCTCGCCGGTGGTGCCCTGGCTGACCAGCAGCCGGACCCCGTCCCGGGGCGTGCCCCGGGCTTCCGGCGGGTCGTGGGCCTCCAGTTCCGGCGGCAGGGTGAAGTCGATCATCATGATGGTCTCCTAGGCTCCGGCGCCGGTCCCGGCGGGCAGGCCCGGCAGCAGTTCCGGGGCGCGGTAGCGCCCGCTGGGCAGGCGGCCTTCGATCAGCCGCAGGAAGCCGGGGACGACCTCCTCGGGCCGCGGCCGGTCGGAGATGTCCTCGCCCGGGAACGCCTGCTGGTGCATGCGGGTACGCAGGTCACCGGGGTCGACCCACCAGACGCGGACCGCGTTCTCCTCGGCCGCCAGCACGTTCGACGCCTGCTCCAGCGCGGCCTTGACCGCGCCGTAGCCGCCCCAGCCGGTGTAGGCCTCGACGGCGGCGTCGGAGGTGATGTTCAGGATCGCCCCGCCGTGCCGTCGCAGCGACGGCAGCAGGGCCTGGGCCAGCGCGACCGGCGCGACCACGTTGGCCTCGAACGCGGCCCGCAGTTCGTCCAGCGGGTAGCTGGCCAGCGCCGGAAGCGGGCTGGCGCCCAGCGTGCCAGCGTTGTTGACCAGCAGATACGCGCCGCCGAGGCGGTCCGCGGCCTGGACCAGGGCGGCCTGATGGGCTTCGTCGCGCACGTCGCCCGGGATGGCGGTCACGCTGGTGCCGCCGCCCGCGGCCTGGATGGCGGCTCGCGCCGTCTCCAGTTCGGTGCCGTCGCGGGCGTCGATCACGAGCGGGTAGCCGGCCGCGGCCAGTCCGGTGGCCAGCGCGCGGCCGAGACCGCGGGAGGCGCCGGTGACGATCGCGGCCCGCGAGCGGCTCACGGGGCTGGTTCCGGTGATGGCTTCGTAGGAGTCCATGTCCTGAACGCTAGGCGCGCCCGGCGCCGGGCACATCGGGCCGCCGACCGGCTGGACCTGGGCCTATGGTCGTAGGACCGCTGGCTGATGCGCAGCCGGGGGCGCCACGGGTAACGTCGGGCCGTGACCGCAGAACCGGTGCCGCAGGCCGAGGGCGCCCGGGAACCCGAACCGCGGGCCGACGGTGCCCGCGGGCTCGATGAGCTGTACCGGGTCAGCCAGGTCGTGCTGTCGGTCGCGCGGCAACTTGACGTGCACGACGTCCTCCAGGTCATCGTGCGGTCGGCCCGCTCCCTGGTCGGTGCCCGCTACGCCGCGCTCGGCGTGCCCGACAGCAACGGGTCGTTCGCCGAGTTCGTGGTGGACGGTGTGTCCGCCCGGCAGTGGCGGGCGATCGGGCCGCTGCCGCGCCAGCACGGCATGCTGGGCGTGCTGCTGCGCGACGCCCAGCCCGAACGGCTGGCCGACATCCGCACCGACCCGCGCTTCGAGGGCGGCTGGCCGGCCGCCCACCCCGACCTGTCCGGCTTCCTCGGCGTCCCGGTCAAGGACGGCGGCGAGGTGCTGGCCATCATCTTCGCGGCCAACAAGGTGGTCCCGGGCGCCGGGCCCGGCGGGGACGGGACCGAGTTCACCGCCCGGGACCAGGAACTGCTGTCGCTGTTCGCCGCGCACGCCGCGATCGCACTGACCAACGCCCGGCTGTCCGAACGCAGCCGGGAGCTGTCGGTGCTGGAGGAACGGGCCCGGCTGGCCCGTGACCTGCACGACGCGGTGTCACAGAAGCTGTTCAGCCTGCGGGCCCGGGCCCGGGCGGCCGCGGTGCTGGCCAGCCGGGACCCGGCCCGGGCCGCGGCCGAGATGGAGGCCGTCGCCCAGCTGGGCGCGGACGCGCACGCCGAGCTGCGGGCGGTCATCGACGGGCTGGCCCCGCCCGAGCTGGGCGAGGCCGGACTGGCCGAGTCGCTGCGCCGGTACGCGGTGCTGGCCGGCCGGGCCCACGGGGTCACGGTCCGGTTCTGCGCCGCCGACCTGCCGGTGCTGGAGGAAGAGCAGGAGGCGGCCCTGTACCGGGTGGCCCAGGAGGCACTGCACAACGCGCTCCGGCACGCCGGGGCCCGCGAGGTCGCGATGTCGCTGGCCCGCAGCCCGCGCCGGGTCATCCTGGAGGTGGCCGACGACGGCTGCGGGTTCGCCCCGGACGCTCCCGCGGCTCCCGGCATCCCCGGCGGCCTGGGACTGGCTTCGATGCGGGGCCGGGCCGAGGCGGCGGGTGGCACGCTGACCATCCGCTCCGCTCCGGGGGCGGGCACCACGGTCCGGCTGGCCGTGCCGCTGCGCCGCCATCCGGCCCGGACCGAGGTGGCCCGTGGCTGACCAGCTGACCGTGCTGATCGTGGACGACCACCCGGTCGTCCGCCAGGGCCTGCGCGTACTGCTCGAAGTGCACGAGGGCATCGAGGTGACCGGCGAGGCCGCGGACGGCCGCGAGGCCCTGGACCTGGCCGCCCAGCTGAACCCGGACGTGATCCTGCTCGACCTGAAGCTGCCGGGCCTGGACGGCATCGCGGTCCTGGCCGAGCTGCGGGCCCGTGCCATCGGCTCCCGGGTCCTGGTCCTGACCAGCGGGAACGACCCGGCGCAGGTCACCCGGGCGGTCCAGGCGGGAGCGTCCGGCTTCCTGTACAAGGACGTGGACCCGGACGCGCTGATCCGCGCCATCCGGGCCGTCAACGACGGCAACCTGCTGCTGGCGCCGTCGGCGGCGGGCACCTTGATCCCGGGGGCGGTCATGGCGGGCGGCTGGGGAGCGGGCGGCCCGCCGGGTCGGGGCGGGCTGGCCGCGCTCACCGCCCGGGAGCGCGAGGTGCTGGAGGAGATCGCCCGCGGGCGTTCCAACCGGGAGATCGCCCGGCAGTTGCGGGTGTCCGAGAAGACCGTGAAAACTCACGTCAGCTCGGTGCTGGCCAAGCTCGGGGTGCAGGACCGCACCCAGGCCGCGCTCTACGCCGTCCGGCACGCCGAGGACGGCGGCGGCCGCTGACGATCGGGCGCGGCGGACGTTACGTGGTCGCGCTGTGGACCAGGTGGGCGTAGACGATGATGTTGTCGTCGTAGTGCCCGGTGGCGCTGTCGAACGACCCTCCGCAGGTGATCAGGCGCAGCCCGGGGTAGCCGATCTTGCCGTAGACCTGCTGGGTCGGGAAGTCGTCCTTGGACGCCTTCTGCAGGCCGTCGACCACGAAGTTGGCCGTGATCCCGTCGGCCAGGGTCACGCCGATCTGGTCGCCCTTGGCCAGGTCCTTCAGGTAGTAGAAGACCGAAAGTCCCTGGTAGTCATCCACGTGGCCGAGGATGACCGAGGCGCCGTCCTCGCCCGGGGTCGGCCCGTACTTGTACCAGCCGGTGAGGTTGTGCACGGTCAGCGGCGGCGTCTGCACCTCACCGTTGGTGAGCAGGCCGACCCCCTCGATCGGGGCCGACACCCCGATGGACGGGATCTGGATCTTCACCGGGGTCGACCGGCTCAGGGCCAGCGCGGCCGGGTCGGGCTTGGCGTTGGGGACGGAACTGCCCACCGTGGGCGGCGTGTACTGGGCCCCGGCCACCGTGGTCTTGGTGGTCAGGCCGTAGACCGAGACGCCGATGCCGATCACGACCACCGTCGCGGCCGCGATCATCAGGCGCAGGGGGCCCCGGCTGCCGCGGGTCTTCCGGTTCCGGGGGTGGCCGGGCGGCCCGGTCCGGGCCTCGGCCCGAGCCCGGGGCCGCCGGGGCCGGTCATCCCAGGCGGGCAGGTCCACGACCGTCTCGTCGGCGGCCGACCGCCGACGTCCCCGCCCGTTCAGGACGGGCAGATCGACCGCGGTCTCGGCCGGGATCAGATCGATGGAGGTCTCGTCCGGGGCCGGGGCCCGCGGGGCTGGCTCACGCCAGGCGGGCAGGTCCAGGGAAGTCTCGTCGGCGGCGGGCCGCGGCGGCGCCGCCTTACCCCAGGCCGGCAGGTCAAGAGACGTCTCGTCCGCCGCCGGGGGGCGCCGCGGCGGCCCGGGCCGGGCTGGGTCGCGCCAGGCCGGGAGGTCGGTCGAGGTCTCGTCGGGGGCGGGGGTGGGTGCCGCCCGCTCATGCTGGACTGGGTTGCGCCAAGCCGGGAGATTGGTGGACGTCTCGGCCGGGGCCGGCGGGGCCGGGTCACGCCGGAACGGGGATTGCCAGGCGGGGAGGTCCAGGGAGGTCTGGTCCAGGGCCTGCGGTGCCGGGGCCGGGGCGGGCCGGGACGGCTGGGGCGCAGGCTGGTCGTACCCAGGCTGGCGGGGTTGGTCCCAGTCGGACCAGGGCTGCGCGGGCGGGGCCGGGTCGCGCCAGGCGGGGAGATCTGGGGCGGCCTCGTCCCTGGCGTGCCTGCGGCGGAGCTGCTCCGCGTGGGACTGCTCCGCGCGGGACTGCTCCGCGCGGGACTGCTCGGGCCGGGGCTGGTCCAGGCCTTCCTGGTCAAGCCAGGGCTGCTCATCCGGGGCTGGATTGCGCCGGTGGCGACCGCTGGACATCAAGGCTCCCGTTCCGAGATAACAACTGGCACGGCGTCAAAGCAGCTCACACCGGTTCTCTCGCGTGACAGGCCGGCGGACCCAGGCTAACCCTCCGGATTGGCTCGGAGCTGCTGATTTCGTCTAATGCCGGACATGCGACGACCCGGTAGGGGCTCCGGTCCCTGCTCCGGAGCCCCTACCGGGCCTAAGCCAGCGTGGCTGGCGGTGTCACCGCGAACCGAACGTCAGGCGGACGCCCCGGCCTTGCGGAAGCGGCGGTAGGCGAGGAAGCCGATGCCACCCGCGGCCACGGCCGCGGCCGCGCCACCCGCGGCCAGCGGGGCGTCACTGCCGCCCTTGGTGCTGCCGCCGCCACCGGTGCCGGCGCCACCGGCCGGGAGCACGCCCGCGGACGGGCTGGTGGTCGCGATCGGGGTGACCGAGCCGGCCGGAGCCGGAGCCGTGGTGGCCCCGGTCGGGACCACGGTCGGCACCACACTCGGAGTCGGGCTGCCCGGCGTGGTCGGCGGGGTGGTGGTGGGGGGCGGGGTGGTCGGCGGGGTCGTGTGGTTCATGCAGGTGCAGGTGGGGCTGGGGCTCGCGGTCGGGGTGCCGCCAGAGCCCGGGCAGCCGTGGTCACAGCTCACGGACGCCGATGCTGCAGTGCTGAACATCACCGTCGAGCCCGCGGCCAGAAGCGGGACGCTGAGCGCGGCGGTGGCCATCAGCTTGCGAGGACGGTTGGACAGGAAGTTCATTTACTCCCGCTCCTTTTCTGTCTGCTTATTCCGGTGGCATTCGCCCCGTGTGGTCCAGCGGCCCGGCAGCACGGCCGGTGGCGCAACACGGAATGAGTAGCCGACTACGTACGCGAACTCACGACACATCAGCGTCTTCCAGGCATACCGTCGCGCAGGGTGATACGCCCGGAAGCTGTGACGCCCTTCCCCTTACCGCGAGAAGCGCTCTGTCAGGCGCCGGTCAGCTTATCGACCCCCTCACCCGGTATTGAGGTAAGGCGTCGTATTCCATGCGGATGTGAGACCTAACTTTTATTTAAATCCGGATCTAGCGTCCGAAACCGGACAAAAATCCACGGGCAAAGCCGGATCCGTCATCGAACCGTCAGCGAGACGGACCGCACACGGAGCGGGTCCCGGTTCGGGTGGGCCGGCCGCGGCGTCTTAGCGTAGGTTCGGGTCTGGACGCTGGCTTGCTGGCCACGTTGCGTAGGAACTCGCCGCGCTTGCCGTAGGGAGGGACTGAATGTCCGACGAGGTGTTGCGGTTGCGCGGCGTTGGGGTCCGGCGGGAGACGTCGATGCTGCTGCGCAACATCGACTGGACCGCCCACGAGGACGAACGCTGGATCCTCATCGGCCCCAACGGGGCGGGCAAGACCACCCTGCTCCAGGTGGCCGCGACCACGCTGTTCCCCACCGAGGGCACGGTCGAGGTGCTGGGCGAGCGGCTGGGTGAGGTCGACGTGTTCGACCTGCGGCCGCGGATCGGCATGGCCAGCGCCGCGCTGGCCGAAAAGGTACCCCCGGCCGAGAAGGTCATCGACCTCGTGCTCACCGCCTCCTACGCCATCCTCGGGCGGTGGAAGGAGGAGTATGAGTCGTCCGACGTGACCCGGGCCGTGGAACTGCTCGACGCCCTCGGCTGCGCGCACCTGATCCGGCGCCGGTTCGCCACCCTGTCCGAGGGCGAGCGCAAGCGGGTGCAGATCGCCCGGGCCCTCATGCCCGACCCGGAACTGCTGCTGCTGGACGAGCCCGCGGCCGGGCTCGACCTGGGCGGCCGCGAAGACCTGGTGCGGCGGCTTTCCACCCTGGCCCGGGACGCCAAGGCCCCGATGATGGTGCTGGTCACCCACCACGTCGAAGAAGTGCCGGACGGCTTCACCCACGCCATGCTGCTGCGCCGGGGGTCGGTGCTGGCGTCCGGGCCGCTGGCCGAGGTGTTCACCGAGCGCAACCTGTCCAAGTGCTTCGGGGTGCCGCTGCAGGTCGAGTACCGGCATGCGCGCTGGGCGGCGCGGGCGGTGTCGCCCTGAGCGCGGTGCAGCCCTGATCGGCCCGCCTGAGGCCATCGCGGTCTTCGCCGCCGGGATCGCGGCCGGCGGGATCAACGCGATCGTGGGCTCGGGGTCGCTGATAACGTTTCCCACCCTGCTCGCCTTCGGGGTGCCCCCGATCACGGCCAACGTGTCCAACAACGTCGGCCTGGTCCCGGGCGGGGCCAGCGGCGCCTACGGCTACCGCCGGGAACTGGCGGGCCAGTGGCCGCGGCTGCTCCGGCTGGGCACCGCCTCGGCCATCGGGGCCGCGGCCGGGGCGGTGCTGCTGCTGACGCTCCCGGCCGCGACGTTCAAGGTCATCGTGCCGGTGCTGATCCTGATCGCCTGCGTGCTGGTCGTCCTGCAGCCCAGGCTGAACGGCTGGCTGTCCGGGCACCGCCGGGAGGGCAGCCAGCACGGCGGCCCGGTGCTGTGGGGCGGGGTGTGCGCGTCCGGCATCTACGGCGGGTACTTCGGCGCGGCCCAGGGCGTGCTGATGATCGGCCTGCTCGGCATCTTCCTGGACGAGCCGCTGCAGCGGATCAACGGCCTCAAGAACGTGCTCACGTTCCTGGTCAACGGGGTGGCCGCGATCGTGTTCATCTCGGTCACCCACGTCGACTGGACCCTGGCTGGTCTGATCGCGGTCGGCTCGACCATCGGCGGCTACCTCGGGGCCCGCTACGGGCGGCGGCTGCCGCCGATGGCGCTGCGCGTCCTGATCGTCGTCATCGGGGTGATCGCAGCCGTGAAGCTGATCTTTTTCTGACGCTCCGGCCGACTAACGTCCGCGGCTGAACCTGGACCATGCCGCTCTCGGTGATCCGGCAGCGGAACGACGGCTGCCGCGCGGTGGCCGGCCCGTGGACCACCGTGCCGTCGCTGATCCGGAACGTGCTGCCGTGCCAGGGACAGGTCACGCACCCCGCTTCGGCGTCGCCGGTGACCCGGCCCTGGTGCAGCGGCCCGCCCAGGTGAGCGCAGTGGTCGGACAGCACGCTGACGTCCGGGCCGCGCCGGAGCACGAACAGGCTCAGGTAGCCGAGCTGGCGGCGGACCGGCCGGCCG
>DASXMW010000025.1:0-3809 GCA_036495425.1 Streptosporangiaceae bacterium | reverse complement strand
AGGCGGAACACCCGCTCCCCGGTCGGCGGGTGGGTGGAGAACAGCCGGGCGAACCCCTCGCCGCTGAACGGGTTCACGATCATCAGCGGGCTGGCCGAGGCCAGCGGGCCGGTGGGATACAGCGGCAACTCCACCGTGCGGGCTTCGATCTTGCGCAGGGCGCCGGCCAGGGCCAGCGGGTCGCCGGCCAGGGCGGCGCCGCGGGCATCGGCCTGGTACTCGCGGGCGGGGCTGACCGACAACTGAAGCAGCAGCGCCGCGGCCGGGCCCAGCACCAGCATGGCCAGCCTGGCCGCCCCGCGCGCCAGCCCGGACAGCTCGCCCGGCGCCCCGGGCTCGGCGGCCCCGGCGGGCTCGGCGGGCTCGCCGAGGAAGCTCAGCCGGGCCCGGCCCGGCGGCAGGAACCAGGCCGGGCTGGCCAGCGACGTGATCACCGCGGCCAGCCCGGCCGAGAGCGAGGTGGCACTGGTGTCCCGGTCCCGGACCTGGGCCAGGTCGTGCCCCATGACCCCGCGCAGTTCATCGACGGTGAGCAGGCGGATCAGGCCTTCGGTGCAGCAGACCGTGGCCGTGCGGCGGCTGCGGCCGATGCTGAACGAGTTGGGCTGCAGGGCCGGGGACACGTAGACGCGCGGGACCGGCAGCCGGGCGGCCCGGCTGACCTCGCGGACCACCCGGTACAGCTCGGGGTACTCGACCTCGCCGACGGGCCGGGCGCGCATGGCCGACAAGGCCATGCGGTCGGCCAGGAACACGGCCAGCCACGACACCAGCCCGGCCACGGCCACCGCGGCCACCACCCCCACCGGGCCGGCCAGTACCGCGCCGCCGGCCACCGCGGCCCCGGCCGGGACCGCGACGACGGCGACGGTCCGCAGCCAGTTCGGGTTCACGTCCCCACAACGAACCGCGGCGCGGGCCGCGTTCCCCGCCGGCCAGCGACGCCCCCGCCGGGCAGCGAGAAGAGACGACCGTGTCCACATGCTGGACGACACGATGACGTCGGTGTCAGGCCGGAATAACCCCAGGCCGCGCGGGCCGCGTATGCTCGGTGCGCCAGCAAAATGGGGGTGCGCTCTGGTGCCGCCGGCGCGCACGTCGACACGAACCCCGACGCAATGGTCTTTTTCCAGCGTAAACTTATATCCCGTCCGTACTCACGCCCCCGGCTGTGGGGTGGCGCCTCGCAGAGCGCCCGGCCGCGGCGTGCGGAGGAGGTCCTCTCACTGTGACCAAACAGGTCCAGCAGCTCGATCGTGTCATCATCCGGTTCGCAGGGGACTCTGGCGACGGTATGCAGCTCGCGGGTGACCGGTTCACCCAGGAAACCGCCGTCTTCGGCAACGACCTTTCCACGCTGCCGAACTTCCACGCCGAGATCCGCGCCCCGGCCGGCACGCTGCCGGGGGTGTCGAGCTTTCAGGTCCACTTCGCCGACCACGACATCCTGACGCCGGGCGACGCGCCCAACGTCCTGGTGGCGATGAACCCGGCCGCGCTCAAGGCCAACCTCCGTGACCTGCCCCGGGGCGCGGACCTGATCCTCAACACCGACGAGTTCACCAAGCGCAACCTGACCAAGGTCGGCTACGCGGTGAGCCCGCTGGAAGACGGGTCGCTGTCGGAGTACAACCTGCACGCCATGCCGATCACCTCGATGACGGTCAAGGCACTGGAGGACTTCGACGTCTCGCGCAAGGACGCCGAGCGGGCCAAGAACATGTTCGCCCTCGGGCTGCTGTCCTGGCTCTACGACCGGCCCCAGGAAGGCACGCTGAAGTTCCTGCGGTCCCGGTTCGCGACCAAGCCCGAGATCATGAAGGCCAACATCGCGGCCTTCCACGCGGGCTGGAACTTCGGGGAGACCACCGAGGCGTTCTCGGTCCGGTACGAGGTCAAGCCGGCCACGCTCAAGCCGGGCACGTACCGCAACATCACCGGCAACACCGCGCTGTCCTACGGCCTCATCGCCGGCTCCCAGCTGTCCGGGCTGCCGCTGTTCCTCGGCTCGTACCCGATCACGCCGGCCTCGGACATCCTGCACGAGCTGGCCAAGCAGAAGCGGTTCGGGGTCCGCACGTTCCAGGCCGAGGACGAGATCGCCGGGGTCGGCGCCGCCCTGGGCGCGTCGTTCGGCGGAGGCCTGGGCGTCACCACCACGTCCGGCCCGGGCATCCTGCTGAAGGAAGAGACGATCGGCCTCGGGGTCTCGCTCGAACTGCCGCTGATCGTGTGCGACATCCAGCGGGCGGGCCCGTCCACGGGCATGCCGACCAAGACCGAGCAGGCCGACCTGCTGCAGGCGCTGTTCGGCCGGAACGGCGAGTCGCCGCTGCCGGTGGTCGCGCCCGCCAGCCCGGCCGACTGCTTCAACAGCGCGATCGAGGCCACCCGGCTGGCGGTCAAGTACCGGACGCCGGTCATCCTGCTGTCCGACGGGTACCTGGCCAACGGCTCCGAGCCGTGGCACATCCCCGACGTCGACACCCTGCCCGACCTCACCCAGGACGTCGGGTTCGCCACCGCTGACGACTGGCGCGACGAGGACGAGAAGATCGACTTCCGGCCTTACCAGCGCGACATGGAGACCATGGCCCGCCCCTGGGCGGTTCCTGGCACCCCGGGCCTGGAGCACCGGATCGGCGGCATCGAGAAGGCCGACATCACCGGCACGATCTCCTACGACCCCGACAACCACGACCGGATGGTCCGGCTCCGCCAGGCCAAGATCGACGGGATCGCGA
Organism: Streptosporangiaceae bacterium; assembly: GCA_036495425.1. Lineage (GTDB taxonomy): Bacteria > Actinomycetota > Actinomycetes > Streptosporangiales > Streptosporangiaceae > Bog-532. The sequence continues at coordinate 1,065 of DASXMW010000025.1, read as the reverse complement.
ACGACATCCCGGCCCTGGAAATCGACGACCCGGACGGCGACGCCCGGGTGCTGGTCCTCGGCTGGGGCTCCACCTACGGGGCGATCGGCGCGGGCTGCCGCCGGGTCCGGCTGGCCGGCCGGTCGGTGGCCCAGGCCCACCTGCGGCACCTCAACCCGTTCCCGGCCAACCTGGGCGACGTGCTGAGCCGCTACGACAAGGTGCTGGTCCCCGAGATCAACCTGGGCCAGCTGGCCCTGCTGCTGCGCGGCCGGTTCCTGATCGACGTGATTTCCTACAACCGGGTGCGCGGCCTGCCGTTCGGCGCGGCCGAGCTGGCCGGTGTGATCAAGGATGTGATCGAGAATGTCTGAGGCCGCCACCAACGGCCACAACGGGAACGGGCACCGCCCGGCCGCGCTGACCCTGGTGCCCAAGGCCGAAGGCAAGCAGTCCACCAAGGACTTCAAGTCCGACCAGGAAGTGCGCTGGTGCCCGGGCTGCGGTGACTACGCCATCCTGGCCGCGTTCCAGGCGTTCCTGCCCGAGCTGCAGGTGCCGCGGGAGAACGTGGTCGTGGTGTCCGGCATCGGCTGCTCGTCCCGCCTCCCGTACTACATGGACACCTACGGGATGCACTCGATCCACGGCCGGGCCCCGGCCATCGCCACCGGGCTGGCCTCGTCCCGGCCGGACCTGTCGGTCTGGGTCATCACCGGCGACGGCGACTCGCTGTCCATCGGCGGTAACCACCTGATCCACGCGCTGCGCCACAACGTCAACATCAAGATCCTGCTGTTCAACAACCAGATCTACGGGCTGACCAAGGGCCAGTACTCCCCCACCTCCGAGCAGGGCAAGATCACCAAGTCGACGCCGTTCGGCTCGCTGGACGCCCCGTTCAACCCGGCGTCGCTGGCGCTGGGAGCCGAGGCCAGCTTCGTGGCCCGCAGCATCGACTCGGACCGGCAGCACCTGACCAGCGTGCTGCGGGCCGCCGCCGATCACCGGGGCGCGGCGTTCATCGAGATCTACCAGAACTGCCCGATCTTCAATGACGACGCCTTCGCCCCGCTGAAGGACGCC
>DASXMW010000024.1:0-6184 GCA_036495425.1 Streptosporangiaceae bacterium | reverse complement strand
TCCCGGCCCAGCTGAGCGAGTTCATCAGCGACGAGATCGCGGCCGCCTTGACCTTGTCCGGCCACGCCGCCAGCGTCCTGCTCGACCTGGCCCTGGACCTGGCTGTCCGGCTGCCCGGCACCGCCCGTGCCCTGCGCGAAGGCGTCATCGACTACCCCCGGGCCCGCCTGATTGCCGAGGCCACCCGCATCTTGTCCGACGAGCAGGCCCACCAGGTCGAAGCCACCATTGTGCCCAAGGCCTCAGAGCAGACCCCGGGCCGACTACGGGCGGCGCTGGCCCGGGCGGTGATCGCTGTCGACCCCGACGCGGCCACCCGGCGGCGGGAGGAGGCCCAGAAGGATCCACGGGTGCGCCGCTGGCAGGAGGATGCGGGCACCGCCGCCCTGGCCGGGTACGCTCTGCCGCCCGCGGAGGTCCTCGAAGCCGACCAGCGCCTGACCGACCGGGCCCTGGCCCTGCGCGCCGCCGGCCTGACCGGCCCGCTGGAAGAACTACGCGCCCGCGCCTACCTGGACATCCTCCTGGGCCGCGACTCCACTCCCCGCCAGGCGCCCACTGATCCCGCCGCGTCCAGGCCGTCTCGTAAATCCGCCCCACCGGCCGCCCCGAGCGACCCGCGGTGCCTGGCCGCCCGGATCAACCTGACCCTGCCGCTGGCCACCGCCCTCGGCCTGGCCAACGCTCCCGGCCAGGTGGCCGGGTTCGGGCCGGTGGATGCGCCGCTGGCCCGCCAGCTGGCTGGGCTCGCGGCCACTCACCCGGCCACCCGCTGCTGCCTCACCCTCACTGATATCGAAGGTCGCGCTGCTGGCCACGGCTGCCTCCCCGGCTCCGGCGGCCTGCGTGACCTGACCACCCACGGCCTGACCCTGACCATCCATCCCCTGGCCCAGGACATCTGCGACCACCGCCATCAGGAACCGGGCTACCAGCCCAGCCGCAAGCTCCAGCACCTGATCTGGGCCCGCCATCCCACCTGCACCGCCCCCGGCTGCCGGCGTCCCGCCGCCCGCTGCGACTTGGACCACACCATTCCCTACGACCAGGGCGGCCGGACCTGTGAGTGCGGACTGGCCCCGTTGTGCCGGCACCACCACCGATGTAAACAATCCGAGGGCTGGCGCCTGACCCAGCCCCGGCCCGGCGTCATGCTCTGGACCACCCCCGCCGGGCGGCATTACCTCACCCGACCCGAAGCGGCGGGGTGACCGGACCAGGTGCGGCCACCCCACCTGGGGCACGTCAAGTCAGTGAAGCTCAGGTCACTTGACGTTGAGGGCGTTGCTGTCTTCGAAGAAGCTCGTGTTACCGCCACTGACCTCGGTGCCGGTGAACTTGAGCGTGATGGTCTGGCCGATGTAGGCGGCCAGGTTGCTGCTGTACTGGACGTAGCTGCTGCCGCTGTTGGCCCCGGTGGCCACCGGGATCGTCTGCAGCACGGACCCGGACGAGCTGAGGACCTGCAGGCTCAGCGTGTTTGAGGCCTTCCTGGACGAGCTGGCCGTCGAATTGACCTCCACCCAGTAGGTGAAGGTGGCGCTGGCGCAGCTGGCCGGGATCGTCACCTTCTGGGCCAGGGTGTCGGTGGTGGCGGTGCCGTAACCGTCCAGCCAGGCCAGGTACCGGCCGGCCTGGGCCGGTGCGCCCTGGCTGGTGTTCGAGAGCACCCCGGAGGTCGAGGTCCAGGGCGAGATCGAGCCGGTCTCGAAGCCCGGGTTGCCCAGCAGCTGCTGCGCGGTGCAGCCGCCTCCGCCGCCCCCGGACGAGCTGACTGTCCAGCTGAACGAAGCCGATCCCGAGGCTCCGGTGCCGTCCGTGGCGGTCACGGTCACGCTGCTGGTGCCCGCCGTGGTCGGGGTCCCGGAGATGAGCCCGGTCGAGGAGTTGATCGACAGGCCCGCGGGCAGGCCGCTGGCACTGTAGCTGAGCGTCTGGCCCGAGGCCGAGTCGGACGCGCTGATCTGCAGGCTGGCCGCGGTGCCGACGGTCCCGGTCTGGCTGCCCGGGTTGGTGACGGTCACCGTGTTGCCGCCCCCGCCGCCGGAGGCGCTCTGGAACGCGGCCAGGCCGTCGGGGGTGCCCCAGCCGGTCGGGCCGTTGTAGGTGTTGGCCGCGCCGGTGGCGGTGCACAGCACGGTCTTGCTGCAGGTGCCGTTGCTGCTGGCCGTGACCTCGTACAGGTTGCCGGTGTGGGTGTAGATGGAGTCGGCCGCGTTGTTGCCGCCGTTGCCGCCGTTGCCCGCGAGCGCGAACACCGCCGCGATCATCGGGGACGACTGGCTGGTGCCGCCGACCTCGTTCCAGCCGCCGTTGCCGTTGGAGGTGTCGTAGACGGCGGCGCCGGTGGCCGGGTCGGCGTCGGCGGCGACGTCGTTGTCGACCCGCTTGGAGCAGGCCGGCGGGATGTTCGACACCGCGGTCTGCCAGGACGGCTGGGGCTCGTAGGCCGAGCAGCCGGACCCGGTGCCCTCGTCGCTGTTGGTGTACCAGACCTTCTCGGTCCAGCCGCGGGTGTTGGCGGCGGTGCTCAGCGAGGTGCCGCCGACCGAGACCACGTTGGGCGAGGTGGCCGGGTAGATCACGCCCGCCCCGTAGGAGTTGTCCCCGGACGACGCGGTGTAGACGACGCCCGGCTGGCCGAAGTAGGTGGAGTTGTCGCTGGTGTCGGACGAGGTCTCGCTGCCGCCCCAGCTGTTGGAGATGTACTTGGCGCCCAGGGTGGTGGCGGCGGTCTTCTCGGCCACGTACAGGCCGCTGCCGGAGTCGCTGGTCGCCTCGACCAGGTCGATCTTGCACAGCGGGCAGATGGCCGAGACCATGTCGACGTCCAGTGACTCTTCCAGGGTCCAGTCGTCGCTGGTCGGCGGCGTGGCCGGCAGTGGTGAGGTGGCGCCGTTCTGGTTGTAGACGGTGAACTGACCCGAGGTCAGGGCGGGCAGCCCGGCCGCGGACCGGTAGGCGGCCAGGTCGCTGGCGGCGGTCGGGTCGTTGTAGGCGTCGACCACCGCGACCGTCTCGCCCGCGCCGTCGGCCGCGGACGCTCCGGTCAGGCCGTAGGCGGCCTGGAACTGGGCCGGCCCGTAACCGTTGCCGCTGGGGATGGCGTTGGGCTGCACGGTCTTGGCGCTGGGGTGGGCGGCGGTGTTCTTGATGACGAAGCAGTGCTTCGCGCCGGAACTGAAGTTGTCTCCGCAGGAGTACTGGAAGTGCGAGGCCGGCCCCGTGGTGGCGGCGGGGGAGGTGGCGGCCAGGGCGGTCACCGGGGTCGTGGCGAGGAGCCCTGCGGCCAGGGCCGCGATCGGTGTGACGATCGCCAGGGCGCGGCGTCGGGTTGATCTACCGCGTCGATGGTTGGTCTGCAACGTGCGTTCCTCTCGGTCGGGCCAGAATGTTTGCCTCTGGTGATTGCTCGGCCGTTTTCGGGCGCGCACGACCCAACCTCAGGGTCATAGCGTGGAATGTTCGGTTTCGCGGGCGAAACCGTAGCCAATCGAAGCACCCGGAGCGGACCAAGCCGCTATTCCGCCGCCCAGGGCGGACGGGCCCTCCTTTCGGCTGATCCAGCTGGCGGCGACCGCCTGAGCCAGCGGCGAGCCGTTCCACCTGGGAATCTGGGAGATCACTGCGGAAAGACTGAATACGTACTCTCTAGTAGCCTTCACCATAAAGATGTTGGCATGTGTTGGCAAGACCCTGAAATATGCCCAAAAGTGAACAGCCAGGGCATGGCTGGTGAGGCAACCGTGTGGGGGTGATCCGCGAGAGGATGGCGTCATGAGCGAGCCAGGTGACCCGCGGGTCGCCGTCTACATCGACTTCGACAACATCGTGATCTCGCGCTACGACCAGGTCCACGGCCGTGGCCAGTTCCAGCGCGACAAGACCCGCGGGTTCGACCAGACCGACAAGGCGGCCGACCCCGAGGTCATGGCCAAGCTGCGCCGCGCCACCGTGGACGTCGGGGCGGTGATCGACTTCGCCTCATCGTTCGGCACGCTGGTGCTGACCCGCGCCTACGCCGACTGGTCGGCCCCGGTCAACGCGGGCTACCGGGGTCAGCTGGTCAGCCGGGCGGTGGACCTGGTCCAGCTGTTCCCGGCCGCCGCCTACGCCAAGAACGGCGCCGACATCCGGCTGGCGGTGGACGCGGTGGAGGACATGTTCCGGCTGCCGGACCTGACCCACGTGGTCATTGTGGCCGGGGACTCGGACTACATCGCGCTGGCCCAGCGCTGCAAGCGGCTGGGCCGCTACGTGGTCGGGGTCGGCGTGGCCGGGTCGACCAGCCGGGCCCTGGCCGCGGCCTGCGACGAGCTGGTCATCTACGACGCCCTGCCCGGGGTCAGCGCCGACGATGACGACGAGCCCGGTGCTGGGTCCGGGGCGGCGGAGAGCTCCGGCGGCCGGGCCGGCGCCAGCGACCAGCCCGCGGCCCCGGCCGCGCGCGGCTCGCGGCGGACCCGGCGTTCAGCCGCGGTGACCGACGAACCGGACGAGGCCGACGCCGAAGATCCGCAGCAGGTGGCGACCAGCCTGCTGGAGCGGGCGCTGCGGCTCGGCCAGGAGAAGGACGACGCCGACTGGCTGCACAGCTCGGCGGTCAAGAGCCAGATGCGGCGCATGGACCCGTCGTTCAGCGAGCGGGCGCTGGGCTACCGCTCGTTCTCGGATTTCGTGAAGTCGCGCGACGCCGTGGCCGAACTCGACGAGTCCGGCCCGGCCCGCCTGGTCCGGCTCAGCCCCAGCCTGGGGCGGCGCTGATTGCGGCGGCCACGGTGTCGTAGATGGCCAAGGCCTTGGTCAGGCCGGTCAGCTGGAAGACTCGCAGGATGCGCCGGGTGCTGATCACCACGACCAGCGAGCCGTCGTCCTCGCGGACCCGCCGCAGGCCGCCGATCAGCGCCCCGAGGCCGCTGGAGTCGATGAACTCGACCTGGCTCAGGTCGGCGATGAGATGCACGGTGCCCTTGGCGGCCAGATCCTGGATCTGCTCCCGGATCTGCGGCGCGGTGTAGACGTCGACCTCCCCGGCGACCCGGAGCACCGCGCGGCTGTCGCCACGACTCTCGACGTCCAGCTGGAATTCGATCATCTGGCCTCCCGCCTGGGTGTTATTGCTCGCATTGACACGTAAAGTTATACAATTACATTAAAGGCTGGGAGCAGGACTTTCAATCCAGTTGCGAAGTTGTCATCGCCGGGGCGGACATCGGGGGACCGGATGCGGGTGGAAGAGGCCGTGGGCCGGCAGGTCGCGCGGTTGCGGGTGCAGCGGCAGCTGTCCCTGGCCGACCTGGGCGAGGCGCTCGGCCGCTACCTGGGCAAGCCCTGGAGCCGGCAAGCGGTCCACCAGGCCGAGCGGGGTCAGCGCGCGTTCACCGCGGCCGAGCTCACCGCGCTGGCCCTGGTCCTGGACACGTCGCTGCCGGCCCTGTTCCGGGCGGGTGACACCCCGGTCGAGCTGCCGGGCGAGGTCGTCCCGGCCGAGGAGTACCGCGACCTGCTGCTGAACCGGGAGAAGCACACGCCCCTGGACGAACTGGAAGAACTGATCGTCGCCCTGAACGACATGCGCGGGGTCCTGGACCGCCCGGCCCTGGCCCGCCTGACCCGCATCGCCCGCGCCGCCGAGCAGGAGCCCGATCCAGCTTGAGGGGACAGCCATGAACGTCGAATGCCCGACGGCCCGGTTATCGACATCGAGGACGTCCGGACGCGGCTCAGCCGGCGGTTCGGTCCTCAGGTGGCCGCATGGTGCGCGGACCTGCCCGCGCTGGCCGGTGACCTTGCCGTCCGGTGGGGGTTGCGGCTCGGGCCGCCCTGGCCGAAGGGCGGGACGTCGGTGGTGCTGCCGTGTGCATCCGACGACGGCGAGCAACTGGTGCTCAAGCTGACCCCGGATCTGGCCCTCGCCGCCGATGAGGCGGCGGCGCTGGACATGTGGCAGGCATGCTCGCAGGTGGTGACGCCGCGTGATGCCGACCTCGATCGCGGTGCCCTGCTGCTGGAGCGGGTAGTGCCGGGCACCCGGCTGGCGGATGAGCCGGACCAGTGGCCACTGCCCGAAGTTGCGCCGATGCTGGCGCAGCTGTGGCGGGAGCCCGCCGGGCGTGACCGGCCTGGGCTGCCCGGCCTGCGAGAGCGGGCGGAGTTCGTGTTCGAGGTTACGCAGCGCAGGCTT
>DASXMW010000023.1:0-22066 GCA_036495425.1 Streptosporangiaceae bacterium | reverse complement strand
GCAGGCACGGGTTCCGGGGGTGCGGGCGAGAGTTCGGCGGGCGCGAAGGCGGACCGGAGCCGGGCGGGAGCGGCCGGTGGACCCGCGGGCTCTGGCGCGGACGCCAAGGCGGCGGGGGCGGCACCGCAGCGGGGGCGGCCGCGCAGTGAGCAGGCGGACCGGGCCATCATGGCCGCGACCCTGGAACTGCTGGCCGAACGCGGGATCGCGGGGATGTCGATCGAGGAGGTCGCGGCCCGGGCCGGAGTCGGGAAGGCCACCATCTACCGGCGCTGGTCGTCCAAGGGCGCGCTGGCGCTGGACGCCTTCCTGGCCGAATTCCAGGAGCAGCAGCCACTGCCGGACACCGGGTCGCTGCGCGGGGACCTGCGGACCTCGCTCCGGGCCTGGGTCCACGCCGTGACCCGGACGCCGGTGGGCCGGATCCTGGCCGACCTGATCGGCGAGATCCAGCACGACAAGGACCTGGCCGTCAGCTACCGCGAGCGCGTGCTCGAACCACTGCGACAGCAGCACCGGATCATGCTCGACCGGGCCATCGCCCGCGGCGAGATCCCGGCCGACATCGACCGCGAGGTGGCGCTGGACCTGATGTTCGGCGCGGCTCAGCATCGTCTGCTGCTGGGACACCTGCCCCTCACCGAACGGTTCGTCGGCCAGGTCGTGGACGTGATCGTGGCCGGTCTGCCAGCACTGTCGTCACACTGACCATCTGCGTCACTCAGGCTCGCGCCGGCACGTTTGGCGGTTGCGAGGCGGAGGTAGGTTGCTGGTACGGGATGGGAAGTGATGCCCCGATGGGGAAGTTTGAACGGCAGTTCCGTGACCTGATGGCTTCGTTCCGCTCGGTCTGGCGCTGGCGCGGCCGGGCCGGGCCAGCCGATCCCCGCGCCCAGGGCGGACGGTCCCGTCCCGACCTCGGCGACCTGCGCCGCAGCGACGCCGGCCAGAAGGCCGAAGAGATGTACCGCGACCTGCGCACCGGCGAGACCGGGCGCAAGGCGCAGGAGGCGTTCCGGGATCTGCGGACCAGCGAGACCGGGCGCAAGGCCGAGGAAACCCTGCGCGACCTCCGCGGCAGCGACACCGCGCGCAAAGCGCAGAACCGGGTCCGCGAGTTCCGCGACAGCGAGACGGGGCGCAAGGCCGAAGCCACCATCCAGGAGGCCGAAGCCGCCGCCCGCGCCGCCTACCTGCGGCTGCGCAAGTCCATGGGCGAGGATCGCTAGGGCTACCCGGGATCGGGTGCCGGTGGGCTCCGGCATGGCTCCGAGCGGATGTCGCCCGGGATGATTGCCGCGACGTCGGCAGACGAAATCTGGCCACTGGCTGGAGGCGCGGGCTGGAGAAGATGCCGGCTTCGCCAAGATGATCACCGAAAGTGACCGGTCAACCGCACATCCCATCTGACTTGGTGTTCGTTTTTCGAACTATCGAAAAACGTATGGCATTTAGGCGGGTTGCTCTCGTAGCGCCGTGGCCAGCCACGTATATGCTTCATTAAGGTCGGGCTTGTTACCAGTGCGCTACTTGCGGTGATATCGGGCTTGACCAGCCAAAAATGTGAGCGATAACATCATCAAAACTCATCAGTAGTCCGGCTCCGCTGAGTGGCGGGTTACCAGCCGGTCAGCCTGGCCATGCGGCACAGCATGCCACGGCCGACCATCCGGTCTCCGGCCCTGACCGCTGGGAGCCGGTGGGCTGGTTCCGCTGCGCTACTGGTGCCAAAGGAGGCCATGGTGCCGTCGTCACCGCGTAATCCGGGCCGGCTGGGCCCGGGCGGCCAAGCGCGGGGCAAAACGGCGGTCGCCGGGCACCGGCCCGGGGCCGGGCGCCCGCCGGTGATGGCGGACGTGGCCCAGCTGGCCGGGGTCTCCCACCAGACCGTCTCCCGCGTGCTCAACAACCACCCGAACGTCCGGCCGCACACCCGCGAGAAGGTGCTCGAGGCCATCCAGCAACTCGCGTACCGGCCCAACGCCGCGGCACGGGCGCTGGTCACCCGGCGCACGCACACGCTCGGCGTGATCAGCATCGATTCCACGCTGTACGGGCCGGCCATGATGCTGGACGGGATCGAGCGGGCCGCCCAGCACGGGTACTTCGTGCTCATCGCCAGCCTGCCCGCGCTCGACCGGCGGTCGATGCTGGACACCGTGGACCGCTTTCTCGGGCACTCGGTCGAGGGCATCATCGTCATCGCGCCACAGACCTCGGCGGTGGCGGCACTCAGTCATGTGCCGTCCGACCTGCCGCTGGTCGCGGTGGGTTGCGGCACTCGGGCGCCGCTGACTTCGGTCGCGGTGGACAACACGGCCGGGGCCAGCACCGCCACCCGTTACCTGCTGGACCTGGGGCACGAGACCGTGTACCACGTGGCCGGTCCGAGTAGCTGGCTGGACGCGCGCGAGCGTACGGACGGCTGGCGGGCCGCGCTGCGCGAGGCGGGCGCGCCCGAGCCGGAGCTCATCTCCGGCGACTGGTCGGCCCGGTCCGGGTACCAGATCGGGCAGGAACTGGCCCGCAGGCCCGAGGTCACCGCGGTGTTCTGCAGCAACGACGTGATCGCGCTGGGCCTGATCCGGGCCCTGACCGAGGCTGGGCGCCGGGTTCCTGAGGATGTCAGCGTGGTGGGCTTCGACGATGTGCCGGAGTCCGGGTTCTACCTGCCGCCGCTGACCACGGTGCGCCAGGACTTCAGCGAACTGGGCCGGCGTGCACTGGACGCGCTGGTCCAGCGGATCGCCCACGGCGGCCCGCCCGGTGACCACCTGCGGGTGCCGCCGGAGTTCGTGGTCCGGGCCAGCGCCGCGCCCCCGGCCGGGGCCATGCTGCGCCAGGCCGGGTCATGAACTGGCCGGCCGGGGGCTCCTCTTCTGCATGGGCGGGCGGTATGAGAAGGTCAGCTCACATAGAAAAGCTTTGCGCAACCGGACCAGGCTGGTCCGGTCGGTCTTGATAGGTCTCTGGAACTGACGAGTTTCATGGGTCGTATGGAGTGGTGAGGCTGAGGAGTCTGGCGAGGCCAGTGGTGCCGGCAGGTGTGCGAGCTTGGCAGGATTCGGCCTGGCGGGCTCGGGATTGACCGCTCTGGGTACGGCCAGGCTTCCGGGTTGGTGGGCCGCTGGCGTGTTGGCTGGGTTCGCCGGGTTGTTGGCTGGTTCGGTGGGTTCGGGGCCGGCGGCCTCCGGGGCTTGGTGGGCTCGGGGCCGGCGGGCTACAGGCCTGCGGGCTCCGGGGCTTGCGGGCTCCAGGGCTTGGTGAGTCGCGAACTGGTTGGGCGCGTAGCGGCGGGTTGGTGAGCGGCGCTTCAGAGGCCGCTGGAACGGGAAACGAGGGAAAGGGAGCAGCGAGTGGGAGGCGGCCATGGTTGTTAGCGCTAACAACGAGCGGTTCGTCATTGGCGTGGACTACGGGACGTTGTCGGGGCGGGCGCTGGTGGTCCGGGTCAGCGACGGGGCGGAGCTCGGGACGGCAGTCCATGAGTACCGGCACGGCGTGATCGACCGGGAACTGCCCTCGACCGGCGAGCAGTTGCCGCCGGACTGGGCACTGCAGGATCCGGCCGACTACCTAGACGTGCTCAAGACGGCGGTGCCCGCGGCGCTGCAGGACGCGGGGGTGGACCCGGGCGCGGTCATCGGGATCGCCACCGACTTCACGGCCTGCACCGTTCTGCCCGCCACCACGGACGGCCTACCGCTGTGCATGCTGCCCGGGCTGGAGGGACGGCCGCACGCCTACCCCAAGCTGTGGAAGCACCACGCGGCCCAGGCCCACGCGGACCGGATCAACGCGCTGGCCCACGAGCGCAAGGAACCCTGGATCGCGCGCTACGGGGGCAAGATCTCGTCCGAGTGGCAGTACGCCAAGGGGCTGCAGCTGCTCGAAGAGGACCCGGAGATCTACCAGCGAGCCGACCGGTGGATCGAAGCCGCCGACTGGATCATCTGGCAGCTGACCGGGTCCGAGACCCGCAACGCCTGCACGGCCGGGTACAAGGGCATCTGGCAGGACGGGCACTATCCGTCGCGGGAGTTCCTGGCCGCGCTGAACCCGGAGTTCGCCGGCTTCGCCGACGGCAAGCTGACCCACCCGATCGCCGAACTGGGCACCAGAGCGGGCACGCTGACCGCCGAGGCGGCCGGGTGGACCGGGCTGACCGAGGGCATCGCGGTGGCCGTGGGCAATGTCGACGCGCACGTGACCGCGCCGGCCGCGCAGGCCGTCGAGCCGGGCCAGATGGTGCTGATCATGGGCACCTCGACCTGTCACGTGATCAACAGCGCCGGGCTGGCCGAGGTGCCGGGCATGTGCGGCGTGGTCGACGGCGGCATCATCGCGGGCCTGTTCGGCTACGAAGCCGGCCAGTCGGCGGTGGGCGACATCTTCGGCTGGTTCATCGACCAGGCCGTGCCCGCGCCGCTGCGGCAGGAGGCCGAACTACGCGGAATCTCCGTGCACGACCTGCTCACCGAGCAGGCCGGGGCCCTGCCGGTGGGGGCGCACGGGCTGGTCGCGCTGGACTGGGAGGGCGGCAACCGCTCGGTGCTGGTCGACCACGGGCTGTCCGGGGTGATCGCGGGCCTGACCCTGGCCACCCGGCCGCACGAGGTCTACCGGGCCCTGCTGGAGTCGACCGCGTTCGGAACCCGGGTCATCGTCGAGGCTTACGAGTCGTCCGGGGTGCCGGTCACCGAGCTGATCGTGGCCGGCGGCCTGCTCAAGAACGAGCTGCTCATGCAGATCTACTCGGACGTGATGAACCGCTCGCTGAGCGTGATCGAGTCCGACCAGGGCCCGGCACTGGGCTCCGCGATCCACGCCGCGGTGGCGGCGGGCGCGTACCCCGACGTGCCCGCGGCGGCCCAGGCCATGGGCAAGGTCCGGCGCGAGGTCTACACGCCGATCCCGGAGAATTCGGCGATCTACGACGAGCTCTACGCCGAGTACGTGCTCCTGCACGACTACTTCGGCCGCGGCGGTAACGAGGTACTGCACCGGCTGCGGGCGCTGCGGGACCGGGTTCTCGAAGCGGGCCCGGACGTTGACACCGAGGGTGACACCACGTCGGGAGCCTTCGAAAACCGAACGGGAGATTCTTGATGAGCCTGACCAGCGACGGGCGGTCCACCGACGAACTGGTGGCCGAGTTGCGGGTGGCCGTGTCCGACCTGCACGCCGAGCTGCCGCGCAACGGGCTGGTCGCCTGGACGTCGGGCAACGTGTCGGCGCGGGTGCCGGGGGCCGACCTGATGGTGATCAAGCCCAGCGGGATCAGCTACGACGACCTGACCCCGGAGTCCATGGTCGTCTGCGATTTCGACGGGAACACGGTCGGCGACGGGTACAGCCCGTCCAGCGATACCGCCACCCACGGCTACATCTACCGGCACATGCCCGAGGTGGACGGCGTGGTGCACACCCACTCGACCTACGCGACCGCGTGGGCGGCGCTGGGCGAGCCGATCCCGTGCGTGATCACGGCCATGGCCGACGAGTTCGGCGGGGAGATCCCGGTCGGGCCGTTCGCGCTGATCGGCAGCGACGAGATCGGCCGCGGGGTGGTGGCCACGCTGACCGGTCACCGCTCCCCCGCCGTGCTGATGCAGAGCCACGGCGTGTTCACCATCGGGCCGTCAGCGCGGGACGCGGTCAAGGCCGCGATCATGTGCGAGGACGTGGCCCGGACCGTGCACGCGGCCCGGTTGCTGGGGACGCCGAAGCCGCTGCCGCCGGACCAGGTGGACGCGCTGCACAAGCGCTACAAGGAGCAGTACGGCCAGCACTGAGCCGCTTCGACTGATTACCTTCTGGGGCTGGCCGCGGCCAGGTCCCGTTACGACCAAGGAGACACCCATGGCTGACCGCAGGCCGCGCATCGGCATCCTCGGCATCATGCAGGACTTGTACGACGACGACATCCCCGGCATCGCCCAGCGCCAGGAGGGCTACGCGGCCGAGATCGCCCAGCAGCTGTCCGAAGTGGGCGAGTTCATCCCCAGCAAGGCGATCAAGTACCGCGAGGACGCGGAGCGCGCGATGCGCGAGTTCGAGGACGCCGGCCTGGACGGGGTCATGGTCGTGATGCTGACCTACGGGCCCGCCATGCGGGTGGCCCGGCTGCTCAGCCAGTCCCGGCTGCCGGTGCTGATGGCCAACATCCAGCCGGAACCGACGGTCACGCCGGCCTGGAACATGGACGACATGACCTACAACCAGGGCGTGCACGGGGCGCAGGACACCGCGAACGCCATGGTGCGCGCGGGCAAGCGGTTCTCGGTGCTGACCGACGACTGGAAGAGCGAGACGTTCAAGGCCAACGTGGGCCAGTGGGCCCGGGCGGCGGCCGCGGCGACCGCCCTGAAGTCGCTGAAGACCGCGATCGTCGGCTACGCCATGAACGACATGGGTGACATCCGGGTCGACGAGAGCGCGCTGATCCGGTCGCTGGGCCCGGAGATCCTGGCCGTCGCCCAGGGCGACCTGGTGCGCGGCATCGACGAGGTGACCGACGCCCAGCTGAATGAGGTGATCTCGTTCGAGAACGAGCACTTCGAGATCGACCCCCGGCTGTCCCAGGAGGAGCGCGAAGACCACGCCCGGATGCAGGTGGCGCTGGAGAAGATCCTGATCGACGGCGGGTTCGGCGCCTACACCGCGCACTTCGACGCCATCGGCGAGGACGGCCGGTTCCGGCGGCTGCCGCTGGCGGCCGCGTCCAGCCTGATGGCCAAGGGCTACGGGTACGGCGCCGAGGGCGACGTGCTGGCCGCCTGCATGGTCTACGCCGCGCACCAGCTGATCGGCGACGGGCACTTCACCGAGATGTATGCGATGGACTTCCCGACCGACTCGATCCTGCAGAGCCACATGGGCGAGGGCAACTGGAAGGTGGCCCGCTCCGACCGCCCGGTCAAGCTGATCAAGCGGCCGCTCGGCATCGGCCGGCTGGGCGACCCGCCCACGTTCCTGTTCCAGCTGCAGCCGGGCCCGGCGACCCTGGCCGCGCTGGTGTCGCTCGAGGGCGAGCGGTTCCGGCTGGTAGTGGCCGAGGGCGAGAACCTGGACAGCCAGGAGCTGCCGGCGCTGGAGATGCCGTACGGCCAGTTCCGGCCGGCCTCGGGCGTCCGGGAGTGCCTGAACGGCTGGCTCCGGAACGGCGGCCCGCACCACGAGGTGATGAACCTCGGTCACCACGCCGACGACTGGCGCGTGTTCTGCGACGTCACCGGCATCGAGTTCGTCCAGGTCTGAAGGTACGGTGTGGCCGGCGTGGGCGCCGGCGGCTTAGAATCCGGGTAGTGGCTGTTGCGCCGGCCCGCTTCCGAGCCGCCGTTCGCCCACGCCGACTGTGGTGCTGACGGACAAGGGTCTTCGACTCGCGTGCGGTTTCCGCATGGTCGTGACGATCCAGCCGGCCGGGCCGCGTGGGGGCTCGCGCCGTGATGGGACCACTGGTCATGACCTCCGATCGAGCCAGGAAGAAGGCGGCCCGCGCGCAGCAAGCCGCGACCGGCCAGCCGTACATGCAAGCCTGGCGCTCCGTACAGCGTCAGCCCGGATCACCGGCCGAACCGGTGGATCCGCCGCCGATCGACCCGGGTGCGCACGCGGTCCACTCGCAACAGTGGGGCGACCAGGTCCACCGGGTGGTCCTGTATCAGGGCCGGTATTACACGTGGCTGGCCCAGGCCAGCATGGGCGCACGGCCGATGGTGGACCACGTGCCCAGCGAGGAGGCCGGACGCCAGCTGGTGGATGAGTGGCAGGCGAACAACATCCTGCACATTTCCTGGGCCGAGACCATCGCGCACATCTTCCTGTTTGACCCGGGCGCGGACAGCAACATCGCCTACGAGGCCACCGTGGCCGAGGTCGAGGACCTTGGCCTGTGGCTGGCCTGCCGGGATCAGACCATGGCCGGGCCGGCCAGCTACGTCCTGGAGCGGTTCACCGAACTGGAGCCGGCCCTGGCCGCGTTCGCCGACCGGGCCGACGCCGCCGCGGACCAGGCCGAGCAGAATCAGGCCCTGGCCGTGCCGGACCTGCTGGGCGGCGTGCTCCGGAACCGGGCGGCGGCGACCCGGACCGAGATCACCCGGGCCCGGCTCGGCGACGCACTGCGGGAGCGGCGGTCCCAGGTCGAGGGCAACCACCGCCTCTCCGGTGTGCTGCACGAGGCCGGGCTGGACGAGGACCGCCTCGGGACGGTGCTGGCCGGCCAGGACTTGACCTGGCCCTCGGGGCCCGCGGTGCGCCCGCCCGGCTCCCGGCGCCCGGACACGCCAGTCACCAGGCTGGCCGAGTACACCGTGGACGGCCAGACGTTCACCTTGATCTGCTATCTGGACAGCGCCGGTGCTCGGTGCGTCGCTGTTGAGCACGACGGTCACCCGGCCTCGGTCCAGGACGTCCAGGTAGACGAGCGCAACCTGGTCAACCAGGGTTCCTTGCTGTCTTCGGCGCGAGGTGGCCCGGCCGTAATCTACGGCCGGGCCCATGACAGCGTCACCGCGCTCTACTCGGCCGGCCGCGACGGGCAGCGGACCGACTGGCCCATCTACGACGACCCGCGCACCGGCGAACGGTACTTTGCCGTCGTCGTGTTCCCCGAGACCGTGGCCGACATCGTGGCCGAGGCCCCGGGCGCGAGCGTGTCGCTCGAGCGGTATTTCGGCATGTGGTTCAACCCACCCGGCCGCCGGCCCCGCTACACCCCCGAGGTGGAGTGACGGTGTGGCGGCCATGGGGTGGGCAGGCCCTTGGGGTTCCTCCATTCCGGAGCCCGAGAACCCCGCCGGAGGCAACTCGCCGGAACCCTGTGGGACCCGAGCGCCAGAAGTGACGCCAGCGACCTTGCTCCGGGCGGGACTCCGGCTTCAGTGGAGCGGTTTCAGTGAATAGCGCTGACTTTGCTCCACTTAGTGGATTCTGCACATCTAGGTGTGGCCCGTGGGCCGCGAGAGGCTGCAGCGTCGGCGGCTCGGTGCCGTGGGCTGGGCTGGCATCTGGGCTGGGTGGGACCGTGGGCTGGGCTTGTGGGCCGTGGGGCTGAGGGGGTGCCTGGCCGGGTGGGGACCGTGGGCTGGGCTTGTGGGGCGTGGGCTGAGGGGGTGCCGGGGCTGGGTGGGGCCGGGAGCTTGGTGGGGCCGGCGGCGGGGGCTCGCGGGCTTCGGGCGGTGGGACTCAGTGGGTGGGCGGTAGCTGAGGCGCGTCGCCGGAGCCGGTGGCGCGTGGGACGGGGGGATGTGGTCTCAAGCCCGGCTAATAAGGCTGAGCCAGATCGGACGCGGGGGGCAGGCGGTGCATAACGGGATGAATACAGCATCTTGACCTTGGGGTTCGGGGCGGATTACCGTGTGGGCGAACGTTCGCTCACGAGTGTGGGGCCGGGGCTTGAGCCGGAGCCGGAGCTGGGGGCGCGGGGCGGACGGGACTGGACCGGAGTGGGACTGAGGCCGAAGGCGGGTGCGTTGGCGCAGAGGCGGTACGTCTCGATCAAGGAAGTGGCGGCCACGGCCGGCGTGAGCTTCCAGACCGCCAGCAAGGTGCTGAACGGCGGGGACGTGCGGGTGTCGGCCGAGACCGCGGCCCGGATCGTGGCCGCGGCCGAGCGGCTCGGGTATCAGCCCAACACGATCGCGCGGAGCCTGGTCCAGCGGTCGACGGCGACCCTGGGCCTGATCGCCAGCGACGCGACCGACATGGCCATCACGCTGACGTCGGTGGCCGCCGAGCAGGCCGCGCGCAGGCACGGGCACGCGGTGCTGGTCGGCCACCTGGCCCCGGGCGGCGGGGACGGCGCCAGCATCGTGCGCACGCTGATCGAACGCCGGGTCGACGGGGTCATCGCGGCCGCGCCCGACCTGGAGGAGAACGAAGAGGTCGGCGAGCTGCTGCGGGCGCACGGGCCCACGGTCAGCCTGCAGTCGATCCCGGGTGGTGGGTTGCCGCTGGTGGGTTCGAACCACCGGGAGACCGGGCGGATCGCGACCGAGCATCTGATCGGGCTGGGGCACGCGGCCATCGGCACGGTGACCGGGCTGTTCCGGCGGCGGGTGACCCGGAGCCGGCTGCACGGGTACGAGGACGCGCTGCGGCGGGCCGGGATCGAGCCGGACGCGGGGCTGGTGGCCGAGGCCGACTGGACGCCGGCCGGGGCGGCCGCGGCCACGCGGGCGCTGCTGGAGCGGCGGCCGCAGATCACCGCGCTGTTCGTGCACAGCGACATGATGGCCATGGGCGTGCTGTCGGCGCTGCACGACGCCGGGCGCCGGGTCCCGGCCGGGGTGGCCGTGGTCAGCTGCGACGACATTCCGTTCGCGCAGTTCCTGTCGCCGCCGCTGAGCACGGTCCGGGTGCCGCTGGCCGAGACCGGGGCGCGCGCGGTCGAGCTGCTGCTGCGGATGATCGCGGGCGAGCCGGTGCCGGACAAGCCACTGCTGTTGCCGGTGGAGCTGATTGTGCGCGAGTCCTGCGGGGGGATGGAGACCCAGCGAGCGAACAGGAGAGACAGTGACCCGAATCGCGGTTGACCCGGCCCGGGCCGTGGGCGAGCTGGACCGGAACGTCTTCGGCGGCTTTGTCGAGCACCTGGGCCGGTGCATCTACGGCGGTCTGTACGAGGAAGGCTCCCCCCTGTCCGACCAGCGCGGGTTCCGGCAGGACGTGCTCGGCCTGCTACGCGAGCTGCGCATGGGCGTGCTGCGCTGGCCGGGCGGGAACTTCGTGTCCAACTACCACTGGAAGGACGGCATCGGGCCCAAGGACGACCGGCCGGCCCGGCCCGAGCTGGCCTGGGGCGGCAAAGACGGCCAGGAGTCCAACCGGTTCGGCACCGACGAGTTCCTGGCCTACTGCGCCGAGGTGGGCACCGAGCCGTACATCTGCCTGAACATGGGCACCGGCACGCTGGCCGAGGCCCTGGACTGGGTCGAGTACTGCAACCGGGCGGCCGGCACCCAGTGGGCCGACCGGCGGGCGGCCAACGGGCACCCCGAGCCGTACCGGGTCCGGTACTGGGGGCTGGGCAACGAGATGTACGGCGACTGGCAGGTGGGGGCCTTGTCGGCCGAGGAGTACGTGCGCGAGGCGACCCGATGGGCCCGGGCCATCAAGATGCTCGATCCCGGCGCCCAGCTGATCAGCTGCGGCATGAATGGGTGGAACGACTGGGACCGGGTCGTCATCGACGGGATGGCGCCGCTGGTCGACTACCACTCGCTGCACATCTACACCGGGTCCGACGACTACTGGACCAACGTGCTCCAGCCCCATCAGGCCGAGCGGGCCATCGCCTGCGCGCGCACGCTGATCGAGCGGACCGCGTACGTGAAGAAGATCGCCCAGCCGCCGCGCATCGCTTACGACGAGTGGAACGTGTGGTTCCGCACCGACGACGGCACGCTGGAGGAGCGTTACAACTTCGCGGACGCGCTGGCCGTCGGCACCTACCTGAACATCTTCACCCGCAACTGCGACTGGGTGCGGATGGCCAACCTGGCCCAGATGGTCAACGCGATCGCGCCCATCGTCACCACCCCGGAGACGGCGGTGACCCAGACCATCTGGTACCCGGTCCTGCTGCACGCCCAGGCCGCGCTCAGCACCGCGGTCGACGTGTGGGCGGACGGGCCCACCATCGACCTGCCGGCCGGTTCCGATCCCGGCCGGTGGCCGCACCGGGTGGCCGACCTGGGGCCGTTCCCGCTGGTGGACGCGGCCGCCACGGTCAGCCCGGACCGGGGCCGGATCGCGCTGACCCTGGTCAACCGGAACCCCGATCAGGCCGAGACGGCCGAGATCGCGGTCCGGGACCTGGCCTTCGACGGGCCGGCCGAACTGCACACGGTCACCGCGGCGCCCGGCACGGCGCCGGCGGTGCCCGGAGTGCAGGGGGCCCGGGTCGAGGAGGGGACGGAGCCGACCAAGGGCGGCACCGTGACGATCACGCTGCCGCCCCAGTCGTTCACCACCGTGGAGGCGGCGCTGGCCCGCGACTGAGCTGGCCGGCGAACAACTGAAAAGACCGTGCGCCGCCTGGGCCGGCACGCCCAGGCGGCGGACTTACAACAACACTCCGGCAACCCGCGACAAGGGAGTTAAGCCATCATGTTGTCAAGATCAAGGGTACGTGGCCCCGACCGGGCCATGACGAGGCAGGTCACAGCAGGTCTGGCCGGCCTGGCCGCGGTGGCGCTGGTCGCCGCCTGCGGCAGCAGCGGCACCACCAGCGGGGCCGCCCCGGCCAGCACCAAGGGCAGCAGCAGCGCCAGCCCGAGCGCCTCGGTGCTGGCGGGCGGCAAGTCCTGCAGCTCCAGCGCCACCAAGATCACCTTCTGGGCCTGGGTGCCCGGGATGAGCCGGGCGGTCACCGCGTTCAACAAGTCGCACCCGTCCATCTGCGTCACGCTGGAGAACCCGGGCGCGGGCCTGAACGAGTACACCCCGCTCAGCAACGCGCTCAAGGCCGGCAGCGGCGCCCCGGACGTGGCCGAGATCGAGTTCGATGAACTGCCGTCGTTCGAGATTCAGAAGCAGGTCGTCAACCTGGTTCCCTACGGGGCCAACAAGTACAAGAACGACTTCGTGCCCTGGGCCTGGCAGGAGGTCAGCCAGGGGTCGGCGGTGTACGCGATGCCCAGCGACGCGGGGCCGGCCGGGTTCTACTACAACTCCAAGCTGATGGCCCAGTACCACCTGACGCCGCCCAAGACCTGGGCCCAGTTCGCCACCGAGGCCGCCACCCTGCACAAGGCCAACGCCAAGACGTACCTGGCCAACTTCTCCGCCACCGACCTGCAGTGGCTGCTGACCGCCATGGCCCAGGCCAACGCGTTCCCGTACACCTACAGCGGGGGCTCGAAGGTCGGCATCAACTGGACCGGCGCCAACGAGATGAAGTTCGCCAGCTACTGGCAGAACCTGATCAGCTCGCACGTGATCAGTACGGTCAACGACGCCAACAACTCGCCGCTGCCCAACCAGAATCTGGACAACGGCGTGACCGCGTCGTCCCCGCTCAACTCGGCCTGGGCCCCGTCGTACTTCCAGCCCGACGCCAAGAAGACCGCTGGTGACTGGCGCGCGGCCGAACTTCCGCAGTGGACCGCGGGAGCCAACGTGTCCGCCGACTGGGGCGGTTCGACCTACCCGGTGTTCAAGCAGAGCACCCACCCGGCGGCGGCCGCGCAATTTTCCGAGTGGCTGACGGGCAGCCCGCAGGCGTGGGCCATCCTCAAGACCTCGCCGTCCGAGCTGTTCCCCACCTACAAGGCGCTGCTGTCCGACCCGTCGTTCAAGAGCCTGAAGTACCCGGTGTCGGGCTCGTCCGAGCCCAACCAGGTGTTCACCGCGGCGGCCGGCGAGATCCAGCCGGTGCAGTGGCCCCCGTTCATGACCCAGGCCCTGAACCAGGGGCTGACCACCTTCCAGCCCGTGCTGTCGGGCAAGGAGACGCTGCAGAAGGCGTTCCAGACCTTCCAGAACCAGGAGGTCAGCTACGCCAAGGCGCAGGGGTTCACGGTCACCACGGGCTGATCGCACGGGTTCCGGGCCGGCCGAGGCTGGCCGGCCCGGGCCCGGCCGAGGGGAGAACTGACGTGAGCGACACTGCGCTCGACACCTCACGGGACACGCCGCCATCCCGGCCGCGGGCCACGGTCCGCGCGCCGGCCCGGGGCGGCTCGGCCTGGGCCCGCCGCCGGGACCGGCGTGGCCTGTGGTTCATCATGCCGTTCATGATCGCGTTCGGCCTGTTCACGGTCGTGCCGCTGCTGTACGCGATCTACGAGAGCCTGTTCACCAGCCGGATCATCGGCGGCACGGTGTTCTCCGGGTTCAGCAACTACAGCACGGTGCTCAAGTCCGGGCCGTTCTGGGGCGGGTTCGCGCGGGTGGTGATCTTCGGCGCGATCCAGATCCCGGTCATGCTGCTGGTCGCGTTCTTCTTCGCCACCGTCTTCGACCTCGGGGTGGCCCGGTTCGGCCGGGTGTTCCGGACGATCTTCTTCATCCCGTTCGCGGTGCCGGTGGTGGTGGCCGCGCTGATGTGGGGCTTCCTGCTGGAGCCGACCTACGGGCCGATCACCCACCTGGCCAACGCCTTCGGCTTCGGCGGAACCAACTTCCTGTCGTCCGGGCTGCTGCTGCCGGTGATCATCCTCATCGCGATCTGGGAGTGGACCGGCTACAACTCGATCATCTTGTACACCGCGCTGAAGTCGGTGCCGCGGGACGTGGTCGAAGCCGCGATCCTGGACGACACCCCGCTGTGGAAGATCGTGGTCCGGATCAAGCTGCCCATGGTCCGGCCGGCCATCGTCATGCTGATCTTCCTCAACGCGATCGGCGCGCTGCAGTTGTTCGTCGAACCGGAGATCCTCAGCTACCAGGGCGGCTCGATCACCAACACCTGGACGCCGGTCATCGACGTCTACAACACCTCGATCGCCAACGCCCAGTACAACCTGGGCGCGGCCATGGCCGTGGTGCTGGCCCTGGTCATCATCGTCATCTCGGTGGGGTCCATGCTGTTCCGGCGCCGGAGTGGGGAGCTTTCATGAGTGTTCTTAGCCCGGGGCGGCCGGACGTGGCCGTGCTGACCCCTGAGTCCCGGCGGGAACGGCGGCGCCGGGAACGGCGGCAGGAACGGCAGGAGGAACGGGACGCCACGATCCCGGTGCAGCTGTACGGGCTGCGCAAGGGCACGGTCACCCTGATCACCGCGGCCTGCGTGCTGTTCGCCATCTTCACGCTGGTCCCGGTGGTCTGGATCCTGATCAACTCGACCAAGTCGCAGAGCGGGATCTTCACCTCGTTCGGTTTCTGGTTCGCCCGGCCGTTCCAGTTCTTCCACAACTTCTCGCTGCTGTTCCAGAACGTGAACGGGAACGGCATCTACCTGCAGTGGTTCGGCAACACCGTGCTGTACGCGGTGGTCGGCGGGGGCGGCGCCACCATCCTGGCCGGGCTGGCCGGATACGGGTTCGCCCGGTTCCGGTTCCGGGGCTCCCGGTTGTTCTTCTACATCACGGTGGGCGCGCTGCTGGTGCCGGTGGCCGCGATCACGCTGCCGCTGTACCTGGTCTACGCCAAGGCCCACCTGATCAACTCGCCCTGGGGGATGATCCTGCCCAGCCTGGTCACCCCGGTCGGGGTGTACCTGATGCGGACCTACGTCGACCTGTCGGTCCCGCGCGAGTTGCTCGACGCGGCGCGGATCGACGGGGCCGGTGAGTTCCGGATCTTCTACAAGGTGGCGCTGCCGCTGATGGTGCCGGGCCTGATGACCGTGCTGCTGCTGAGCGTGGTCGCGGTGTGGAACAACTACTTCCTGCCGCTGATCATCTTCTCCAAGAACTCGCTCTACCCGCTGACCGTCGGCATCGGCGTCTGGTCCCAGGTGGCCGAGCGCAGCGGCGGCAACAGCGACCTGTACCCGCTGGTGGTCATGGGCGGCCTGGTCACGATCGCGCCGCTGATCGTGCTGTTCCTGGTCCTGCAGCGCTACTGGCGGGGCGGCATGCTGCTCGGCAGCATCGCCAACTGAAGGGTGCTGACGGTGGGCGGCCTCATTTCCTAGTCGAAGGTCGGTCGTTCGAGTCCCGGGTCGAATCGGAGGGTTAGCGTGTCGGCGGTTCCCATGTCAGCGGTTTCGAGGTCGGCGGTCTCGAGGTCGGCGGTTTCGATGGAGGGCCTGACCAAGGTGTTCGCGACCGGGGTGCGGGCCGTCGACGGCCTCGACCTCCAGGTGGCCGCGGGCGAGTTCGTGGTCTTGGTCGGGCCGTCCGGGTGCGGCAAGACCACCGCCCTGCGGATGGTGGCCGGGCTGGAGACCATCACCGCCGGCACGCTGCGCTTCGGCGACCGGGTGGTCAACGACGTGTCGCCCCGGCAGCGCGACGTGGCCATGGTGTTCCAGAACTACGCGCTCTACCCGCACCTGACCGTGGCCCAGAACATCGGGTTCTCGCTGGAGAACAAGAAGGTGCCCCGGGCCGAGCGGGACCGGCGGGTGCGGGAGGCCGCCGGCGTGCTCGGCCTGGGTGACCTGCTCTCGCGGCGGCCGGGGCAGCTGTCCGGCGGGCAGCGGCAGCGGGTGGCCATGGGCCGGGCCATCGTCCGCGAGCCCGCGGTGTTCCTGATGGACGAACCGCTGTCCAACCTGGACGCCAAACTCCGCGTCCAGATGCGGGCCGAAATCCTGCGCGTGCAGCAGCGGCTCGGCACCACCACCTTGTACGTGACCCACGACCAGACCGAGGCCATGACCCTGGGCGACCGGGTCGCGGTGCTGCGTTCCGGGGTGCTGGAGCAGTACGGGACGCCGCGGGAGTTGTACCAGCGGCCGGAGAGTCTGTTCGTGGCTTCGTTCATCGGATCGCCCGCCATGAACCTGTACCAGGGCGCACTGGAGAGCGACGCGGTGGTGGTGGGGTCGCAGCGTCTTCTGTGGCCTGAGTTGGCGGGGCGAGCGGGGCTCGCGGCGTATCAGGGGCGCAAGGTGATCGTGGGGATACGGCCGGAGCATCTCGTGGTGGCGGGTCCCGAAACGGCCGGGGTGGCGAGGGATGTGGGGCTGGCCCGGGACGTGCGGCTGGCCCGGGACGTGCGGCTGGCCGGGGACGTGCGGCTGGCCGGGGACGTGCGGCTGGTCGAGGCGCTGGGCAGCGAGCAGCTGGTTCACTTCACGGTGGACGCGCCGCAGGTGCGGGACGAAGAGGCCGCGGGCGGGGCCGACGAGGGCGACGGCGACCGGGTGGGCGAGGGCGAGATCCTGGCCGCCCCGGTCGCCAACGGCGTGGCCGTTACCGCGCCGAGGGTGGCGGTGCGAGCTGGGGATCGGGTCCGGTTCGCGCTCGACCCCGAGGCACTGCACTTCTTCGACCCGGACACGCACCTGGCCATCGGCTTACCGATCACCTCTCGGTGCTTTGTGTGCAAAAAACTGTCGCCTGAGCAGCAGAAACTGACCACAAACCAGGAGTGATGGGGAGCGCCCGGGGGTGCTGGGCTGATGGGTTGAAATGGCGATCGCGGGACGGGGAGGGGTGGGCCCGGGTCGGCGGGACACGGGTGAGGGGCGGCCCCCGGGCCGGCGGGGCGCGGGTGAGGGGCGGGCCCCCGGGCCGACGGGGCGCGGGTGAGGCCTTGGGCGGTGCCGGGCGCGGGTGAGGCCTTGGCGCTGTCGTGCGCAGATGAGCAGCTGGTGGGGAGTTTGGTGTGCCCTGCGGTCTTGACGCGGGTGATGCGGCTTTTCTATGGTCTAGGAAAAGGGTTTCCCCCACGTCCTTCAACGCATCCGAACAGCTCGTTCCCCTCGCGAGCGCAGCGGTCTGCGTCAAGCCCGCCTGCCCTCGTACCGGCATAGGTCCGCCCGCTTCGGCCTGCCCGCACGCAAGTTCCGGTCAATGACGTCTCGGAGACACGTAGATGAGATTCACCGCGCGACGGCTGATCACGGGAATCGCCGCGATCGCCGTCGCCAGCCTCACCGCCCTGCCAGCCCAGGCCGCTGCCGGGCATACGACCACCGCGGCCCAATTGGCCGCCCAGACCACAAAGGCCGCTCCGGCCACCCCGGCCGCTCCGGTCACGGTGGCCCGGGCGGCCGCCAACGCCGAGATCGCCGTGGGTGCCGCCACGACCGCCAATTCCAGCGCGGTCGCCGCGGCCACCAAGGCCGGCGCTGCCGCCGCTGGCGCGAACACTGGCCAGGGCGCCGCAGGTGCGAATGCCGCCCGGGCGGCCACCGGTGCCAATGTTGGCGCTTCCGCACCACAGGCCACCCCCACCCCTACAGCACCGAACTATGTACCGAATCCCACGCTCCCGACCAACGCCTGCAACAACTCCAGCCTGCCGCGTGACTTCGGCACCAACTTCGCCACGCCATCGGACCCGAACGGGTTCGGCTACGCCAACGAGACCGCGATCGGCTGGACCGGCAACTACTACGCCCCGTTCGAGTACCTGTCCGGGTCGTACTTCGCCCGCGGCGTGCCCGACACTTACAAGCCCGGCAGCACCTCCTACTGCGGCCAGATGTACTCGTTCAGCGCCTACACCTACGGGCTGGCCTCCGGCCAGAAGCCGGCCGCCGGGTCGGTCCACTGGTCGATGGCGGACGGCTACCTGCCCGCCATGATCACCTCGTTCACCCGGAACGACGTGGCCATCACCATCACCGACTTCGCCGACCAGCAGACCATCGGCGGCAGCCCGGTTGAGGTCGTCTACACCCGGGTCAGCGTGACCAACAACGGCACGGCCACGGTCACCGTGCCCCCGGGCGCCTCCGGCAGCGGGCTGGTCGAACTCGACACCGCCTCCGATGACGTCGCGGCCGGCAAGACGGTGAACCACGACTTCGTGGCCCCGGTGGACAACTTCGGCAGCGGGCAGGCCCTGCCCACGCTGACCGCGGACACCTCCAGCGCGAAGTCCAACGTGGACACCTACGCCAAGGCCTACGCGCACATGGCCGCGTACTGGCAGAAGCAGGTCGCGACGGCGCCGACGCTGTCGCTGCCGAACGTCAGCCTGGCCAACACCAACAACCTGGCCGACCCGGGCACCGCGATCGACAACGCCTACAAGGCCGCCTTCGTTTACACCCGCGTCGTGCAGACCGCCGAGTCGCAGTTCTCCGCGGCCAACAACTACGACTGGCTGCTGAACCACGACGTGCCGGGCATCCTGGACAACCGGTTCGAGCTCGGAGACTTCTCCGGCGCTCAGAACCTGCTGCTCACGGCCCGGATCTCGGAAGCGTCGAACTTCAACGAGTTCGGGGCCAACTGGTACTGGGACGGCCCATGGCGGACCCCGCTGGCCTGGGCGCAGTACCTCGAGAGCACCAACGACACCTCGTTCGTCAGCACGTACTTCCACGACGACGCCAGCGGCCCGAGCCAGTGGGGCCCGAGCCTGTACACGCTGATGCACACCGACTACCTGGCCCAGCTCAACGCGACCACCGGGTACCTCAAGCGGTCGAACGACAACGACTCCGGAGGCACCTGGCTGTTCGACGACGAGACCGCGCTGGCCGGGCTGGCCGCCTACAAGTACATCGCCACCCGGATCGGCAACACCGCCGAGGCGCAGTGGGCCGACGGTGCCTACACCAGCCTGCTGAACGCCACCAACGCCGGCCTGTCCGCCAACGAGCAGGCCAACAACTTCAATTTCCTGCCCTGTGAGGTCAACGTCCCGGTCACCGGTGACCGGTGCAACACGGCCAACGACGCCAACTGGGCCGGGTCGAACCTGTGGGGCCAGAACGTCTGGGACATCCTCCTGCAGGGCGGCACGCTCAACGGGACCCTGGGCGATCCCAGCCAGACCGACAACCTGTACGAGACCGGCTTCGCACGACTGGCCGGGACCGGTGTCCCGTACCCGTCGTTCGGCGCCTACAGCGGCTACAGCGTGGCCCTGAACACCGGTTACGCGGCGGGCTCGCTGTACGGCACGCAGTACCGCGACCTGCCGATCACCAGCTACGCCTGGCAGATCGCCACCACCACCGGCGGACCGAACGCCTGGTGGGAGGCGAACGGCAGCGCTCCGGACCCGACCAACCCATGGGCCGGGAGCCACGCCGCTCCGCAGTTCGGTGCGGTGCCCTACACCTGGCCGATGGCCGGGCAGACGCAGACCCTGCTGCAGTCGCTGATCGCCACCGGTCTGGTGTCCAGCGCCGGGTCGAACGGCAGCTACAAGTACCAGACCGCGCTGTACGTCGGGCGCGGCGTGCCGGACGCCTGGCTCACCAACGGCCAGAACATCTCGGTCGGCAACATCACCTCCGCCTACAACGAGTCCACTGGCAAGCGTTCCACCTACGGCCTGAAGATCAGCACCCACACCGTGCTCGGCCAGAAGGTGGTCACGGTGGCGCTCACCGGCCAGCTGCCCGGCAACGACATCCAGGTCCAGCTGCCCGCGTTCGCGGACGAGGGCGTGGCCGGAGTGGTCGGCGGCAAGTACAACGCCAGCACCCACACCGTCACCGTCACCTCCGGCCTGCGGGCCATCACCGTGGTGCTGGGTCACTCGGCCAAGCCCACGGCCAGCGTGTCCGTGGCCAGCACCGTCGCGGGTACGCACACCCAGCCGGCGCTGACCGACGGTACCCAGACCACGGCCAAGGCCACCATCACCAACCCCGGTGACGTCGCCATCAGCAACGTCAAGGCATCGCTGCAGGTGCCGTCGGGCTGGACCGCCACCCTGGACGGCTCCAGCAGCACGTCGGTGGGCACGCTCAAGGCCGGTCAGAGCGCGACCGTGACCTGGGACATCACTCCCCCATCGGACGCCTCGGGCGGGTACGGCGTGGTGGTCAACGCCAGCTACAGCGCCCCAGCCGATGCGTCCGGTACGGTCAGCGGCGAGCAATGGGTCACCACCCAGAAGCCGCTGCCGATCCCGGCCGGGGATACCGACTCGGCCCTGAGCGCGACCGCGTCGGCGTCGTCCACGTCGCCGTGGACCACGATCTCGGCCATCAACAACGGCATCTACCCGATCCAGTCCAGCGACGACAACGACCTGACCCCGTACTGGGGTGACTGGCCGGCCACTGGCCAGCAGTGGGTCGAGCTGGACTGGAACTCGCCGATCACCACGACCGGCAGCCAGGTGTACTTCGCGGACGACGGCGGCGGCCTCGCACTGCCGGCGTCGTGGCAGGTCCAGTACTGGAACGGGACCGACTGGGTCGCGGTGTCCAATCCATCCAGCTACCCGGCCGCGGACAACACGTTCAACGACGTCACCTACGACTCCGTCACCACCAGCAAGCTCCGGATCCTCATGCAGAGCGCTGGGACGGCTTCGCTGGGCATGATCCAGTGGATCGTGGACAGCCCCAGCAGTTAGAAGGCCAGCGCCCCGAGCGCCTGACCTGGGCAGGGTTTCCCGCTATGTCGGCGGGAAACCCTGCCTGCATGAGCGGCTCCGGGCTGGCGGCGAGGGCGGCGAGGGCTGACCCCGCGGCCCGGAAAAACCAGTTGTGCCGCTGATCACCGATGTGGCACGGTCACAGCACGCAGGAAGCCCCCGGCCGGGCCGGGGCCAGCAGAAGGGAGAGAGACCTCATGTCTACGCCTGTCGTGGGTGGGTTCTCAACCACCCCCTCCGCTACCTTCCTGAGGAGCTTCTCCCGTGCGCGATATGCCGCACTCGTACGAGTACAGCCGGGAGCGCCGCCGCGGTAAGTGGCGCTTCGACGAAGACGAACCACTCTTCCAGAGGCGCCAGGGGCATGCCCGGGCGCTGCCGTCCCTCGAGGCCATCGATGAGACCGACGGCCTGCCCGAAGGCGACCGCTGGTCGACCTGGGACCAGCCTGACGCCTTGGCCCGCGGGCCCGAGCCCTACCCGGACTGGCTGGTCACCGAGCTGGCCGCGGTCGACACCGAGCTCGGCATCCTGAAGACCGGCAAGGAAGCCGACGTCTTCCTGCTGCGCCGGGCCGTGCCGCAGACCGGGCCGTCCTGCCTGCTGGCCGCCAAGCGGTACCGGGACGCCGGACACCGGATGTTCCACCGGGACAGCGGCTACGTGGAGGGCCGGCGGGTCCGGCAGTCCCGCACCAACCGGGCCGTGGCCAACCGGACCACGTTCGGGCGCGAGGCGCTGGCCGGCCAGTGGGCCACGGCCGAGTTCGCGGCGCTGGTCCAGCTGTTCCAAGCGGGCGTCCCCGTTCCCTATCCGGTGTCCGTGCTGGGCACGGAGGTGCTGCTGGAGTTCATCGGCGGCCCGGCCGGGACCGCCGCGCCCCGGCTGGCCGAGCTGCGCCCTACGGGGGCGGCGCTGACCTCCCTGTGGGACCAGTTGGTCGAAGCCACCGTCACCCTGGCCCGGCACGGCCTGGCCCATGGCGACCTGTCGGCCTACAACCTGCTGGTGCACGGAGACCGGCTGGTCCTGATCGACCTGCCCCAAGTGGTCGACGTCATCACCAATCCCCAGGGCGCCGCGTACCTGGACCGCGACGCCGCCAACGTCGCCGCCTGGTTCAAGGCCCGGGGCCTGGCCGGGGCGGACC
>DASXMW010000022.1:0-28383 GCA_036495425.1 Streptosporangiaceae bacterium | reverse complement strand
GCCGTCGGCGACACGGTGGCCCTGGCCGCGACCGGCGCCTACTCATACACCCTGACCAACAACTACAACGGTGCCCGCAAGCCGGCCATCGTGTTCGTGGCCGGCGGGCGCGACCGGCTCGCGGTCCGGCGCGAATCCTTCACCGAATTCCTGGCCCTCCACGACGTCGCCAAGCAACACGACTGGTCGTCGCCGGCCCGGATCGGCTCAGCTCGCTGACGGGCCGGCCACCCTAGTGGAGGCCATGCCCTCCTGGCCCGAGGTCGGCCGGGTCGTGGCCCGGGAGCTGGGTGAGCCGGCCGGCGAGGGCCGGCCGCTGACGACCGTGCGATCGTCGCGGATGACCTGGGCGGCCCGGACGCCGGGAACGGGCCCGATCGTGGTCAAGGTCCGGCACGGTGATTACGCGCAGGAGAAGACGCAGTGGTGCGCGGGGCAGCTGCCCGCGCTCGGGGCCCGCGGCTATCCGGTGCCGACGATTCTGTGGCACGGGCCGATCGGCGGCAAATGGCATGTGACCGTGCAGAACCGGCTTCCGGGCCAGCCACTGGCCGGGCTGGACGGGGCCCTGCTCGGCCAGATTCTCGACCTCACCGAGTTGCAGGCCGACGCCGGGATCCCGGCCGCGGACCGCGATTTCACCGGCTACGTGGCTAACGTGCTGTTCGACGACTGGGACGATGACTGGGCCGACGCGCCCCGGGCGGCCGTGGCGGCTGGTCCGGTGTGCGACCGGATCCGGCGCTGGCTCCAGCCGGTCTGGGGACTGCGGCTGCCGCCGGCCGACTACGCCAACAACGACCTGAACCTGTCGAACATCTTGGCTGACGGGTCCGTGATCACCGGAGTGGTGGACTGGGATGAGTTCGGGCTGGGCAGCCGCGCCCTCGACCTGATCGCGCTGGCCTTCGACTGTCAGCGGGCCGGCGATCAGGCCGCGACCGGGCGCCTGCTGACCCGGGCCGCCCAGGTGGCCGGCCCGGATGGGCTGCGCTGCCTGGTCAGCTACCGGGCGATCGCCTCACTGGCCCATACCCACCGCGAGCGCGAGGCGTATGGCGAGGCAGTGGCCGGCGCGGAGTGCGCGGCCATCTCGGCCATCCTCGACCGGCTCCAGCCACAAACAACAGAAGACGACATCAGTTGACAACCTGGTGCCCCCCGGGCTCGTTATTGCTGGTGTGAAGCTTCGCGGCGGGCGGCGCCTGATGGCGAGGGATGACCAGGCTGAGTTCGAGGCCTACGTCGCTCGTGACAGCGGTCGCCTGCACGGCTTTGCGGCCCTGCTGGGCGGAACCTGGCACGACGCCGAGGACCTGGTCCAGCAGGCGCTACTGCGCTCGGCCAGCCGCTGGCCGACGGCTCGCAAAGCGCCAGAGGCCTACACCCGGAAGATCCTGATCAACCTGGCCCGGGACCGCTGGCGCTCCCGGCGCTACAACGCCGAGCACGCCGCCGACGGCCTGGCCGACCTGCCGACCGCGCCCTCGGCCGACGACATCGCCCCCGCGCTGGAACGGCAACTGCTGCTGCGGGCCTGCCGGCTGCTGCCGGTGCAGCAGCGGGCCGTCCTGGTCCTGCGGTTCTGGGAGGACCGCTCGGTGGCGGAAACGGCCGCGGTGCTGGGCTGCACCGAAGGCACCGTGAAGTCCCACACGCATCGAGCCCTGCACCGGCTCCGGCTCGTCTTGGAGGAAGCGCCGGAACCGGTACCGGACCCCTGAATGAAAGGATCATCATGCTAACCGAGGACGACCTGGCGGCGAAAGTCGCCCAGGCCTTCGGCGAGCAGGCCAGCCGGCGGACCCCCGCCACCATCGACGCGGCGGGGATCTTCCGGCGAGGCCGGCGCCGACGGCACCGTCAGCTGGCCAGCGGCGCCGTGTCGGTGACCGCCGTCGCCGGCTTGGTCATCGGCCTGTTGATCGGGGGCTCCGGCTCGCCGGCGTCCCCGCGCAGTGCCCAGGGACCCGCACCCATCTCCCCGAGCCCATCGTCCTCGGCGCCGCCCAAGCACGGCCAGCTGCCCGGCAACACGCTGCTGGACGCGGCCGTCGTCCCGATGCTGTCGGCGGCGGCGGCCGACGCGGGCATGCCCAGGTACTACGTCCTGTCCCCGGACTCCGGGGAGGGGACGGTGCTGCAGGTGCGCGACTCGGCGACCGGGAAGGTCATCAGCACGGTGACGCCGCCGGCCGCGTGCGCCATGAAGACCTACACGGTCGCAGCGGCCGGCAACGACCGGGACTTCGTGGCCGGCTGCGACACCAGAGAGTCGACCGTGTTCTACCGGCTGCAGATCACCTCCCGGGGCACCGTGTCAGCGCTCACCCCGCTGGCCATTCCGTCCCCGTCCGACAGCTTTCTCAGCGACATGGCCCTCACGGCCGACGGCAGCAAGCTGGCCGTCTCGTTCAGCGGCTCCGGTAAGCAGGGCGAACTCGAAGTGGTCACGCCGGCCACCGGTGCGGTCCGGACCTGGACCGGCGGCCCCTCGGACCTGTCCTGGGCCGACCACGGACGCGAGCTGGGCTTCTTCTCGGGCGGGTCGGCCCGCGGGTTGCACGTGCTCGACGTCAACGCGCCCGGAAGCACCCTCTCCTCGGCCCGCCTGATCCTGCCCCAGATAGTCGACTCGGACGACGTGCAGAACGCGATGCTGAGCCCCGACGGCACCACGATCATCGCGTCGGTGACCTATGAGCTCAGGCTGAACGTGCATGTACGGCTCAAGCCGGACTCGGTGGTCGGCGGGGTCGTGGAGATCGACGCCCGGACCGGGAAGCCGCTCCGTATCCTGCTCGCCCAGCACGCCTGGCACCCCGCTGGAGAGGGTGGCCTGTTCATCAGTTCCTGCCTGCTGGGATCGGTCGATGCCACCGGTAATCACGTGCTGGTCAGCTGCGACAAGTTCGGCCGGCTCGACCGCGGCCGCTTCACGGCGCTGGCCGGCACCGCTGCTGACACCTACTTCGCCGCGGCCTGGTGAATCAGTCGCTCGCCACTGGTGGGCCACCGCCCCGTGGCAAGGAAGGAAACCTCATGCCGACCAACGATGACCAGCCGCCCGGAGCCGCCGTGACCTCCCGGTGGGGACGCCGGATAACCGTCGGCCTAGCCATGGTGGCCACCGCCGGGCTGGCCGGAGGCGTCCTGGCCGCTTGCTCCACCCCGTCGCCGGCCGCGCACACCGCACCGGCCTCTCAGCGGACCTCGCGTACCGCTCAGCCCGGAGCCAGTCAGCCGCCCACCGGCTCACCGCTGGACGCGGCCGTCGCGACCTCGGCCACGGCGGCCGACGCCGGCCTGCCCAGCTTCTTCGTCATCGCGTCGCAGGGGGACCCGAACGGACTGCAGGTGCGCAGTTCGGCGACCGGGAAGCTGATCAGCTCGGTCACGTCCCCGGGCCCGTGTATGCCAGCGACGTACCAGGTCGCAGCGGCCGGCAACGACCGGGATTTCGTCTTCAGCTGCCTCAGCCTGACGTCACGCCGGAACATCTTCTACCAGCTGCGAGTCAGTTCCCGGGGTGCCACCGCCGGGCTCACCTCGCTGCCCATTCCTCCCATCTCGTCCACCTTTGTCACCGGGCTGGCCGTGACCCCCGACGGCCGGGAGGTGGCGATCGGGCTCAAGAACAACACGACCGGTAACGCGACGATCGAACTGGTGACGCCGGCTACGGGGGCCATCAGGACCTGGACCGCTCACATGGACCGGCCAACTCTCTTGTCGTGGGCCGACAACGGACGCGAGCTGGGCTTCTGGGCCTGGGGGTTGCGGGTGCTCGACGTCGGCGCGGCCGGCCACAACCTGGCCTCGGCCCGCCTGATCCTGTCAATCTTCCACAAGTCAGACCTCGTCCAGAACGCGATGCTGAGCCCGGACGGCGCCACCATCATCGCCGACGTGTCCTATCAGCTCCCCCGGGGTACCCGGCCGACCCCGAGCACGGTCGTCGGCGGGATCGCCGAGGTCGCGGCCGGAACCGGGAAGACGACGCGGCTGTTCATCGCCCAGCACGTGCAAGGGAATTCCACCTTCCCGTGTCAGCTGGGCGCGATCGATGCCACCGGTCACCATGTGCTGGCTGGCTGCACCCAGTTCGACCGGGTGGACCGGGGCCGGGTTACCGCCCTGCCCGGCAACGACATTCAAGCTGCCTTCAGCGGTGCCTGGTGATCGGTCGCCGGCCGCCGCGCAGTCTCACGCCCAACCGGTCCTGGTCCCGGCTCGTCTTGGAGGAGGCGCCGGAACCAGGGCCACCCCGAATGAAAGGAATCGTCATGCCAATCAACGATGACCGGGCGCCGGACACCGCTCCGAGAGGCCGGCGCCGACGGGGCCGCCGGATCGCGGCTGGTGTCCTGTCGGTGGCCGCGGCGGGCGGGCTTGCGACGGGCCTGCAACTCGCCCGTTCCGCCCCATCGGCGCCCATGCGTTCCGCCCAGACCGGGGTGGCGCGCGGCAGCGTGCGGCTGGACGCGGTGGTCGCGCCCGCCATCTCGGCTCGGCGGGCAGATGCCGGGATGCCCCGGTACTACGTCATTTCCCTGACCGCCGGGCCAGATGTACTGCAGGTGCGCAGCTCGGCCACGGGGAAGGTCGTCAGCACCGTGACCAAGCCGGCCGTCTGCGACGACAAGAGCTTCAGGATCGCCGCCGCCGGCAACGACCGCGACTTCGTGGTGGGCTGTGAGACACCACGGTCGGCGACCCAGGCGATCGCGTTCTACCGGCTGCGGATCGACTCCCGCGGCCGCGCCTCCGCCCTCCG
Organism: Streptosporangiaceae bacterium; assembly: GCA_036495425.1. Lineage (GTDB taxonomy): Bacteria > Actinomycetota > Actinomycetes > Streptosporangiales > Streptosporangiaceae > Bog-532. The sequence continues at coordinate 23,606 of DASXMW010000022.1, read as the reverse complement.
GCCCCTGGCCATCAGGACGCCGGCTGATGCCCTCAACGACCTGGCCCTCACCCCGGACGGCCGCAGGCTGGCCATCGGGATGCAGGGCTCCAACGGGGCGCCCGGCGCACTCGAGGTGGTGACGCTGGCCACCGGCCGGGTCAGGACCCGGACCGGCGGATCGCCGTTCGACCTGTCCTGGGCCGACCACGGGCGCGAGCTGGGCTTCTTCGGGTCCGCCGGGCTGTACGTGCTGAACCCGAACGCGGTCGGAGGCAAGCTGGGCTCGGCCCGCCTGGTTCTGTCCCGGACGTTCGGATCGGACGATGTGCAGGAGGCCAGGCTGAGCCCGGACGGCACCACCATCATCGCGTCGGTGACCGCCGGCAACCTGATCGTGCCCCTGCACCGGGGATCGGTGGTCGGCGGGGTGGTCGAAATCTCGGCCCGGACCGGGAGGCTGCTTCGCACCCTGCTCACCCAGCACGCGCACTATTCGACCGACGGCGGCGGCAGCGAAGCCGGCTGGTACGTGACCGCCTGCCTGCTGGGACCGGTGGACAGCACCGGCCAGCACCTGCTGGTGGGCTGCGACCACTTCGGCCGCCTCGACCGGAGCCGCTTCACGGCCCTGCCCGGTGTCGCCCAGGACACCTACTTCGCCGCCGCCTGGTAGCGGCGCGGAGGATGGCCTCGGTCCCTCGGACGGGGAGGGACCGGGGCCAGCTGTTGGCCCCGGCCGGCCTCAGCTCTGACGCTGGCCGCGGCTGGACCACCGGTGGCCGGGCCGCCAGCCCAGGACCGACTCGGCCACCGAGCAGTCGACCAGGGCTCGCCAGGGGTCGGCCTGATAACGGGCCCGGCCGGTCACGGTCACGTCCGGGGCGATCCGGGCCGCCTGGTCCAGGCTGGGCCGGGTGGCCGCGATGTCGGCCGCGCACAAAAGGGCGCGGTGATGCCCGGTCAGCGGGACCGTGACGGCCCGCTCGACGGCCGTGGCCACGTCGCGCACGTCCACGAAGGCCCCGTACTCCCAGAACGGCTCCCATTCCGACCTCGGCTCGGCCCGCCACCGGGTCTCGACCTGCTGATACCAGTCTGGCGTCCAGACGTGCACCGGGCGCAACGACACGGTGGGAGTCCCGGTCCGCGCCGTGTGGCCGGCACACAGGTCCTCGGACAGGCGTTTGGACAGGCCGTAGGGGCGCATGGCCCGGCGGGGATGGGCGTCGTCGACCGGGAAGTAGTCGGGGAAACGCTCGCCCTCGGCGATCCCGAAGACCTGGGCGCTGGAGAAATGGATGATCCGCTCGGCGCCGGCGGCCTCGGCGGCCAGCAGGGTGTGCCAGGTGCCCAGCACGTTGACGGCCATGATCTGTTCCGGGCGCCCCGCGGTGTCGTGGGCCAGGGCCCCCAGATGGACGACGGCGGCACAGCCCGCCGCCGCCCGCGTCACCTGGCCGAGGTCGAGCAGATCATCGCCCTCGGCGCGGTCGAAGCCGGTGACCTCGTGGCCGAGGCCGGCCAGATGCTGAGCCACCGGGGCGCCAACGTTGCCCCGGTGGCCGGTGACCAGGATGCGCACGCCGACCATGCTCTCGCGGAACCAGCGCCCGCGGGGCCAGGGTGGGCGATACGGCTACCAGGGCGCGTGGCCGCGCGCTGTCCCGGCCAGGTCTGCGCTGGTAGTCTCAACGTGACTACCGATCTCCGCCGGAAAGACGCATATGACCGCCGACTCGACCGGTGTGGCGCCCTGGCCCGGGCAGGAGTCCCCTGGGACCCGGGAAATGCGGCCTGCCGTCCGGCCGGTGGTGGGGGTGCTGGCCGACGGGACGCCGTACTACGCGCCGATCGGCGAGGTCGTCTCCGACGGCGCCACCGTCACCTGTCACCTGTGCGGCCGCTCGCTGAAGTCGGTGGCCGCCCACCTGCGGGCCCACGGCTGGACCAAGGCGGCCTACTGCCAGGCCTTCGGCCTGGAGCGGAGCCAGCCGCTGGAGGGGCGGGAGACCAGGAAGCGGCGGGCGGCCTCGTTCACGCCCCGGCTGATCTTCGACCCGGCCGTCCGGGCCGGGAGCGCGGCGGGCCGCCGCCGGGCGGCAGCCGGGGACCTGGCCCGGGACGCGGCCCGGGCCAGCACCGGCCGGCCGCAGCCCGCGCAGCGGCGCCGCAAGGCCGCGGCGGCCGCGGCGGCGGCGTCCAGCCAGGCGTCGGCCCTGGCCAACCGGGAACGGGCCGCCCGGCACCGGGCCGAGGTGGGCGCCCGGATCGCCCGCGAGCAGGGTTATCCCAGCCTGGGGGCGTACGTGGCGGCCCGGGCCGCGGCCGGGGCCAGCCTGGCCGCGATCAGCCGGGAAGCCGGGCTGCACAAGGACTGGCTGAACCGGCACCTGGCCGAGGTGGACCCGGCCGCGGCGGCCTCGGTCCAGCCGGGCCCGGCCGGGCGGGACGGGTCCCGGTGGGTGGCGGCGGTGACCGCGCTGGGGTTCGCCGATGTGGCCGGCTACCTGCGCGACCGGCACCTGGTCCGGCACCGGACGATCAGCGCGATCGGGGCCGAGATCGGGATGTCCAACCACGCGGTGGCGGCCGCGCTGACCCGGCACGGCCTGTCCCGGACCGCGCACGCGGGCAAGCGGCACGCGGCCCGCGAGCGCGCCGTCGAGGTGGCGGCGGCGCTGGGGGTGGACAGCGTGGCCCGGTACGTGGCCGGGCGCCGGGCGGCGGGCTGGACCTGGTCGGCCATGGCGGCCGAATGTGGCCAGCCCGCCTCCTGGCTGCGCCGTCAGCGCCCGGCCAGCTAGACGCCTGCCGCCGCGGCCAGGGCCCGGCCGGTCAGCACCTGGGCCAGGTGCCGCCGGTAGTCCGGCGCCCCGTGCAGGTCGCCGGGGGGCTGGGTGCCCTCGGCGGCGTGCCCGGCGGCCTCCTGGAGCGCGGCCGGGCTGGCTTCCACCCCCTGGGCGGCCTGCTCGGCGCCGGTGGCCCGGACCGGGACCGTGCCCATGTTGGTCAACCCGATCCGGGCCTCGGCCACCGTGCCGTTGTCCCGCCGGACCGCCGCGGCCACGGCCACCGTGGCCCAGGACTGGGCGGTGCGGTGGAACTTCTCGTACCGGTAGCCCCAGCCCGGCCCCAGCTTGGGGATGCGGATCGAGGTCAGGATCTCGTCCGGCGCCAGGCTGGTGGTCAGGTAGTCGACGAAGAAGTCCGCCGCCGCGATCTCCCGCTGGCCGCCGGGTCCCTGGGCGGTCAGCGTGCCGTCCAGGGCCAGGATCACCGCGGGCAGATCGCCGGCGGGGTCGCCGTGGGCCAGGGCACCGCCCAGGGTGCCGCGGTGCCGGACCGCGGGGTCGGCCACGGTCGTTGTGGCCTGGGCCAGCAGGCCCGCGTGCTCGGCCACCAGCGGGTCGTGCACCAGCTGGTAGTGCGTGGTGCAGGCCCCGATGACCAGGGCGTCCCCGCTGTCCCGGACGCCGCGGAGCTCGTCCACGCCGCCCACGTCGACCAGCACCTCGGGGTAGGCCAGCCGCAGCCGGAGCAGCGGCAGCAGGCTCTGCCCGCCCGCGATGACTTTGCCCTCCTCGCCGGCGTCGGCCAGGGCCCGGACCGCCTCATCCACCGAGTCCGGGCGCACGTACTCGAACTTGGCCGGGATCATGAGGTGGCTCCGCTCTGGTCGATGTCGCCCACGCCTTGCGGGCTGTTGCCCTGGGTCTGGTCGCTCTGCCGGGCTTCATGCTGCTCGGCCGCGCTGGCCTGCTGGCCACCACGGCTGTCCTGGATGGCCCGCCATACCCGTTCGGGCGTGCACGGCATCGTGATGTCGTGGATGCCGTACGGGCGCAGCGCGTCCACGATGGAGTTGACCACCGCCGGAGTCGAGGCGATCGTGCCCGCCTCGCCCACACCCTTGACGCCCAGCCGGTTGTCCGCCGGGCTCTCGGTCCGGTCGGTCACGTAGGACGGCAGGTCGGTCGCGGACGGGACCAGGTAGTCGGCCAGCGTGCTGGTGACCAGGTTGCCGTCGTCGTCGTAGACCGCCTCCTCGTACAGCGCCTGCGCGATGCCCTGGGCCAGCCCGCCGTGTACCTGGCCCTCGACGATCAGCGGGTTGACCACCTTGCCGATGTCGTCCACGGCGACGTAGCTGCGGATCTTCACGAACCCGGTCTCGGTGTCCACCTCGGTCGCGCACAAGTGGGTGCCGTGCGGGAACGAGAAGTTGTCCGGGTCGAAGGTGCCGTCGGCGTCGATGCTCGGCTCCACGTCTTCGGGCGTGTTGTGCGCGAAGAAGGTGGCCAGCGCGATCTCCCCGATGGTGAGGATCTTGTCCGGGTCGCCACGGACCGAGAACCGGCCCGGGGTCCACTCCAGGTCGTCGGCGGACACCTCGAGCATGCCCGCCGCCATGGACTTGGCCTTCTCGACCACCTTGTCGCAGGCCGTGACCAGGGCCATGCCGCCGACCGTCAGCGACCGGGAGCCGTAGGTGTCCAGGCCCCTGGGTGAGACCTGAGTGTCGCCGTGCAGCACCCGGATGTCCTCGAACGGCACGCCGAGCTGGTCGGACACGATCTGGCTCCAGGCCGTCTCGTGGCCCTGCCCGTGGGCGCTGGACCCGGTGACGACCTCGACCTTGCCGGTGGGCAGCATCCGGATCGAGGCGTGCTCCCAGCCGCCCGCGCCATAGGCCAGCGAGCCCACCACCCGGGACGGGGCCAGACCGCACATCTCAGTGAATGTGGAGATGCCGATGCCGAGCTGCACCGGGTCACCGCTGGCCCGGCGGGCGGTCTGCTCCCGGCGCAGGCCGTCGTAGTCGAACAGCTCCCTGGATTTGGCCGTGGCCGCCTCGTAGTTACCCGAGTCGTAGGTCAGGCCCGCGACCGTGGTGAACGGGAACTCCTCGTGCTTGATCCAGTTCCGCTCGCGGATCTCGAACGGGTCCAGGCCCAGCTGGTCGGCCAGCTCGTCCATGACCCGCTCGATGGCGAACGTCGCCTCCGGCCGTCCCGCGCCGCGGTAGGCGTCGGTCGGCATCTTGGTCGAGAACACGCCCCGGCAGCGGAACGAGTAGGCGTCCATCTTGTAGATGCCGGGGTACATGAACGCGCCGAGAATCGGCACGCCCGGGGTGACCAGCATCAGGTAGGCACCCATGTCGGCCAGCAGGTCCACGTCCAGGCCGCGGATCCGGCCGTCGTTGTCCGCCGCCACCTTGATCTGCTGCCACTGGTCCCGCCCGTGGTGCACGGTCATGTTGCCCTCGGACCGGGACTCGGTCCACTTGACCGGCCGCCCCACCTTGCGGCTGATCAGCAGGGTCAGCACCTCTTCCGCGGTGACCTGCAGCTTGGACCCGAACCCGCCCCCCACGTCGGGGGCGATGACGCGCAGGTTCTGCTCGCCGATGCCGGTGACCAGGGCCAGCATGACCCGGAGAATGTGCGGGATCTGCGTGGAGGACCACAGCGTGAACTCCCCACCCTCGCCGTAGGCCACCACCGCCCGGGGCTCCATCGCGGCCGGGATCAGCCGCTGCTGGCGGTAGGTGCGCTCCATGATGACCGGGGCGTCGTGGAACGCCGAGTCCAGGTCACCCTGCTGGAACAGGAAGTCGAAGCTCTGGTTGCCGGCCTCGTGCACCTTGGGTGAGCTGTCTTCCAGTGCGCTCCTGATGTCCAGCACCGGCGGCAGCGGGTCGTAGTCGATCTCGATCGCGCTCAGCGCGTCGGCGGCCGCGTACCGGTCCCGGGCCACCACGCAGGCTACGGCCTCGCCCACGTAGCGGACCTCGTCGGTGGCCATGGGCGGATGGTCGGGGATGATGATGTCCGGGGTGACCGGCCAGGCGCAGGGCAGGCTGCCCTGCTCATCGGCGAAGTCGGCACCGGAGTAGACCGCGATCACGCCGGGCTCCTCGCGGGCGGCGTTCAGGTCGACCGAGGCGATGCGGGCGTGGGCCAGCGGGCTGCGCAGGAACGCCACGTGCAGCATGCCGGGCAGCTTGATGTTGTCGGTCCAGTTGGTCTGGCCGGTGATCAGCCGCTCGTCTTCCTTGCGCAGCCGGGCCTGCCCGAATTCGGCTTTCCTGGTCTCTTCCGCCTGGGCGGTCACTGGTTCACTCCTGCCTCGGCGGCGTGCCGGACGGCGCGGACGATGTTCTCGTAACCGGTGCAGCGGCACAGGTTGCCTTCCAGGCCCGCCCGGATCTCGTCCTCGGACGGATGCGGGTTCTCGCGCAGCAGGTCGGCCGCGGCCATGATCATGCCGGGTGTGCAGTACCCGCACTGCAGGGCGTGCTGCTCGTGGAAGGCCTGCTGCAGGGGATGAAGGTTGCCCCCCTCAGCCATGCCTTCGATCGTGGTGATCTGTGCGCGGTCGGCCTGAACGGCCAGCACCGCGCAGCTCCTGACCGATTCTCCGTCCATCAGCACCGTGCACGCGCCGCAGTTGGAGGTATCGCATCCGACCGGGGTACCAGTCTTCCCGATCACTTCTCTCAGGTAATGGACGAGCAGCAGGCGCGGCTCGACGTTATCGACGTACTTGATCCCGTCCACAGTGACGGTGATCTCTGTCATGCGCGATCCCTCCCCGGGAACATGGGTATGAAGGTCAATTTAGGGCCGGCGGCCGCGATACACCAGTATCGATCTGAGGCAGTCACCCGCGGCCGCCCCGGGCCGGGCCGCCGGCTAGGGCGGTGTGGGCACCAGGGCGTCCAGAAAACGCAGGGTGGCCGAGGCGGTCTCGTACCGCCACAGCAGCAGCGTCCGGTCGAATCCGGTGGCGACCGGGACCTTGTCCCGCAGCGCGTCGGCGATGGGTACCAGCAGGGCACGCTGGGCGACCAGCAGGTTCTGCGGGTCGGTGCCCAAGCGGTCCAGCAGGGCCAGCTTGACCAGCAGTTCCGACCGGATGTCGCGGGTGTGCCCGACCGGTTGCTGCAGCCAGGCCCGGGCGGCCGCCCGCCCGGCTCCGGTGGCCTCGACCAGCAACCGCACCGGGCCCCGGGTCGAGCGCTCCTCCCCGGCCGGCTGGATCAGGCCTAGGTCGGCCAGCCGGTCCAGCGACCGGTAGACCACCCCGCGCGGCACATGCCAGATCTGGCCCAGGTCGCCGTGGCGGGCCACCTGGCGGCTTACGGCGTTGCCGTGGGTGAGCCCCTCGCTAACCAGGCTCAGCACAATCCATTCGGACAGCGACAACGCCGGCTCATCGGCCGGGCGCATCGTCACAGGTTATTGGCTGGCCCCGGGCGGCGGCCAGCACCGCGGCAGCTCACTACGCTGAACCTGTGGACGAGGCCGGGCCCACCGTGGCCGACGCGATGGTGACGACCCCGGTGCGGCACGCGCTGACCGCCACCGTCGGCGAGCTGCGCGACTTCTTCCGCGACGAGCACGTCCACGCCGCGCTCATCACCGGCCCGGCCGGTCACCTGGCCGCCGTGGTCGAACGCGGCGACCTCGATCCGCACCGGGCCCCGGACGCCGCCGCCGCTCCGCTGGGCCGGCTGGCGGGCCGCACCGTGCCGCCCGGCGCCAGCCTGGCCGATGTACAGGAGGCGATGAACGGCTCCGGGCGGCGGCGGGCGGCGGTCACCAGCGCCGACGGCCGGCTTCTCGGCCTGTTGTGCCGCAAAGCCAGCCGGGCCGGTTTCTGCTCGGACCAGGACGTCAGCGCCCGGGCCGCAGGACCAGTTCGGTCTGCGAGGACGGGGCCAGCGTGATCGTCAGACCTCCCGGACGTCCAGGAGGTCGCGCAGGCCGGTGATGGCGAGCACGCGCAGGATGACGGCACCGGAGTTGACCACGACTTCGGGGTGCCGGCCGAGGTGGTCGTACAGGACCTTCACCCCGGCGCTGTCCAGGTACTCGACGCCGGTCAGATCGAGCACCAGGCGGCCCTGGTCCGGCGTGTCGTCCAGGGCCCGGCGGAACTCCCCGGCGCTGGCCATGTCGATCTCGCCCCTCACCGCCAGCATGACGGTCTCGTCCCGCGTGGCCTGGGTGACCTCAAGGCTCATGGCGTGGTGGTCCTCTTGGTCAGCTGCACGGTGGTCCCCGCGCCGGTGGCGGAGATCTCCAGGTCGTCGATGAGGGCGTGCGCGAGCATCAGGCCGCGCCCGCGGCCGGAGCGGGCGGCGGGCTCGACCCACTGGCCATTGTCGCTGATGGCCACCCGGACCTGGCCCGGTCCCTGATCGGCGGTGAGGACCACGCTGCGGGCCGGGTCGAGCCGCGATCCGTGCTCGATCGCGTTGCTGGCCACCTCGCCCACCGCGTGCAGCAGTTCGCTGGCGGCCGGGGTGTCCAGCCCGGCCCGGGTCAGCCAGTTGCGCAGCGCGGCCCGCAGCCGGTGCAGTTCGTCCGGGTCGGCCGGGAAGCTCAGCGACAGCGGCTGGATCGCCGCCGCCCCGGGCTGGGCCGCCGCCCCGGGCCAGGGTCCGGCGGGACCGGGGTAGCGGTAGAGCAGGAACGCGGCGTCGTCGTCGTGGGCCTGGCCGATGAGCTGCCCGGCCAGGCGGCCGGCGCACTCGGCGGCGGGCTCGGCCCCGGCCCCGGCCAGCACGGCCGCGGCCGCCTCGATGCCGGCGTCGATCGACACCCCGCGCCGCTCGACCAGCCCGTCGGTGTACAGCAGCAGCGTCGACCCCGGCGCCAGGGTGGTGGTGGCCTGCGGGCGTTCCAGGTCGCTGAGCACGGCCAGCGGCACCGACTGGGCGCCTTCCAGGAGCTCATAGCCCCGGCCGCCGGGGGTGCCGAAGGCGCCGGGCGGCCCCGGGTTGAGGATGGCGGGCGGGTGGCCCGCGCTGCTGTAGCTCACGGTGCCGGTGGTCCGGTCGATCAGCGCGCAGAACATGGTGCTGCAGCGCGCCTCCGGGATCCGCCGGGCGAAGTTGTCCAGCGTGGACAGCACCTGGGCCGGCCCGTGGCCTTCCAGCAGCAGGACCCGGGCCGCGCTGCGCAGCTGCCCCATCACGGCGGCGGCCGCCGCTCCCTTGCCGACCACGTCGCCGACCGCGACGGCCAGGCCGCCGCCGGCCAGGGCGATCGCGTCGTACCAGTCGCCGCCGACCTCGAGCGCGTCGACGGCGGGCTCGTACCGGACGGCCAGGCCCTCCCCGTCCAGCTCGGCCAGCAACGGAAGCAGGCTGCGCTGCAGGAGCTCGGAGACCTCGTGCTCACTCTGCCGTTGCTGCTCCCGCGCGGCCTCGGCCTGCTGTCGTTCGGTGATGTCACGGCCGTTGGCCTGCCACAGCCCGTCCGGGGTGAAGGCGTGGCTGAGCTCGATCGTCAGGTAGGTGCCGTCGGCGCGGCGGATGTCCCAGACGTCGGTGACCACTTCGCCCGCGGCCAGGACGGCCGTGAGCGCCTGAAGCCGCGGGGCGTCCTCGGGCCGGATGAGGTCGGCCACGGACAGCCGCACGTGGTCCTCGCGGGGGTAGCCCAGCATCCGGCACGCGGCCGGGTTCACATCGACGAACCGGCCCTGCTGGTCGGCCAGCCAGATCCCGTCGCTGGTCCGCTCGAACAGCAGCCGGTAGCGCTGCTCCTGGTGCCGCGCCGTCAGTTCGGCCCGCTTCAGGTCGGTGATGTCCCGGCCCTCGGGCACGATGAGGACCACGTCGCCGTGCTCGTCGCGGACCGGGCGGAGCGAGAAGTCGAAGACGACCACTTCCCCGGTCGGGCGCCGCAGCGGCCATTCGACCCGGAACGTCTCACCGGTCGCCGCCCGCGCGATGGCCTCGCGCAGCTGTTCCGGGGCGCCGGGCGTACCGGCGAACCAGACCGTCTCCCAGAACGGCCGGCCGACCACGTCCTCGCGGGTGGTGCCGGCCGCGAATTCGAGCGAGGCCCGGTTGGCTTCGAGCAGCGTCCCGTCCCGGGAGAGGACACCGATGTACTCGTAGGTGCCGTCGTAGATGGCGCGCAGCCGCTGTTCGCTTTCCAGCAACGGGTGATGCTGGCGCCCGGGCATGAGATCAATCTACTCCCCGGGGTCCGGCCCGCCCCCGGGGCTTTACGTCCTGGTGAGGGCGGCGACCGGGATCTCCCGGCCGGCGCGGCGGTGTCAGCCGAGGGTGAGGATGATGCGCTCGTGCACCTTTCCGCTCTCCAGCCGCTGGTGCGCCCCGGCCGCCTGGGGCATGGGCATCGTGGTGCGGGCCCGCAGGCGGAGGCGCCCTTCGGCCAGCAGGGTCATGGCCTGATCCAGGGCGCCGGGGGCGCGGTCGGGGGTGGGCTCGGACAGCCGGACGCCGAAGCCGGCCGCGGCCGGGTCGGACAGGGTGATGACCCGCTCCGGGCCGCCGGCCAGGGCGACCGCGTCGGCCAGCCCACCGTGCCCGGCGGTGTCGAAGGCCGCGTCCACCGGGCCCAGCGCCCGGACCCGGCCGGCCAGGCCCGTGCCGTAGCGCACCGGCACCGCCCCCAGCGCGCGGGCCAGCGTCTCGTCGCGCTCGCTGACGGCGCTGATCACCGTGACGCCCTGGGCCACCGCGAGCTGGGTGGCGATGATGCCGACCGATCCGGCCCCGCCGAACAGCAGCAGTCGCTCCCCGCGCTGAAGGTCCAGCTGCCGCAGCACGCCGGCCGCGGCCTCGGCCGAGCTGGGCAGGGCGGCGGCATCGACCCAGGAGACGGTGGCCGGCTTACGGGTCCAGATCGACGCCACCGCGTACTCGGCGTAGCCGCCCAGGCCGAACAGCAGGGCCGCGACCTCGTCCCCGGCCGCGGTGCCGGTCACGCCGGGACCTGTCGCGTCGACCGTGCCCGCGACCTCGAAGCCCAGCACGGCCGGGGACGGCAGCGGAAAGGCATTGAGGTGACCGGCGCGGATGGCGAGATCGGTCGGGCTGACCCCGGCCGCGCGGACCTTGATCCTGATCTGGCCCGGGCCTGGTTCGGGCCGGGGCACGGGGGTCCATTCGAGCACCTCGGGTGGGCCGTAGCCGGTCATGACAACCGCGTGGGGCATGGCGGGTCCCTTCGGGTAGCGCTGGCCGCATCACCGGGCCGCGAGTTTTACGTGACATATCACTTATACCAGATTGCGTGACAAGTCACCTAAATCGCGGTAGGTTGCCGGCCATGGCAGCAGCGGAGCAGCCGGCCGGCGGCTGGCTGAACCCGGAGGAGCAGCGCGCGTGGCTGGCCTACATCCGCGCCAGCATGCGCCTCAGCTACGAGATGAACCGGCAGCTCCAGGCGGACCATGGCCTGTCCCTGGCCGACTTCGACGTGCTCACCGCGCTGAGTGCGGTCCCCGGCGGCAAGCTGACCATCACCGTGCTCGCGAGCCGGATCGGCTGGGAACGCAGCCGGTTGTCGCACCACGTCAGCCGGATGGCCGACCGTGGCCTGGTCGGGTGCACCCGGGCCGCCACCGACCGCCGGGCCACCGAGGTCAGCTTCACCGGCGACGGGCGGCGGGCCCTGGAACTGGCCGCCCCCGGCCACGTCGAGCTGGTCCGCAAGCTGTTCTTCACCGGCCTGCCCGCCCCGCTGCTGGCCGAGGTCAGCACGGCCTTCGAGACCATCGAAGCCAACATCACCAGGTTCGGCTCGGGGCCGGCCGCCACCGGCCCGGCCTGAGAGCTACCGGCCCTCGGGCGGCTGGTCGTCACCTGACCCTGGCCCCGACCGGGAGGTGGCCATGACGATGCGGTAGCGGATCATCGTGGCGCCGTCGGCCGCGGTGAACGGCCCGCTCCGGTGGAGTCCGGCCTTCTCGGCGACGCGGCAGGAAGCGTGGTTGTCCGGGGCGATGTGGGCCTCGATCTCGTCGACCCCGATGGAGCGGGCGTACGCCAGCAGCAGGATCAGGCCCCGCGTGGCATGGCCATGGCCCCGGCCCCCGGCGGAGGTCCAGTACGCGACATGACCCGATCCGCCCGGCTGGAGGCGCAGTTCGCACCCGCCCAGGAGCCGTCCGGTGGCCTGCTCGCGAACGGCGAAGGCGCGGATGGGCCCGGACATCTTCCAGTTGCCCGCCCACCCGGCGAAAGTGTCATGGACGGTGGCCTCGGTCGAGGTCCGCGGCCACCACCCGAAGCGCCGCGCCGTCTCCTCGTCCTCCCCGGCCAGGTGGGCCGGCACGTCGGCATCGGTGTACCGGGTCAAGATCACTTCCCCGTCCGCCAGGTCCGGGACCACCGGTGCCTCCTCCCGCCGCCTGGTGCCATCTTTCCATGTCACACCGGATCCAGCTTGCCGCACCCTCCGGGAGCGCCGCTGTTCCCGGTGGCCGCACTGGCAGGCAGCGTCGGCTACCGTCTGCTTGCGACAACCCGGCAGTTAGCAGGCTAGCGGCGGAGGGGGTGCGGGCATGACCGACGCCTCACTTGACCCGCTCATTCACGTGCCGGCCCGGCTGCGGATCATGGCGACGCTGGCCGCCCTGCCCGAGGGGGACAGCCTGTCCTTCACCCGGCTGCAGGACATGATCGGGCTGACCCCCGGCAACCTCATCGTCCACCTGCGCAAGCTCGAGGACGCCCGCTACGTGGCCACCGAGAAGACCGGGACCGGGGCCGCGTCCCGGACCACGGTGGCGCTGACCGGCCAGGGCCGCGCCGCCCTGCACGACTACACCGAGGCCCTGCGGAAACTGCTCGGCGGCCTCTAGCCCGCGATCGGGGGGCGCGCTCCAGGAGCCGTCGCCGGGCCAGCGGTCACGGCAGGTGCGCGACCGGGAGCGGGCTGGCGGTGGCGCGCAGGCGGGTCGCGTCCTGGCCGGGCGGGGCGCCGAACAGGCGGCGGTACTCCCGGCTGAACTGGGTCGGGCTGTCGTAGCCGACCAGGTGCCCGACGCCGGCCACGTCCTGGGACCGGGCCACCAGCAGCGACCGGGCTCTCTGGAGCCGGATGGACTTCTGGAACTGGAGCGGGCTCATGGCCGTGACCGAGCGGAACTGCCCGTTCGCGCTGGGCGCGATGACCTTCGGCGAGGACCCGCCCGGCGCCGGGTCCAGCGTCGAGGAGTCGGAGAAGATCCTGGCCACCTACCTGGACCGGGGCGGGAACTTCGTCGACACCGCCAACTTCTACACCAACGGTCACTCGGAGCGGATCCTGGGCGACTTCTTCGCCGCGCGTCCCGGCACCCGCGAGCATGTGGTGCTGGCGTCGAAGTTCTTCGGCAACATGTTTCCCGGCGATCCCAACGGGGGCGGCGCGGGCCGCGGGGCGATCATCGCCCAGCTCGAGCAGACCCTGCGCCGGCTCCGCACCGACCACCTGGACCTGTACTACCTGCACACTGGGATCGGCACACCCCGATCGAGGAGACCCTGCGCACAGTGGACGACCTGGTACGAATGGGCAAGATCAGGTACCTGGGTTTCTCCAACGTGCCGGCCTGGGCCACCGCGCAGGCCCAGACGCTGGCCGAACTGCGGGCCTGGACGCCGCTGATCGCGCTCCAGGTCGAGTACTCGCTGCTGGCCCGGACGGTCGAGGGCGAGATCGCGCCGCTGGCGGCCGACCGGGGCCTGGCCCTGGTGCCGTGGAGCCCGCTCCGGAACGGCTTCCTGTCCGGCAAGTACCAGCGGGGCCGGCCGGGTCACCGACTCGGCCCGGTCGGCCCATGTGGGCGGCCCCAGCGAGGACGACTACGCGGTCATCGACGTGGTGGCCGCGGTCGCCGATGAACTCGGCACCACGCCGGCGGCTGGACCACCTGGAGAACAACCTGGCCGCCCTGGACGTGACCCTGACCGCGGACCAGCGGGCCCGGCTGGACGAGGTGTCGGCGCCGGTGCTGGACTACCCGGCGCCGATGCACGGCTCGCTGCGGGCCATGCTCCAGTTCGCGGGGACCACCGTCGACGGCGAGGCGTCCGCGGTGTACCCGCCCCTGCTGGAGAGCGACGTCCGGTACTGACCGGACCGGGGGCCCGCGCGGTCTACCCTCAACCTGACGGGCGCGGATCGGCCCGGACACGGATGGGCCGGACACGGATGGGAAGGCAGGATGGCTGGACTGCTGCGGTACGTGCGCGAGCATCCCTGGATCTACTCGTGCCTGCTGTTCATCGTGATCGGGGTGTACACGCTGACCCGGCCCGGTAAGGGGCACACGCTGTTCTGGGCCGGGATCGTGCTCTGCGCGGCCGGAGTGCTGGTCGCCGTGGTGGGCTACTTCGTGCAGCGGCCGAAGAGCGGCCAGTCATCCCGGACGCCCTGACCGGAGACGGTGGTCACGGCCTGGATCGCCGGTCAGGCCAGCGAGACCTTGCCGCCGGAGACCTCGATGTTCTTGGGCGGCAGGGGCTTGGGGGCGGGGCCGCCGACCACGTGGCCGTCCTTGACGCTGTACCTGCTGCCGTGGCACGGGCAGTCGATGGTGCCGTCCGCGACCTTGTCCACCGTGCAGCCCAGGTGGGTGCAGATCGCGCTGAAGCCCTTGAACTGCCCGGCGGAGGGCTGGGTCACCACGACCTTCTCCGAGGTGAAGACCTTGCCGCCACCGACCGGGATCTCACTGGTGCTGGCCAGGGCGGTGCCGCCACCGCCACCGGACGACGAGCCGCCACTGGACGCTGAGCCGCTGGCCGCGGCCGAGCCACCGGAATTCCCGGAGGAATCGCCGCTACCGGAATCGGCCGGGCTGCCGCTGCTCCCGCCGCAGGCGGCCAGGGTGGCGGCGATGCCGGCCAGGCCGATGCCGGCCAGCGCACCACGCCGGGTCGAATCCAGAGTCGGACGGGAATCCTGAGTCACCAGGTGACCTCGTGATCTGTGGGCAGTTACTCCCTGTGTCCCAGTACTACGGTTCACCCACTGGATTAGATTGCCAGGCCACCCAGAGCGGGACCGGGAAGCCGGCCGCCGCGGTGGGCCAGCCAGGGCGGCGGGCGGCGGTCACGTTCACCGCGGCTGCGGTGTCAAGGTGGTGACACCGGCGACGACGGAACGGGTTCGATGAACGACAACGACTGGCTGACCGCGGTCTTCGAGGAACACCGGGACCACCTGCGTGGGGTGGCCTACCGGCTGCTGGGCTCGATGTCCGACGCCGACGACGCCGTGCAGGACACCTGGCTCCGGCTGACCAGCGCCGACACCAGCGAGGTGCAGAACCTCGGCGGCTGGCTGACCACGGTGGTGGCCCGGGTCTCGCTCAACATGCTGCGGGCCCGCCAGCGACGGCGCGAGGACCCGGTCGGTGACGCCTGGCCGGCCCCGGCCGACCAGAAGGCGGCCGGACAGGCGGCCACCACCGAGGGGGCCCCGGAGGACGAGGCCGTGCTGGCCGACTCGGTCGGCCTGGCGCTGATCGTGGTGCTGGACACGCTCACCCCTGGGGAACGGCTGGCCTTCGTGCTGCACGACCTGTTCGCCATGCCCTTCCCCGAGGTGGCCGCGGTGCTGGGGCGCTCTCCGGAGGCGACGCGGCAGCTGGCCAGCCGGGCCCGGCGCCGGGTTCGCGGCGCGCCCTCGCCGGACCGGGCCGCCGACCTGAGCCGTCAGCGCGAGGTGGTCAGCGCGTTCCTGACCGCGTCCCGGGGCGGCGACCTGTCCACCCTGGTCGGCCTGCTCAACAGGAACGTCACGCTGACCGCCGACCCGCAGGCCAGCCCGGGGGGCAAGGTCCTGCAGCTGGAAGGCGCGGAGCGGGTGTCCCGGGGAGCGCTGGCGGCTTCGACCCGGGCCGGGCAGTCCCAGCTGGCCCTGGTGGACGGGAACGTGGGCGTCGTGTTCGCTCCGGCCGGGCGGCTGCAGGTGGTGCTGGCCATGGAGGTCGGCGCGGACCGCACCATCACCGCCATCGACGTCATCGCCGATCCCGAGCGGCTCCGCCGCCTGCGCCTGGCCGTGCTGCCCGGCTAACGCCCGAGGCTGGTGCCGGCGCGTCAGGCGCGCGAACGGACCCGGGTGTCGTAGGCGCCCCGCGCGCCGATCACGTCGGAGATGTGCTTCTCGGCCCAGGTGCTCATCTCGCCGACCAGCCCGAGCAGGCTGCGGCCCAGGCCGGTCAGCTCGTACTCCACCCGCGGCGGCACCTCCGGGAACACGGTCCGGCTGATCATGCCGTCGCGTTCGAGGCCGCGCAGGGTCTGGGTCAGCATCTTCGGGCTGACGCCGTCGATCCGCGCGGCCAGCTGGCTGTACCGGCGCGGGCCGTCGGCCAGCGCCGCGATGACCAGCACGCTCCAGGTGTCGCCGATCCGGTCCAGGATCTGGCGGCTGGGGCAGTTGCGGTCGTACCAGTCGATCTCTGTCACCTCACTACTATCCATCAAGTGAGTACTGCACTTCAAGGTGCCTACTCTCCTTTGGGAAGTAAGGGTCTACCAGGCCGGTTGCGCAGGACATCGGCCGACCGGCGGCCGAGATCGCGAGACCAGCGAACGAGACCCAGCCCAGGAGCAGACCATGACCATCGCCGTGACCGGCGCCTCCGGCCCCTTCGGCCGCCACGCCATCGAATTCCTGCTGCGCCGGGGCACCCCGGCCCGCCAGATCGTCGCCATCGTCCGCGACCCCGCCAAGGCCAGCGACCTGCGCGGGCGCGGCGTGACCGTGCGGCGGGGCGACTACGACGACCCGGCGTCGCTGCGGGCGGCGCTGGCCGGGGTGGACCGGCTGCTGTTCGTCTCGGGCAGCGCGGTCGGCCGGCGTATCCCGCAGCACCAGGCCGTGGTCGACGCGGCCCGGGAGGCCGGTGTCGGCCTGGTCGGGTACACCAGCGCCCCGAAGGCCGACACCTCCGATATGGGGCTGGCCGAGGAGCACTGGGCCACCGAGCAGGCCCTGATCGCCTCGGGGGTGCCCTACGTCATCCTGCGCAACGGTTTGTACATCGAGAACTACACCGCCCGGCTGCCGGTCGTCCTGGAGCACGGCCTGATCGGCGCGGCCGGCGACGGCCGGATCAGCGTCGCGACCCGGGCCGACCTGGCCGAGGCGGCCGCCGTGGCGGTGGCGAGCGATGACGGGCACGACAACCAGGTCTACGAGCTGGGCGGCCCGGCGTTCACGCTGGCCGAGCTGGCCGCGGAGATCGCCCGGCAGTCCGGCCGTGACGTCGGGTATCGCGACCTGTCCGAGGACGCCTACACCAAGGCCCTGATCGACGCCGGCCTGCCGCCCGAGGCGGCGACCGTGCTGGCCGACTTGGACCGGGCCGCGGCCAAGGGCGCGCTCTACATCGAGGATGACGACCTGGAACGGCTGCTCGGCCGGCCGGCCACGCCGTGGCCTGAGGTCGTCCGGGCCGCCCTGGCCGAGCTGGGCTGAAGCCCGGCCGGAACCGGCCCGGGAACCGGGGGGATAGCCGGATGGCGAGCGCCGCCGGGACGCGGGTAGCGTGCTGACCACACAGGGGGTCACCGCACGAAGGTGGAGGCGGTCATGGCAACGCCAGCACAGCACTGGAACGACCTCAGCCCGCGCACCCGGCGCCTGCTCATTGCGGGCGCCGGGGTGGAGGGCGTGCTCAAGGTGGCCGCGCTCATCGACATGAAGCGCCGGCCCGCGGACCAGATCCGGGGCTCGAAGTGGGTCTGGGGACCGGCCATGGTGGTCAACTCGGCCGGGGTCATCCCCATCGCCTACTTCACGCTCGGGCGCCGCCGCCGCGGCTGACGGGGCGGCAGCTCCCCGAGCAGGTCGAGCGGGAGGCGGGACGGGGGCTTGATCTCGGCCAGCCGCAGGTACGTGACCAGCCGCTGGCCGCCCCGAGTGGCCAGGCTGGCCAGCACCTCCTGCAGTTCGGCCACGTCCCGGGCCACCACGCTGAGCAGGTAGTCGGTCTCGCCGGCCACGTTGTCGGCCGCGATGATCTGCGGCAGCGAGCGGATCTGGTCTTCGAAGATCCGGCTGGAGCGGGCGTCGTGCCGGGACAGCGTGGCCATCACGAACAGCTGCAGCGGAAAACCGGCGGCGGCCGGGTCGAGCTGGGCGCTGATGACCCGGATGACGCCGGTCTCCTTGAGCGAGCGGACCCGGTGCAGGGTGGCGGCGGGCGACAGCCCCACCATGCGGGCCAGTTCCACGTTGGTGACGTCCGCATCTTCCTGCAGCGCGGTCAGCAGTTTGATGTCAACTTCGTCAAGTTCAACGGCCATAACACTAAATCTTATTTGGCTGACAACGTTAGTCGGCGAACTAATCAGAAACAGTTGGCATCCTGGAGGCATGAACACCAACCGCCGTCCAGCTGTCGCCGCCCTGGCCACGGCCGGGGTGCTGTGGGGCACGACCGTGCCACTGTCCAAGCTGGCCCTGGCCTGGTTGCCGGCCGGCTGGCTGACCGTGGCCCGATTCGGTCTGGCCGCCGTGGTTCTGCTGGTGCTGCTGCGCCGGAACCGGCCGCGGACCCGGGCCGCGGCGGGCCGGCGGGCCGCCGTGGTCCCGGCGCGGCGCGCATTCACCCCGCTGGTGCTGGTGTCGGGCGCGGCCGGGTACGGCGCTTCGGTGGTGTTCCAGAACGCCGGGGTCGCGCTGACCAGCGTGACCCACGCCGCGCTGCTGATCGGTGCGGTGCCGGTGCTGGTCGCGGTGATCGCCGCGGTCTGGCATCGCGCGGTGGCCCGGCCGGTGGCCTGGGTGGGTTTCGGGGTCTCGCTGGCCGGGGTCGGCCTGGTCACCGGCGGCCACGGCGGCGGCGCGTCCGCGCTCGGGGACGGCCTGGTGCTGATCTCGCTGCTCATCTCGGCCACGTTCACCGTGGGCCAGACCCGGCTGCTGCAGGGGCTCGACCCGGTCGCTGTCACCGCCGTGCAGTTCCTGGGGGCGGCCCTGGCCGCGCTGGCCTACTCGGCGGTGGTCGAAGGCCTGCCGCCGGTGCCGCACGCGGCCGGCCCGGTCCTGGCCACCGTGGCCCTGGCCCTGGGCGGCACGCTGGCCCCGTTCACGCTGTTCGCCTACGGGCAGAGCCGCATCTCGGCCGAACTGGCCGGGGCCTTTCTCAACCTCGAGCCGCTGGTCGGCGCGCTGGCCGGGGTCGTGGTGTTCGGCGACCCGGTCGGCCCGCTGCAGGCGGCCGGCGGCGTCGCCATCATCGCGGGCATAGCCTTGAGCTCGGTTCCGCTGCTGAGCGGGGGGAGGCGGCATGCACCGGATCGGAGTGCCGGAACGACGGGCCCGGCTCGGCCTGCGGCATCGCCTGGCGCCGGGGTCGGCGGCCGGATCACCGGCCGAGGTGGCCGACTCGCTGGTCGCGGTGCACAGCACCGACCCGTCTTCCGTCTACCTCGGCATCCTGAGCCGGATGGCGGACGGGTCGCTGTCCTCGGTCGAGCGGGCGCTGTACCAGGACCGGACCCTGGTCCGGCTGCTGGGCATGCGGCGCACGGTCTTCGTCACCACACTGGAGATCGCCGCCCTGATCCAGGCCGGGTGCGGACACGCGGTCGCGGCCCGGGAACGGCGCAAGGTCCTCGGCTACCTGAGCGATTCCGGCGTCGGTCCGGACCCGGACGGCTGGCTGGCCGAAGTGGAAGAGGTGGCGCTCCAGGCCCTCGCCGCCCGCGGTGAGGCCACCGCGGCCGAGCTGTCGGCCGACGATCCGCGGCTGAAGACCGAGATCGTGCTGTCCCGGGGCAAGAGCTACGAGGGACGGCAGAACATCGGCAGCCGGGTGCTGTTCCTGCTGGCCGCCCAGGGCCGGGTGGTCCGGGGACGGCCCCGCGGCTCGTGGACCTCGCAGCAGTACCGCTGGGCGCCGCTGACCCAGTGGTGCCCGGACGGCCTGGACGAGTGGGCCACCGAAGCGGCCGAGGTGGAGCTGGCCCGCCGCTGGCTGCTCCGCTACGGGCCCGCGACCCCGGAGGACCTGCAGTGGTGGACGGGCTGGACCCGGACCCAGACCCGGCGCGCCCTGACCGCGCTGGGGCCGGCCGAGGTGGACCTGGACGGCCAGCCGGGAATCGCGCTGGCCGGCGACCTGGCCCCGGCGCCGGAGACCGGACCGTGGCTGGCGCTGCTGCCCGGCCTGGATTCGACCCCGATGGGCTGGCAGCGCCGGGACTGGTTCCTGGGTGAGCACAGTTCCCGGGTGTTCGACCGGAACGGGAACGTCGGGCCGACCGTGTGGTGGGACGGCCGGATCGTCGGCGGCTGGGCCCAGGACCCGGACGGCCAGGTGGTGTGCCGGTTCCTGGAGGACGCCGGGTCCGACGCGGTGGCCGCGGCCGACGCGGCCGCGGCCCGGCTGACCGCCATCGTCGGGCCGGTCCGGCTCACCGCCCGGGCCCGCGGCCTGACCTGGCTCGAGCAGGAACTGTCTGGTCGCTAGGACTCAGAAAGTGTGCCTGGTCTGGGTGAAGGTGCCCTGCCCGAACGCGAGCACCTTGACCGGGGTCACCCGGTAGACCGCCACCGGGAAGTCCCCGCCGGAGTGGAAGAAGTGTCCGTCCCGGACCTCGTAGTTCCAGCTCCCGTCCCACTTGGTGGTCCAGACCTCGGCCAGCTTGCGTAGCGTCTCCTCGTCAGTGACCTGGACCGCGTCGCCCTCGACCACCACGTCCAGGCCCTCATCCCAGCGGCGGTCGGCCACGGTCAGCAGCACGTGCGGGTTGTGGCTCAGGTTGATCGTCTTCTGCTCCTTGGTGCCGGTGGAGAAGTACAACGCGTCCTCGTGCCATACAGCGACCAGAGGTGTCTGGTGCGGGCGCCCGTCCGCGCGGACGGTGGTGAGCCAGGTCAGCTCGGCCGACTCCAGCACCGACCGGGCCTGGTCCCAGCTGGTGGCGTCGCTGCCGGGCTGGCTGAAGCGCTCGTCCAGGGTGGTCTGCGGGGTGGTCATCGATGATCCCTTCCTGAGCCGTTTCCAGGGTGGACGCCGACCGGGCGCCAGATTCATCGGACCCGGCTACTGTGGCCTGGTGCGGGTAGCGACCTGGAACGTGAACTCGGTCAAGCAGCGGGTGCCGCGGCTGCTTCCCTGGCTGGACGAGCGGCAGCCCGACGTGGTCTGCCTGCAGGAGACCAAGCTGGCCGACGACGCCTTCCACGAACTGCTGGACGCCGGGCTGGAGCAGCGGGGCTACCAGACCGCGCTGTACGGCGGCGAAGGCCGCTGGAACGGGGTGGCGATCTTGTCCCGGGCCGGGCTGGACGACGCGGTGACCGGCCTGGCCGGGGCGCCCGGTTTCCCGGAGCCCGAGGCCCGGGCCGTCGCCGCCACCTGCGGCGGGATCCGCATCTGGTCGGTCTACGTGCCCAACGGCCGGTCGCCCGGGTCCGACCACTACCAGTACAAGCTGGCCTGGCTGGCCACGCTGACCGACGTGGTCGCGGGCGGCCCGGAGGCGGCCCTGGTCTGCGGGGACATGAACATCGCCCCCACTGACGCCGACGTGTTCGACCCGGCCGCCTACGTGGGCCAGACCCACGTCACGCCGCCGGAGCGCGAGGCCCTGGCCAAGCTGGAGGGGCTCGGCCTGCACGATGTGGTCCGGGACCGCTGGCCGTCGGAGCAGGTGTTCAGTTACTGGGACTACCGGGCCGGGATGTTCCACCAGAATCTGGGCATGCGCATCGACCTGGTGCTGGCCACCGATCCGGTCGCGGCCCGGGTCAAGGCGGCCTGGGTGGACCGGCAGGCCCGCAAGGGCACCGGGCCGAGCGACTATGCCCCGGTGATGGTCGACCTGGACGAGGCGCCGGACGGGGACATCGGCCCGATGGTGCCGCCGCCCTCGGCCCGGGGCCCCAAGCGCCCGGTCAAGCTGCCCCAGTCACCCTGAGGCCGCAGTCGCCCCGAGGCGGACCCCGTACCGGCCGCCCCGGAGCTGCGACCGCCGGTCAGGGGCTGACCGTCAGCCGGTTGAACTTGAAGCCGAGCCAGGGCTTGCGGCCGCCCGCGCGCAGCCGGCCGCGCAGCATCGGCCCCCACTGCGAGATCCGGCCGTAGCCGACCAGCAGGAAGGCCACCGGGTCGCCGGTGATCACGCAGTCGGCCGAGCCGGTGGCCGGGCCCACGCTGGCCGTGCCGTCGTCCACGGTCAGCAGGTAGCGCAGGTCGCCGAGCCGCAGCTCGTACCGGGCCCGCAGGCCGCGGGCCCCCTCGCGGTTGAGGTAGGCGGGCAGCAGGTCGACCACGCCCGGGATGACCAGCCGCGCGTCGCCGGCGTTGATGGGCCAGGGCCGTCCGGCGACCCGGGCCAGATCCAGGCCGTGGATGAGCTGCTCGCCGAGCACGATGGCGGCGACCGTGGCCGGGGTCAGGTCCACCCCGATCGGGCTGCCGACCGGGGTGTCGGGCGGAGCCGCCTCGGCCGCGGCGACAAAGGCGGTCATGGCCCTGGTCAGCTCGGCGGCCAGCCGGTCCAGGCTCCGCTCGGGATACTCGGTCAGCTGGCGCTGGTTCTCGGCGGCGCCCAGCTCGGCGGCGGGTGCGGTGCCCGGGGCCACGGCCGGTCCTCGTCCGGCCACCACGCCGGTGTACGTCCGCAGGTCCGCGACCACGTGCGCGGCCAGTTCGGCCGCGGTCCAGCGCAGGCCGGGCACGGAGGCGCCGGGGTCGGTGATCTCGCGCATGAGCTGCGCGGTGCGCTCGGCCGCCGCGGGCAGTGCGGCCGTGGCCGGGACGGCGGCGTGGTCGGCGGTGTCGTGGTCCGGTGCAGTGACGTGATCATTCATAACGTTGCCCCGTGAGGTAGTATCGTTCACTGACATAATGACGTTATCTGAAATGATGAGCATGCACAAGCGACCAGGAACGGGATACACAGGGGACGTGCCACCAGCTGATTCGCCCGCCGGACCGCCTTCCGGGTCCGCAGGGCCACCGTCCCTGCGGGCCGAGCAGGTTGCGCAGACCCGGGCGGCGCTGGTCGCGGCCGGCCGCCGCCTGTTCGGCCGGCAGGGGTTCGCGGCCACGTCCGTGGACGACCTGGCCCGGGAGGCCCGGGTCACCACCGGCGCGCTCTACCACCACTTCCCGAACAAGACCAAGCTGTTCGAGGCGGTCTTCGAGCAGGCCCACACCGAGCTGATGGCGGCCTCGGCGCAGGCCGCGATGGGCGCCCCCGACGAGGTGGAGCTGCTGGCCCGGGGGTTCGGCGCGTTCCTGGACGGGGTGCTGGAGCCGGAGATCGGCCAGATCGTGATCGTGGACGCGCCCGCGGTGCTGGGGCTGGCCCGGTTCACCGAGCTGGACGAGCAGTTCGCGTTCTCGGAGATCATGTACGCGCTGCAGAGCGCGGTCAGCGCGGGCCGGCTGGAGGTCGAGGACCCGGAGACGCTGACCCGGCTGCTGCTGGGGGCGCTCACCCGCGGGGCCATGCTGGTGGGCAGCTCACCCGACCCGGGCCGGACCCGGGAGGCCGTGGCCCGGACCATGCGCTCCATGATGAACAGCTTCGTGCCCCGGCCAGACCAGGGGCCCCGGCCGGACTAGGCGCCGCTGGTTACAGCAGGTCGCCGAGGATGTCGGGCGCCTCGATGCGCATCAGGTCGTCCCGTGTCCAGTTGCGGTCCGGCTCCGACGCCAGCCGGTGCGCGTGCCGCAGCCGGGCCGCGTCCAGGTCGTTGCGGACGCTGCGGGCGTTGGCGAACCGCGGCTCGCGCATCTCGCGGTTCAGGTACTTGCCGAACGCTTCTTCGGCCTCATCCGACAGGTAGTAGTTGGCCTGGCCCAGCATGACCTCACCGATCGAGAGC
>DASXMW010000021.1:0-22992 GCA_036495425.1 Streptosporangiaceae bacterium | reverse complement strand
ACGGCGTGAACGGGTTGCGCAGGTACCACCAGTGCTCGAGCCGCTTGAGCGAGCCATCACCGACACCGAAAACCAGACCTTCGAAATGATTCCAGGGCTCGATCAAGCGATCGTCCACGATCGGATCCAGGCGGAACCGCTCGGACAGCGGCTCGGCGGTCTCCCGGGCCCGCTCCAGCGGGGACGTGAAGATGGCCACCACGTCCCGTTCGGCCAGGTAGTCGGCGGCGGCCTTGGCCATCATCCGGCCGTCCTCGGACAGCCCGAAGCCGGGGATGCGCCCGTAGATCACGCCGTTGGGGTTCTCCACCTCACCGTGCCGGAGCAGGTGCACAACGGTGGTGTCAGCGGCTTGTGGCTGGGGTCCCGCCCCGGCCGCGGGCGCTCCGGCGGGCTTGGGTGACTCGTCACTCATGGCGCGGCCAGCTTACCCAGTCCGTCCGGGGGGAGATGGCACCGAGCCGCAACGCGGTCAGGATCTGCTGCGCCACCTGGTCCGGGTCGGTGCGGATCGCGAAGGCGGGGAAGCGGAGGACGCGGTAGCCGCTGATCGTGAACTCGTTGTCACGGCTCATGTCCGCCCACCAGGTGGCGGCGTCGGTGTGCCAGAAGCCGTCGATCTCCACGATGAGCCGGGCCGCTTCCCACACCGCATCCAGCCAGCGCCGCCGGCCTTGCCGGTCCGGCGGCTGGCCTGGCGGTCCGGCTCGGGGATCCGGTAGCGGCGCAGCAGCGCCGTGAGGTCCAGCTCCGACAGGGCCTCGGCACCGTCAGCGACGTCGAGCAGGGTGGTCTGGATCAGCTGGCGACGCCGCAGCCGGGCCGAGCGGGCGGTCACCGCCATCAGGTCGCCGGGCCGTACCAGCCGCTGCTGTACTCCAGCGGCCAGTACCGCCCGGGCGTGGTCGTCGGTCGCCGCCCAAGCGGCGGCGTCCACCAGCGACCGGGGCAGCAGGGGACGCGGCGGTAGCCGCACCGGATGAACATCGGCATCGTCCAGCCGCCGGGATCGGTGCGCCACGACCGGGATGCGGATGGGGACGCGGATCGGCTCCTTGCGGATCTGGCGAGTGTCCGGCACCAGCAAATGAATGCGCGGCTCGGCGAAGCCATGCAACCCACCCAGTCCGGCGGCGGTGAGCCCGGCGAGTACTGCGCCTCGGCCACCCCACAGCACGGCGACCCACAGTTGCTGCGGGGCGGACAGCGGTCCGGACTGCGCCACCACCACTCCGTGGCAGGGCTGCTGCCAGCGACCACTCTCCAGTTTCCAGCGCAGCGCCGCCGGCGAGCGACAGCGGAGTACCTCCGCAACTTTCACCACGCCCTGGCGATCACGCAGCAATTCGCTGAGCTCGTCCCGGCCCGAACTTGCCATGTTTCGAGCCTCGCGCTCCAGCCACCCACGAGCCATCCCCGAATTCGCACCTGTGGATAACCGGCCATCCCGCGATTTGTGTGCGAAACATGCTGCTGGGCCAGCAGTTTTTGCACGCATTTCCGGGGGCGCCGGGGGTGGGAGGCGTGTGGGACGGGGGTCAGGTGAGGACCAGGGCGGCGGCGTGGGCGGCGGCGGGGAGGGCGGCGGCGATGCGGGCTAGGGCGGTGGCGTCGTGGGCGGCGGAGAGGAACCAGGCTTCGAACGGGGAGGGGGGAAGGTAGACGCCAGCGTCCAGCATGGCGTGGAAGAAGGCGGCGTACGCGGGCGCGGACTGGGCGCGGGCGTCGTCGAAGTTGCGCACCGGGGCGCCGCGGCCCAGGAACACCGAGAACAGGTTGCCCGCCGTCTGCAGGTGGTGCTCGACGCCGGCCGCGGCCAGCGCCTCGGTGGTGAGCTTGGCCACGATGGCGGCGGCCTCGTCGACCCGGCCGTAGACGTCGGGGGTGCAGGCCCGCAGGGTGGCCAGGCCGGCCGCGGTGGCCAGCGGGTTACCGGACAGCGTGCCGGCCTGGTAGACGGGGCCGGTCGGGGCCAGCCGGTCCATGATCTCGGCCCGGCCGCCGAACGCGGCGGCGGGCAGGCCGCCCCCCATGACCTTGCCGAACGTGACCAGGTCGCCGGCCACGCCGTCGCGGCCGTACCAGCCGGACCGGGTGACGCGGAAGCCGGTCAGCACCTCGTCCATGATCAGCAGCGCGCCGTGCTCGGCGCAGATCGCGGCCAGCGCCTCGTTGAAGCCGGGGACGGGCGGCACCACGCCCATGTTGGCCGGGCAGGCCTCGGTGATCACGCAGGCGATCTGGTCACCCCGCTCGGCGAAGGCGGCGACCACTGCATCATGGTCGTTGTAGGGCAGCACGATCGTGTCGCTGGCCGAGGCGCCGGTGACGCCGGGCGAGTCGGGCAGGGCGAACGTCGCCACGCCCGAGCCGGCCGCGGCCAGCAGCGCGTCCACGTGGCCGTGGTAGCAGCCCGCGAACTTGACCACCAGCGGCCGCCCGGTGAACCCGCGGGCCAGCCGCAGCGCGGACATGGTCGCCTCGGTCCCCGAGTTGACCAGCCGGATCTTCTCGGCCGGGGTCCGGGCCACGATCTCCTCGGCCAGTTCCACCTCACGCGGCGTGGCCGCGCCGAAGGACGTCCCGGCCGCGGCGGCCTCCTGCAGGGCGGCCACCACGGCGGGGTAGGTGTGGCCGAGGATCATCGGGCCCCAGGAGCAGACCAGGTCCACGTACTCCCGGCCGTCCACGTCGGTGAGGTAGGGGCCGGCGCCGGATGCGATGAAGCGCGGGGTCCCGCCGACCGAGCCGAACGCCCGGACCGGGGAGTTCACGCCGCCGGGCGTGACCGTGCTGGCTCGTCGGAACCATTCCGCCGAACGATCGCCGGATTCCGGGAATCCTTCGGCGGCGGAGCTCACGACAGACCAGCCTCCTCACAGGCGTCGACCAGGAACTCAAGCAGCCTAAGCGGGTCCGGGAGTGGATGGTCCGCCGGGTCGCGGATCCACCGCGCCACCCCGCCGGAGCCGTCCGCCCCGGGGCCCGCGGCCGACGGCGGGGCCAGCACGTAGCTGTCCCGGCAGTGCCAGCGCAGGCTCCCCCGGCTGGTGACGTTCTCCGGCTCGCAGTCCAGCCGGCAGGACCACCATTCGTCCTCGTCGACCGGGGCGCCGCGGGTGGTGACGAAGAACAGCATGCGGCCGCCGGCCTCGCCGGCCGGGCCGGCCTCAAGCCCGGCCGCCTCGATGGCGGCCAGGGCGGCCGCTCCCACCCCGGATGGCACGTCCAGCACGTCGAACACGCGGCCGGTGACCAGGATCACCGACGCCTCCGGGCGGGCCGTCCACCAGTCCCGGATGGTGGGGGTGTCCACGGTGGCCTGCATCTGCCAAGTCGGGGAGACCGGGTGCGCCCCCGGCGCCGGGCAGCCCACCCGGTCGCAGGAGCAGGCCCGGCCGGCCTTCAACCCGTCGGCGGTCAGCTGGGCTCCGACGACCACCGGCCAGCCGAGCGTCGCGTAGTTGATCGCGGCCTGCCCGAGTGGGTCACGCCGGTCCCCCCGGTCCGCCGCCTTCCGGCGGCCACGGCGCCGCACCACTTCGACCATCGGCCAGCTCCTGCCCGGAGGCCGGCCGTCCCCCGGCGCTCCTCATCGATGTCACCCATCGTAGATCAGGGCATACGAGGAGTTCGGCCAGAAAGCCGAGCTGTGACCTATTGCCCGGCGGTGACGTTTCTGCCCGGGTATGGCCTAGTTTTCGCGCAGGCGGCGGGCCACTTCGGCGGCCCAGTAGGTGAGGATGACGCCGGCCCCGGCCCGGCGGATGCCGGTCAGGGTCTCCATGATGATCCGGTCGCGGTCCAGCCAGCCGTTGGCCGCGGCCGCCTCGACCATCGCGTACTCCCCGCTGACCTGGTACGCGGCCACCGGCACGTGCACGGTGTCGGCCACCCGGCGGACGATGTCCAGGTACGGCAGCGCGGGCTTGACCATGACCAGGTCCGCGCCCTCGTCGATGTCGAGCAGCACCTCGCGCAGGGCCTCGTCCGAGCCGGGCGGGTCCTGCTGGTAGGACGCCCGGTCCCCGAACTGCGGCGCGCACTCGGCGGCGTCGCGGAACGGCCCGTAGAAGCCGGAGGCGTACTTGACCGAGTAGGCGCAGATGGCGACGTCGGCGTAGCCGGCCCCGTCCAGCGCCGACCGGATCGCGCCGACCTGGCCGTCCATCATGCCGCTGGGCGCCACCACGTGCACCCCCGCCGCGGCCTGGGCCACCGCGATGGCCGCGTACCGCTCCAGGGTGGCGTCGTTGTCCACGTCACCGGCCGGGGTGAGCAGGCCGCAGTGGCCGTGGTCGGTGTACTCGTCCAGGCACAGGTCGGCCATGAGCACGGTCCGGTCGCCGACCTCGGCGGCCAGATCCCCGATGGCGAGCTGGACGATGCCGGCCGGGTCGTCGGCGGCCGAGCCGCGGCCGTCCTTGATGGCCGGGATGCCGAACAGGATGATCCCGCCCACACCCGCCTCCACCGCGTCCGCCGCCGCCTTGCGCAGGCTGTCCCGGGTGTGCTGGACCACGCCGGGCATGGACGCGATCGGCTGCGGCTCGGTGATGCCCTCCTTGACGAACATGGGCAGCACCAGGTCGGCGGGCCGCAGCGCGGTCTCCGCGACCAGGGCGCGCAACGCGGCCGTGCGCCGCAGCCGGCGCGGCCGGACCACCGGGAACCCTGCGTTCACTGGACCTCTTTCGGCTGATGGGCTGAGGACTGAGAGATTGAGGGGACGGCGCTGGCCAGCGGGCCGGTCAGCGGACCCGCTTGCGGGCGCCGCGGCGGCGCTCGCTGGGCCGCCGCAGCGGCTCACCGGCCTCGAGCGCGGCCCGGCGCTGGCCCGCGCCGAACTCGGCCAGCGCTTCGACCAGCGCGGTCATCGACGGCTGGGGGGCCATCACGTCCACCCGCAGGCCGAACTCGGCGGCGGTCTTGGCCGTCTGCGGCCCGATCACCGCGATGACCGTGACCGCGTGCGGCTTGCCCGCGATCCCGACAAGGTTCCGCACGGTCGACGACGAGGTGAACAGCACCGCGTCGAAGCCGCCGCCCTTGATGGCCTCGCGGATCGGGGCGGGCGGCGGAGCGGCCCGGACCGTGCGGTAGGCGGTGACGTCCTCGGTCTCCCAGCCCAGCTCGGTCAGCCGGGCCACCAGGTGCTCGGTGGCGATGTCGGCCCGGGGCAGCAGCACGCGGTTGATCGGGTCGAGCACGTCGTCGTAGGGCGGCCACTCCTCGGCCAGGCCCGGCCCGGACTGCTCGCCTTCCGGCACCAGGTCGGGCGCGATGCCGAAGTCCTTGAGCGCGGCCGCGGTCTGGTCCCCGACCGCGGCCACCTTGACCCCGGCGAAGGCCCGGGCGTCCAGGCCGTACTCTTCGAACTTCTCCCGGATGGCCCGGACCGCGTTGACCGAGGTGAACGCCACCCACTGGTAGCGGCCGGTCACCAGCCCGCGGACCGCCCGGTCCATCTGCTGGGGCGTCCGGGGCGGCTCCACCGCGATCGTGGGCACCTCCTCCGGGACGGCGCCCTGCTCGCGCAGCTGCTCGGACACGCCGGCCGCGTCGGCCTTGGTCCGCGGCACCAGCACCCGCCAGCCGAACAGCGGCTTGGTCTCGTACCAGGACAGCTCCTGCTGCTGCGCGGCCGCGTCACCGACCACGGCCACGGCCTCCCCGGCGCTGACCGGGCTGACCCCGGCCGCCTTCAGGTCGGCGGTGATGCGGCCCAGGGTGGAAGTCACGGTCCGCTGCGCGGTGGTGGTGCCGTCCCAGGTGATGGCGAACGGCGTGGTGTCCGGCCAGCCCGCCGCGATCAGCATCTTGCCCAGGTCGGCCGGGCCCGCGCCCGCGCCCAGCACGACCAGCGAACCCGGGGTGTGCGTGACCCGGCTGGCGTCGGCGGCCTGGATGACCCGGACCTCGCCGCCGTCGCGGCCCAGCGGGATACCCGCGTAGGCCGGGACCGCGGTCGCCGCGGGCAGACCCGGCACGACCTCGAATGGGACCCCGGCCTCGGCGTACCCGAGCGCGTCCGGGGCGCCGCCGTCGAACAGCGGGTCGCCGGCGTAGAGCCGGACCACCAGCTGGCCGGACCGGGCCGCCGCGGCCAGGTCGGGCGGGCTGGCCCGGTCTCCGTCGCCGGTGCCGTCGAGCACGATCAGCTCGGCGCCGGGCGCGATCAGCTCGCGCATCCTCGGGCCGGGCTCACGCCGGGTGACCACCAGGTCGGCCTGGCCCAGCAGCTGGGCCGCGCGCAGCGTCAGCAGGCGCTCGTCGCCGGGTCCGGCGCCGACCAGGGCGATCCGGCCCGCCGACGCGGGCCGGGCCGGCTCGGCCGGACGCGGGTCGCCGGTGGGCGGGGTGGAGGAGGCTGAGGTCGCGTTCACTAGGCATCTATCCCGTTCGTACGTCCTGGTGGCGCGGTCATCAGCGTGCTCGCGCCACTACTCAGCAGCCGGGCCGCGACGCGGCGGCCGAGCTGCTCGGCGGCGGCGGGCACGTCGCCGTCCCGCTCGCGCAGGGCCTGCCCGCCGTCGACGGCGATCACCGCCGCTTCCAGCTGAAGATGTTCCGGGGTCCCGGCCGCGTAGGCGCCGACCGGCGCGCTGCAGCCGGCTTCCAGCACGGCCAGCACGGTGCGCTCGGCCGTCACCGCCTGGTGGCTGGCCGGATCGTCGACCGTGGCCAGCAGCCCGGCCAGTTCGGGGTCGGCGGCCCGGCACTCGACCGCGAGCGCGCCCTGGCCGGGCGCGGGCAGCATCTCGTCGGGCTCGAAGATCTGGCTGATGAGGTCCAGCCGGTTCAGGCGGCCCAGCCCGGCGGCGGCCAGCACCACCGCGTCCAGCTCGCCCGCCGTGACCTTGCCGAACCGGGTGTCGGCGTTGCCGCGGATGGGCACACAGTGGATGTCCTGGCGCAGCAGCAGAAGCTGCGCGGCCCGCCGGGGAGATCCGGTGCCGACGGTCGCGCCCGACGGCAGATCGGCCAGCTTGGCCCCGTCCTTGGTGATCAGTGCGTCCCGCGGGTCGTCCCGGACCGGCACCGCCGCCAGCACGATGCCCTCGGGACGGCCGGTGGGCAGGTCCTTGAGCGAATGCACGGCCAGGTCGACCTGACCGGTCAGCAACTGGTCCCGCAGGGCACTGACCCATACGCCGGTGCCACCGATCTGAGCGATCTGAGCCCGGCTGACATCGCCCTTGGTGGTCACGCCGACCAGCTCGACCGGCACGCCGGTGCGCTCGGTGATGGCCCGGGCGACCAGACCGGACTGGGTCATGGCCATCGGGCTCTTGCGGGTGCCGAGCCGCAGCACCGCGGGCACGCTCATTCTCGGCTTCCCTCCTGTGCCGGCGCCGGGGGCAGGCCGACGATCTCCATGTCCGCCTCGTCCGGCTCCGCGCGGGTGACCGCCTCGACCGTCCGTGGGTCAAGGTCGAACAGCACCCGCAGCGCCTCGTCGTACCCGTCCCCCCGCGGCGAGCCGGCGAGCTCTTTCACACGCACGGTCGGTGCGTGCAAGAGCTTGTCTACCACCCGGCGCACCGTGCGGGCTATCTCGTCGAGGGAGTGTGCGTCGAGTCCTTCGACATTGTTCAGCCGGCCCGCCAGCCGGGCCAGTTCGGCGTCGACCACTTCGGCCGCTTTGGCCCGGAGCGCGACCACGGTCGGGGTGACCTGCGCGGCGTGCGCGGCCGACCGGTGCGCGGCGAACTCCTCGTCCACGATGGCCCGGACCGCGGTCACCTCGCCGACGATCCCCGGCCCCGCGACCGCGGTGCGGCCGGCGTCAGCCAGTTCGTCCATGCCGATGACGGTCACGCCGGGCCGGGCGGCCACGTCGGCGCCCACGTCCCGGGGCATGGCCAGGTCGAGGAGCACCAGCGGGCCGGCCGGCTCCCGCTGGGCCAGCGCCTGCTCAACCGTGTCCGCGGTGATGACCAGCCCGGACGCGCCGGTGCAGGAGATGACCAGGTCGGCCGCGGCGATCGCGGCGGGCAGCTGGTCCAGGCTGGCGGTCCGGCCGCCGATCGAGGCGGCCAGCCGGTCGGCGTGCCGCTGGGTCCGGTTGGCCACCGTGACCTCGGCCGCGCCGGCCCGGCCGGCGGTGGCGGCGGCCAGCGAGCTCATCGAGCCGGCCCCGACCACCAGCACCCGCTGGCCGGTCAGGGACGGGTGGCCCAGGGCCGCCGCGGCGGCCTCGATCCCCAGGCTGACCAGGCTGGCCCCGGCCCGGTCGATGCCGGTCTCGGCGTGGGCCCGCTTGCCCGCCCGCAGCGCGGCCGAGCCGGCGTCGCCCAGCACCCGGCCGAGCGTGCCGTGCGTGCGGGCCGTGTTGAGCGCGGTGCGCACCTGACCGAGGATCTGGCCCTCGCCGACGACCATCGAGTCCAGTCCGGCCGCCACGTTCAGCAGGTGCTTGACCGCCCCGTCCTCGTAGTGGACGTACAGGTGGCCGGTCAGTTCCTGGGTGGGGATGCCCGAGTACCGCGACAGCAGCTCACAGACCGCGGCCACGCTGCCGTGGAACCGGTCCACGTCCGCGTAGATCTCCACCCGGTTGCAGGTGGAGATGACGAACGTCCCGGCCACGTCGCCGGCCTGGTGCAGATCCCGGAGCAGCTTGGGCAGATCCTCCGCGCTCAGCGCGGCTCGCTCGAGCACCGGGACCGGCGCGCTCTTGTGGCTCAGCCCGACCACGAGCACACTCACGTCAAATACCGCCTACGCTTCTGCCGCTGATGTGACGGCGGCCGCCTGTGAGAGCCTCGTGACTCCCTCAGATACGGTACGCAGTTCGCCCTCGCCTGATACGTTACGCAGCTCGCCCTCGGAGGCGTGCCCGTTTCGTTCCACCGAGCGCCGCTGCGCATGGAACGCCAGGATTTGAAGTTCTATCGACAGGTCAACCTTACGCACGTCCACACCCTCTGCCACATTGAGCACCATCGGGGCGAAGTTGAGGATGCTGGTCACCCCGGCGGCCACCAGCCGGTCACACACCGCCTGAGCGGAGCCGGCCGGGGTGGCGATCACCCCGATCGCCACCTTGTGCCGCACCACCAGGTCTTCCAGTTCATCGGAGCTCCGGACGGCCAGGCGCCCGATGCGGCTACCCACGATGGCGGGGTCCGAATCCATCAGGGCCGCGATGCGGAAGCCGCGGGTGACGAACCCGCCGTAGTTGGCCAGGGCCCGGCCCAGGTTGCCGGCCCCGACGATGACCACCGGCCAGTCCTGAGTCAGGCCGAGCGCCCGCGAGACCTGGTAGATCAGGTACTCGACGTCGTACCCGACGCCGCGGATGCCGTACGAACCGAGGTGCGACAGGTCCTTGCGCAGCTTGGCCGAGTTCACTCCGGCCCCCACCGCCAGCTGGTCACTGGACACGGTGACCACCCCGCGCTCGGCCATCCCGGCCAGCACCCGGAGGTAGACCGGAAGCCGGGACACCGTCGCTTCCGGCAGCCGGTCACCGGGCGCCCGGTCGTCACCCAGCTGCTGGTCGTCGGGATCAGGGTGGGGCAGGGAACTACGAGACATGCGCCGGCGCTCCTCGGGGGATCGACGCGGGACCGGCTGGCCAGCGGTTGCCGGGCCATACCCGTCCGGGGTGGGCGTGCGGCCCGGCGCGAGCCGCCGGAGGGGGTGGGGACGGCAAGAACCGGGCTGCACCTCTCAAGGTACGCCTTTGTGAACCGATGCACAAAGTCGATGACCGGGGCCCTAGGGCCAGGACAGCCTCGGTGAGCCGAGCCCGGAAGGGCAGGTCAGCGGGTCAGGGCGGCCCGGAGGCGGTCCTCGCTGACCCGCCAGAAGTCATGCGTGACGCCGTCCACCATGGTCACCGGGATCTTGTCCCAGTACTCGGCCAGGTCCTGCTCGGACCGGGTGATGTCGCGCTCGTCCCAGGGCACGCCGAGGTCCGCGGCCACCCGGGTGATCACGGCCCGGGCGTCGTCGCACAGGTGGCAGCCCGGCTTGCTCAGCAGCGTGATCCGGTGCTGGTCGGCCACGGCAGCCTCCCTGTGGTCCTTGTGGTCGTGGTCGTGTGGTCAGCCCGGCGGGCTCAGATCCGGCCGAACCGTGGCGTGGCCGGCGGCTCGCCCGCGGCCTGCGATCCGTAGGGGTCGCGGTTCCGGGACGTGCCGCGGTACCCGGGTTCCCGGGGCGGCCGGGGTGGATAGCCGGGCTCCCGGGGTGCGTAACCCGGCGGCCGGGGTGCGAAACCCGGCTCCCGCGGCGGGTAGGCCGGCGGCCGGTCGGGGCTCGTGCGCCCGGCGGTCCCGGTCCGGACGGCGGGCAGGTTCGAGCTGCCCGCTCCCGGGCCCTGGCCGTTCCCGCCCGGCGCCTGGGCCCGGGCCTGAGCAGCCTGCGCCTCGGCCTGGGGCAACGGGGACACCTTGGCGTACTTCAGCCGCAGTTCGATCACGTTGGTGGCCAGGACGTACGGGCGCCGGGCGGTCACGAACCGCTGGACGTAGGCCTGCTTCTCGTGCTGCTCGAAGGCGGCCCGGTCCCGGTAGACCTCGTAGAAGATGCGCTGCATGGGTGCCTTGGGCACGGTGTGGATCACGTAGACCAGCGTGTCCGGCTCGTTGGCCCGGACCTGCTCGGCGACCTCGTCGGCGGCCCGGTCGAAGTCCGCCACCTTGTCCTCGAGCAGGGTGTAGATGGCGATCAGGCCGTGCGGCGGGGTGACCGGCAGGGCCAGGTCGGTCCCGGGCCCGGACCCGGCGGTGGCGGTGGGCATCGGCAGCGGCAGGTCGGGCAGCCCGAGCGCGGACGTGTCGATCATGCCGGTGGCGGGTTCGGCCCCGGGCGCGCCCGGCTCGTACCGCCGGCGCGACGGCCCGCCCGGATCCAGCCGGTCATAATCCAGCCGGTCACGATCCCGCCCGTCCGGCCCGGTCCGGTCACGCCCAGCCCGGTCACGCCCAGCCCGGTCCC
The DNA here is from genome assembly GCA_036495425.1 of Streptosporangiaceae bacterium. Lineage (GTDB taxonomy): Bacteria > Actinomycetota > Actinomycetes > Streptosporangiales > Streptosporangiaceae > Bog-532. The sequence goes on along the minus strand of DASXMW010000021.1, from coordinate 12,042 downwards.
GGTCGCCCGGCTGACGGCCGCCGGGCCGGGCGGCCACCCGGCGCGAAGGCGGCAAATCCGGTGCGTCGAAGTCGCCGGCGGCGGGCCCCCGCGCCACCAGCTTGTCCGGGGGAACGGGCCCGCTTCTCCGCCGCCCCCGCTCGGCCACCGCGGCCAGGTCGGCGGCCTCGCGCGCCGCGGCCGCGCGGGCCGAGGCGGGATTCACGTCACCGATCCGGGACGTGCCGAACCACACCAGCCCGGCCGCGATCAGGCTCAGCCCCGGGTACGCCGGGCCGGGCAGCGAGACCCGCATGATGACCAGCAGCAGCGCCGCCCCGGCCAGCGCGGTCACGGCCGGCGGCCAGGCCACGGCCGCCCCGGCCCGCTCGCGGGTCACGCAGACGGCCAGGACCGCCAGCGCGGCCAGCGCCACCAGCAGGTGGGTCAGGATCAGCGCGTAGTGCGGGATCATCTGGTAGTGCACGGACGCCGACGGCCAGCTCTTGCTGAACGGCTTGGCGGCCAGCGGGTCGGTGGTCAGCACCACGCCGTCCACCACGACCAGGGCCGCGGTGACCAGCCGGGCCGCGAACCGGACCGCGGTGTTGCTGGCCACCAGCTCGACCAGGCCCCAGGCCAGCATGAGCGGGGCCACGAGCTGCGCGGTCACCTGGACGACCCGGAACGTCCAGGCCGCGAACCCGGTGGCGAAGCCGATGCTCTGGGCCAGCAACGCCACGGTGAGCGCGAGCACGCCGACGGTCCAGGCGATGTAGCTGATCCGGGGGCTGCGGATGCACTGGCCTCCGAGGAGACCGGTGCCTACCGCAGCGACCAGCACGCCTGCGAACGCGACCAGCACGGAGATAGACATTGACGCCTATGGTGCCTGACGCGGCGGGACGGCGCGACCGTTCCGCCGCATGCCCGTGGCGGGCGCGGCGGGCGGCTCCGGGCGGCAGGAAGCCCGGTCCGTGCTACTTCTTGTTACGGCGCTGGATACGGGTCTTCTTGAGCAGCTTGCGGTGCTTCTTCTTCGCCATCCGCTTGCGGCGCTTCTTGATAACTGAGCCCACGTAAACACCCTCACTCGAACTGTACGGAAGACGGCCACGCACCGTGCCCGCCCCGCAGAGGGCGGCTGGGCGATCGACCCGGTTTAGAAGGTTACCGCGCCGGCCGGACCATACCGTGCCAGTACCAGCAGGAAGTGAGCTCGGGGCGAAACCGGCTCAGGTGGGCGGGGGTCAGCCGGTGCCGACGAACGCGTCCCGCAGATACTGATTGACCGCCGCCTCGGGAACCCGGAAGGAGCGCCCGACCCGGATGGCCTCCAGCTCGCCCGAGTGGACGAGGCGATACACGGTCATCTTTGACACCCGCATTATCGTGGCCACTTCGGAGACGGTGAGAAATCTGACGTCGCTAAGGGGAGTTTCCGCAGCCATCCCTGCTCCACTTCCGCACGAGGCCGTGCACGTATGACCGATTCGGCGCACTAGTCACGTACGTCTCTCAGAGTAAGTCGCGCACGGAAAAGAGCAAGGGACGGTTTCGCCCGGGAACCTCTTGTGCACGGACCGTCATGTCCCGGTTTGGGGCGAAACCGCAGGTGAGGCCGTACCTGAGTTCCTGATGTGACTAGTGGTGCACGCGGATAATTATTTGAACTAAGGGGCTGGGATACCACTGCGGGGCCCGCACGGGCGGTTAATGAATGGGCCGCCGTGACGCCAAAGAGGCACCAGGTCAGGCGCCGAAGATCAGAGCCCGGGAAGCAGTCCGTGCGCGGGGAACACGGCTTTCCTGGTGGCCAGGATGGCCCGGTCCACCGGGTCGCCGGGGTCGTAGCCGTCCTCGAACGACGCGAAGTCGTCGGACGCGCCGTCGGTCATCAGCTCGGGCGGCTCGGTGCCGGTCCGGCGCCGCACCAGTTCGCGCCAGGCGGCCGGGGTCGGCTCGGCCCGGTCGATGGGCCGGCCGCTGGCCATGCCGAGCAGATGGGTCCAGGACCGGGGCACCACGGTGGCCAGCGCGTAGCCGCCGCCACCGGTGCACAGCCAGCGGCCGCCCGCGGTCTCGTGGGCCAGCTGGTGGACCATGGACTGGGCCCGGCGCTGGCCGTCCACGGTGACCTCCAGGTGGGCCAGCGGGTCCAGCCGGTGGCTGTCGCAGCCGTGCTGGCTGACCAGCAGCTGCGGCTGGAACGAGCGCAGCAGCGGCGGGACCACGGCGTCGAACGCCCGCAGCCAGCCCGCATCGCCGGTGCCAACCGGCAGCGCCACGTTCACCGCATAGCCCTCCCCGGCCCCGGCGCCGGTCTCCGAGGGCAGGCCGGTGCCCGGGAACAGCGTGTACGGGTCCTCGTGCAGGCTGATGGTGAGCACCCGGGGGTCGTTGTAGAACGCGGCCTGCACCCCGTCGCCGTGGTGCACGTCCAGGTCGACGTAGGCGATCCGCTCCGCGCCCTGCCCCAGCAGCCAGGTGATGGCGATGGCCGGGTCGTTGTAGATGCAGAAGCCGCTGGCCGCGCGGGACATCGCGTGGTGCAGTCCGCCGGCCACGCTGGCGCCGTGCGTGGCCGCCGAGGTCCACACGGCCCGGGCCGCGGCCACCGTCGCCCCCACCACCAGCGCGCTGGCCTCGTGCATGTGCGGGAACACCGGGTCGTCGGCCGTGCCCAGCCCGAAGAACACCGAACGCGGGTCCAGTGGCTCGCCCCGGGCGGCCAGCTCACCGGCCCGTTTCACCGCGGCCAGGTACGACTGGTCGTGGACCAGTTCCAGCAGTTCATCGGGGGCGGGCTCGGGGTCGATGAGGGACACCCCGGGCGCGTCGAAGACCCCGAACTCGCGGGCCAGGGCCATGGTCAGCTCGACCCGCACCGGGGCCAGCGGGTGCCCGGGGCCGAAGTCGTAGCCGATGAGCTGGTCGTCCCAGCTCACCGCCAGTTCGCACGTCACCGCTGGTCAGCCCCCTGCTAGTTCCCGGCTCCGGTCACGCGCGGACTCTATCGCGGCCAGGAACGCCGCCCGCACCCCGTGGTTCTCCAGCTCCCTGATGGCCGAGATCGTGGTGCCCGCCGGCGAGGTCACGGCCTCACGCAGGATCACCGGGTGCTCGCCCGACTCGCGCAGCATGGTGGCCGCCCCGAACACCGCCTGGGTCACCATCTCCAGGGCGGTGGCCCGCGGCACGCCGAGCAGGATGCCCGCGTCCACCATCGCCTCGACCAGGAAGTACAGGTAGGCCGGCCCGCTGCCGGACAGCGCGGTGGCCGCGTCCTGCTGCGACTCGGGGATGCGCAGCACCTTGCCCACCGGGCGCAGCAGCGTCTCGGCCCGGCGCAGGTGCTCCTCGGTGGCGTGCGGTCCGGCCGAGATCACGCTCATGGCCTCGTCGACCAGGACCGGGGTGTTCGACATGACCCGGACCACCGGGACGTCGCCGGTCAGCCGGCCGCCGATGGACTCGGTGGTGATGCCGGCCGCGACCGAGATGATCAGCCGGTCCCCGGCGGCGGGCACGAAGGGCGCGATCTCGTCCAGCAGCGTGCCCATGTCCTGGGGCTTGACCGCCAGCACCAGGGTGTCGGCGACCTTGGCCGCCTCGGTGGCCGACGGGGTCGGCACCCCGTAGCGTTCCCGCAGCTCGGCCGCTCGTTCGTCGCGGCGGGACACCGCGGCCACCCCGGCCGCCGGGTGCCCGGCCCGGAGCAGGCCGGACAGCAGGGCCTCCCCCATCTTGCCGGTACCGAGGATCGCGATCATCTGGGTGTCACCTTTACGACGGCCGCCCTCACGGGGCGAGGGAGCGCAGGAAGAAAGCGAGGTTACCGGGCCGCTCGGCCAGGCGGCGGACCAGGTAGCCGTACCAGTCGCTGCCGTAGGGCACGTACACCCGGACCTGGGACCCCGCGTCGGCCAGCCGCTGCTGCTCGGCGGGCCGGATGCCGTACAGCATCTGGTACTCGAAGCGGTCCGCGGGCCGCCCGGTCAGCAGGGCCAGGGCGGTGGCGATGTCGATCAGCCGCGGGTCGTGCGTGGCCAGCATCGGGTAGCCGGACCCGGCCATGAGCAGCTTGAGGCACCGCACGTAGGACAGGTCCACGTCGTGGCGGCGGCTGAAGGCCACGTCCGGGGGCTCGTCGTAGGCGCCCTTGCACAGCCGGACCCGGGCCCCGCTGGCCGCCAGCTGCTCGCAGTCGGCCTCGGCCCGCCGCAGCCGGGACTGGACCACGCAGCCCAGGTCGGGGAAGTCGGCCCGCAGCTCCCCGGCGATGCGCAGCGTGGCGCCGACCGCGGTGTGCTCCTCGGCGTCGAGGGTGACCGTGGTGCCGGCGTTCCGGGCCGCGGTGCAGATCCTTGTGATGTTCTCGGCCGCGGTCTTCTCCCCGTGGTCGGGCAGGAACAGGCCCACCGCGGTGGCCTTGACCGAGACCTCGCAGCCGCCGCCCCCGGCCAGCCCGGCCGCGGACAGCTCCCCGAGCAGCCCGACGTAGGTGGCGGCGACCTCGGCGGCCTGGCCCGCGTCGGTGGTGTCCTCGCCCAGGTAATCCAGGGAGACCAGCAGGCCCGCGGCCCGCAGGGCCCGGGTGGTGGCCACCGCGTCGGCGGTGGTGTCGCCGGCCACGTAACGGTCGACGATGGCGCGGGTCTGCGGGGCCGTGATCACGGCCTGGTGCAGCCGCTGGCTGGACGCGGCCGCCAGCAGGGTTCGGCGCAGCAAGTGGGGGACCTCCGCTCCCGGGTTCGGCTGGCGCAGTGTAGACCGATTGGGGACGCTCAGCGGCGAGCGAACGCCGACCGGTCGATGGTCACGTTAGCGCCCGCGTCCGGTGGCACGATGACTTCCTGGGAAGCCGCCACCCCGCCGGCCACCAGGGTCGCGTCCACCGGTGTGGTCCGGCGCACCAGGGCCAGCCCGATCGGGCCCAGCTCGTAGTGCCGCGCGGTCGAGCCGACGAAGCCCACCGTCTTGCCGTCCAGGCTGACCTCGTCGCCGTGACCGGGCAGCCGGTCCATGCTCCCGTCCAGGTGCAGGAACACCAGGCGCCGGGGCGGGTGACCGAGGTTGTGCACCCGGGCCACGGTTTCCTGGCCGCGGTAGCAGCCCTTGGACAGGTGCACCGCGGTGTCGATCCAGCCGACCTCGTGCGGGATCGTCTTGTGGTCGGTGTCCAGTCCATACCGGGGCTCGCGGGCGGCGATGCGGAACGCCTCGTAGGCCCAGATACCGGCCAGCCGGGCGCCCCGGTCCTGCGCGGCCGCGACCAGGCCGGCCAGCTGCTCACGCGGCACCAGGTGGTCGGTGCCGACCGCGCCGGCCATGCTGGCCACCGCCGCCTCGGCCAGCGGCGCGGCCGCCTCGCCCGCGGCCGGCCCGGCCACCGACAGCACCGCGTAGCCGGCGGTCACGTCGGCCACCTCGACCCGGAGCATGAACCGCATCGAGTCCAGGAACTCGACCAGGGCCCCGGCCGTGCCCGGCTCCACCTGGATCCAGGTCGTGGTGCCGTCGTCGGCCAGGGTCAGGTGGTGTTCGACGTGGCCGTTGGGGCTGAGGATCAGCGCCTGCGCGGTCGGCCCGGGGGCCAGGGCGTCCAGGTGCTGGCTGGTCAGGCTGTGCAGCCAGCTCAGCCGGTCCGGGCCGGTGATGCTGACCACGCCCCGGTGCGACCGGTCGACCAGGCCGGCCGCGCGGTCCATGGCGCGCTGCTCGCGCACCGGGTCTCCGTAGTGGGCGGCCACGCCGGCGTCCAGGCCTTCGGCGGGAACGGCACCCTCGGTGGCGAGAAGCGGGCTGTTCATGGTCATAGGTTACGCGTGAGCTGGGGCCGGACCGCCGCCCGCGGGGGGCCGGCCTGATGCCGGCGTCAGCCGGCCCGGTCCGCGGCCCGGCAGTCCGCGCAACGGCCGAACACGGTCAGGTGGCCCACGTCGGTCTCGAAGCCCTGCCCGGTCTCCAGCGCCGCGACCAGCGGACGGGCCACCTCCGGGCTGATCTCGGTGATCTTGCCGCAGCCCCGGCAGACCAGGTGCACGTGGTCGGCGTCCTCGGCCAGGTGGTACGTTGGCGCGCCGTGCCCGAGGTGGGTGTGGGTCACCATGCCCAGCTGTTCCAGCAGCTCGAGCGTCCGGTAGATGATGGAGATGTTGACCCCGCGGGCGGCCTGATTGACCTGGGCCCCGACGTCCTCCGGGGTGGCGTGCCGGAGCGTGGCCACGGCCTCGAGCACCAGCTGCCGCTGTGGCGTGGCCCGGTACCCGCGGGCCCGCAACTGCTCGTCCCAGTGGTGCGGGGCGCGTTCGGGGTGCCGGGCCTGCGCCATGCCCGCAGTTTAGTCGCGCCGGTCGCCGAAGGCACCGCCCAAAGGGCCCGGTCAGCCGCTGGTCATGGGGTAGCGAAATTCGTCTTGCCTGAGATGCCTCCTGTGACATAGCGTGCGTTTTACACGGGAAAGGAGGTGGTCCACAGCATGCATAAACGTTGGACTCGTGAGGTGGCTGTCCGCTAGCCGCTGACCCGCCGACGCGCGCACCGCGGCATCATGCGCCGCACGCGCGGGCAGGTTTCCGGTCTCTCCTTTCCAAGGGACCCCCGGAGGCAGGCCCAGACGTCCCGTGGGACGGCGGTCGGCAAACTCGGACAGACACCGGCCCCCCGGGCTGACCGGCCGTGTCCAGCCGGTCCCCGCCCGCAGAGCTACTCGCAGCGCGAGTGGTGCCCTGCGGCGGGAGCCGCCCGGGGGACTTTTATTTTCCGGCCCGGCATCACCGCGGCCCCGAGCCCGGCGCGGCCCCGGATCCCGGTCAGCCGACGCGCTTGAGCTGGGCGGAGATGTGGGACTGCAGGGGCTGCCCGACGGCGGCCATGTCGTAGGCCCAGCCGAGGTCCTCGCCGATCAGGCCGTAGAGGCGGCGGCCGGCCGAGTACTCCTTGGCCGTCTCGGTCCGGGCCACCACGTCGGTGACCAGGTCGGCCCGGGTGCCGGTGATCTCGCCCAGGTAGATCTCGGTGATGCCGGTCGGGTGGGCCAGCAGCAGCTCGACCTTGCCGTCGGGCTGGGGGCGCCAGAACCCGGCCTCGGTGGCCAGGGGCCGGCCGATATGGCCCTCGGCGTCCAGGAGCCAGGTCCGGCTGGTGTAGCTGAGGAACGGCTTCCCGTTGTGGCTGAACACCACCTCCTGCCCGAACTGGAAGCTGTCGATGGTCGGGTACCCGCCGACCCCGGCGCCCTCCCAGCGGCCGATCAGGAAGGCCAGCGGGGCCAGGTCCGGGTGCATCGGCGTGCCCTGATCGCCGGCCGACTGACCTTCCTGGCCGCCGGCCGCCGGGGCGCCGTCCGCCGGGGCGCCGGCCGCCGTGTCCTCTTCCGCACCGTGGAACGGCGTGCCCTCGCCGGGAACCGCCGCGTCCGGGCCGCCAGCCTGCGTCCCTTGCTCATCAGCCATGACGGCCAGGGTAGACCCTGTTCACCGGCCGGAGCGGCGTGAGCTGTCCAGGACGTAGATCTGGGCCCCGCCGGACGATTCGCCGTCCGGGGACTCAGCCGATGGCGGAGCCCCGAGTTGGGGGGGCTCGGCCGCGGCCGGCCACGCGAGCACGTGACCTTCGAAATTATCAGGGGCGAGCGGCGGGGCCGGAGCATCCACCTCGGTGTCGGCGACCGGGCGGGCGGGAGCCTCTTTTGGTGACCTTGAGTAACCGGAGGAAGCGGGCGCAGCGCGGGAAAACCACACCACGGACCCCCCGCTGGCCACCGCTACCAGGACAAACACCAGGATCAGGATCGCGGCGCTGAGCATGCCGTGCATGCACGGAGTGTATGGTCCGGCCCGCTCCGTAGCCGGGCCGGCACGCCGGCCGTTAGAGTGCTGGGGTGGCAGCCCGGACTCTCGTCATCAAGGTCACAGCCGGTAAGGACGATCCCGAGCGCTGTAATCAGGCGTTCACCGTGGCGGCCGCCGCCGTGGCCAGCGGGGTCCAGGTCTCGCTGTGGCTGACCGGCGAATCGGCCTGGTTCGCGCTGCCCGGCCGGGCCGAAGACTTCAGCCTGCCGCACGCCGCCCCCCTGGCCGACCTGCTGGCCGGGGTGCTGGCGGCCGGCACGGTGACCGTGTGCACCCAGTGCGCGGCCCGGCGGGACATCGGCCCCGACGACCTGATCGACGGCATCCGGATCTCCGGCGCGGCCACCTTCGTGTCCGAAGTCATGGCCGACGGCGCCCAGGCCCTCGTCTACTGACGGCCCCTACTGACGGCCCCTACTGACCGACCGCGGCCAGCCGCTCCCGGCGCAGCGTCTGGGCCAGCTCCTCATCGCGCGGCCGGATCGGCGGCAGCGGGCCCGCGACCCAGCCCAGCAGCAGATCGGCCAGGGCCGGGTTCCGGACCAGGGCCGGGCCGTGCAGATAGGTGCCGATCACCCGGCCCGCGTGCGCGCCCTCGGTGCCGTTGCCGTTGCCGATGCCGGTGGTCACGTTGGCCAGCGGGATGGCCCGCGGGCCCAGCTCGGTGAGGCCCTGGTGGTTCTCGAACCCGGTCAGCTCGGGGGTGCCGAGCACCGGGTCCACCTGCGCCACGATCTCGCCCACCGAGCGGGGCTCAGCCCGGGCGCTGCGGATGTCCAGGATGCCCAGGCCCTCGGTCGGCTGGCCGTCGGCGCCGCCGAACTCGTGGCCCAGCAGCTGGTAGCCCGCGCACACCGCGAACACCACCGCGCCCCGGTCGGCCGCGTCGTTCAGGCCGCCGTCGGCCCGCAGCCGCCGGGCGGCCAGGACCTGGGGCAGGTCCTCGCCCCCGCCCAGCAGGTAGATATCGCCGTCCCGGGGTACCGGCTGGTCCGAGTTGACGAACACCGGCTCGGCGGCGAGCCCGCGCAGCCGGGCCCGGCGCTCCAGCACCAGGAGGTTGCCGCGGTCCCCGTAGGTGCTGAGCAGGTCCGGGTAGACCCAGACCAGGCGCACGGCATCGGTCATGACGCCCTCCCCAGCGCGGTGCGGATCTGCTGGAACGCGGTGTAGTTGGCGATCACTTCCAGTGCGCCACGGCCCACCCGGTCCACCGCGTCGTCGATGTTCTTCACCAGCTCGAAGTCCACGTCATCGGCTTCCAGCCGCACGGCCAGGTCGGTGCGGCGTTCGCCGCCCACGAAGATCCGGCGCCCGCGCAGCCGCCGGTAGTCCACGTCCCACAGCCAGGAGGTGTCCTTGCCGTCCGGGGTCTGGGCGTTGACGGCCAGCATGACCGGCTCCGGGGGCGGCCGCAGCACGTCCAGGGCCTCCAGCCAGCCCGCGGGGTTCTTGGCCAACAGCAGCCGGATGGAGACACCGCGCCGCTCGACCGTGGTGTAGCGGCCCGCCACCGAGGTGACGTCGCGCATGCCGCGCAGGGCGTGCACCTCGTCGACCCCGAACACCTCGGCCACGGCCAGCGCGACCACGGCGTTGGACCGGTTGGCCCGGCCGGGCAGGGACAGGTCCAGCGGCCGGACCCGGCCCGCCGGGTCGATCACGTCGTCGCCGGACAGGGCCCAGCGGATGGGCGGGCGGGTGAAACCGCACTCACCGCACTTCCACTCGGCGTCGTCCCGGTGCAGGTGCGAGCCGCAGCGCGGGCAGCACCAGGAGTCGTCGTGCCAGCGCTGACCGGCCGCGACCCAGCTCACGCGGGGATGCTCGCAGGCCGCCCAGGCGATCAGCGGGTCATCGGCGTTGGCGACCACGACGCAGTCGGGCGCCTGGGCCAGCGCCTCCCGCCAGCGCCGGGCCAGCAGCCAGATCTCGGCCGCCCGGTCCATCTGGTCCCGGCTCAGGTTGAGCAGCACCAGCACCCGGGCCCGGGTCGCCTTGAGCACGGCCGGAATGTACTTCTCGTCGCACTCCAGCACGGCGATGGTGGCGTCCGGCTGCTGGCCGAGCGCCGAGGCCATCCCGGCCTCCATGTTGGCCCCGAAGGCGTTGGAGGCGATCTCCTGGCCCAGCGGGGCCAGCGCCGCCGTGACCAGCCGGGTCGTGGTGGTCTTGCCGTTGGTGCCGCTGACCAGCACGACCTGCCGGTCCTGCGCGAGCATGGCCAGCAGGTCCGGCTCGAGCCGGAGCCCGATCACCCCGCCGATCACCGAGCCGTCGCCCTTGCCCGCCAGCCGGGACACCTTGCTCGCGGCCCCGCCGACGCTGGTGGCCAGCCGGGCTCGCAGGGGAAGCTTGTTCATTGCGGCCGATGCTATCCGTCAGCCGACCAGGCGTCAGCAGCATGGCTGGGCCGGGACCGATCGCCGGAACAGCTGACAAACCGGCGTGGCCAGGACAACACGACCTCCAGCCACCCGGGTCCCCCGCTGACCCCGCCGGAGACCTCCAGCAGGCCCGCCGTGTGCCGCAGCGCCTGGGCCGCGTCCACCCCGGGCAGCACCTGGGCCAGGTCGTCGGCGAACGGCTCCGGCCCGGCAGCACCGGCCACAGGCCGGGGACCGCCGCTGGTGGGGCGGCCAGGGTGGTTCCGGCTCCGGCTCCGGTTCGGTGGCGGCCGGTCCCGGCGCGATCCTGACCGGCGTGGCGGCCCCATCGGCCAGCACGGTCGCGGTGCCGGGGGCGGGCTCCCCGCCGGTGACGCCGATCGCATCCCGGTCGGCCCGGCCCGGCAGCCGGTGCACGATGCGCAGCGCCAGGTCGCGGGTCACGTCCGGGGTGAGCAGGGCCGGGCGCCGCTCGGTGAGCACCGTCCCGACCCCGGCCGCGGCCAGCTCGGGGATCAGCGCCGCGAACCGCTCGGCGGCCCGGGTCCCGGGGCGGCCGTCGCCGTCCTCGCGGAGCAGGATCCGGGCCTCGTCCAGGACCAGCAGGTGCCGCAGCCCGGTCCCGGCGGGCGGCTGGCCCCGCTGGGCGCGCTGGCCGCGCAGGTGGCCGGCCAGCCGGATCAGCAGAGCGCCGGTGACCAGAGCCCGGTCGGCCGCGGCCAGGTCCCGGGTGGCCAGCACCACCCGGCGGCGCAGCAGCTCGCTCAGGTCGGCCGGGCCCGCCGGATGGCCGCCGGTCAGGAACCGCCCGGCCGGCCCGTCCAGCCAGGCTTCGAACCGCGTGTCGACCGTGCCGCGCAGCCGGGCCCGGGTGGCCCGGTCGTAGCCGGACCGCGCGATCAGGCCGCGCAGGGCACCGTGCAGGTCGCGCAGGTCCGGGAGCCGGACCGGGCCGCTGGGCCGCCCGGTGACCAGGTCCCAGCCGGCCCCCCGGTACGTCTGCCGCAGTGCCTGGGTCACCAGCAGAGACAGCCGCTCGTCCGCGCCCAGGGCCAGGTCCAGCAGGCTGCCGGCCAGGGCCAGGTGGGCCGGCAGCGGGCAGCCCGGCGCCAGTGCCAGCGGGCTGAACGTCAGCGGCACCGCGTCCGGGTCGACCGGGTCGATCACGGTGGCCGGGAGCCCCCGGTAAGCCGGGAGCCCCTGGTGATCGGCGCCGGCCGGGCTGGCCAGCAGCCAGGGCAACCCGGCTTCGGTGGCCTGGGCCAGCAACTGGCGGACGGTCCGGGCCGTGCCGGACCCGGCGCACCCGGCCACCAGCACGCCCCCGCGCAGCCGGTCCATCGGCACCCGGACCGGCTCCCGGACCCGCTCCCGGTCTGGCTCCCGGACCCGCTCCCGGTCTGGCTCCCGGTCTGGCTCGCCGTCCGGCTCGGCGGGCGCGCCCAGCTCGACCATCCACCCGGTCACGTCCGGTACCGGGTCTTCCGCGGCCGGGCCGTCGTCAATATTTGTCGAAGGTTCGGTGGCCGGACTCGCCAGTCCGGCCAGGTCCTCGCCGGTCTCAGACCCAACGGTGGCACCCGGGCCGTTGTGGCTGCCGTTTCCGTTGGAGCCCGCGTGACCATTGAGTTCGGGGATGGCCCAGGGGATCGTGACCATCGTGGCACCGGCGGTCTCCAGGTCCGCCGCCGGGTCATCGCCGGCCGGCTCGCTCACCGGGTCCTGGCCGGGCGGGCGGACCAGTTCCAGGCCGGGCACACAAGCCCGCGGCAGGCCCGCCAGCGCGGTGAGCGTGCCCGCGGTGACGAAGAACGGTGACT
>DASXMW010000020.1:0-6181 GCA_036495425.1 Streptosporangiaceae bacterium | reverse complement strand
ACCGGATTGTCCGACCCGGTCGCCGACCCGTCCTGCCTGACCCTGGAACAGCGCATGGATGAGGTGCGGGCGGTCATGGACGCCGCCGGCGCGCATCGGGCCGCCGTGTTCGGGTTCTCCGAAGGCGTCGCCCTCGGCATGCTCTTCGCGGCTTCCTACCCGTCCCGGACCAACGGCCTGATCCTCTACGGGGGCCTCATCAGCCCCACCCTGGACAGCGGGGCCAACGCCGTCGTCAACGTGTTCGCGGACCCAGCGGCGGCGTGGCAGATCATGCGGCAGGTGTGGGGCAGCGGCCAGTTCATGGCCCCCTTCCTGCCCACCGCGGCCAGTACAGAAAGCGGGATGGCCCACGTCGCCCGCTTCGAGCGCCACGGCGCCAGCCCGGCGGCGGCCTACGCCATCATCCGCATGGCGGCCGCCATCGAGCTGCGCGGCTTGTGCCCGGCGGTGCACGCTCCGAGCCTGGTCATGCACCGGCGTGACGATGTCCTCGTTCCCCCGGCCAACAGCCGGTACCTGGCCGAGCATCTCCCGGAAGCGCGCTATGTGGAACTGGCGGGCGTCGATCATGCGATCTGGCTCGGGGACAACGAGCGATTCTTTGACGAGGTGAAACGCTTCCTCAGGACCGACCACCCAGCGCTATCGGGCCCGCCCTCGTTCCTGTCAGCCCTACTGGCTGTCGACCGGGCTATGGATGCGTCCCTGGTCGGCGTGATCGGGCGGTTTCTGGGCCGGCCTGCCCCGAGCCACGGCGGGGTCATCTATACCTTCGACGGCGCGGTCCGCGCGGTGGAATGTGCCCTCGCCCTGATCGAGCAGCAGCCTGCCCTGCGGCTGACGGTGCACGCGGGAGAACTCCAGTTCACCGCCGGCAGCGTCTCCTGCCCGGCCGCGGACATCGCCGCCCAGGTGGTGGACCAATCGCCCGTCGGCCAGGTCACCGTCACCGGCGTGGTCAAAGACCTTGCTGTCGGCTCGCGGCTCGACCTTGTCGCAGGCCCCACGGTATCGCTGCCCGAGGGCGAGCAACTGCAGCTCTTCCAGGCCCGGCCCCCGGTGCCTGGGTGACCGCCGGACCAGGACAGGAGGCGTGACCGCGGACGCAAACCCTCGCGGCGCAGCGCGGCTACCCGGCCAGCCGACTCGCGGACCAGTTCAGCACAGTCCGCACCGAACCAGCCGCGAGAGAATGAGCCACTGGGTCGCCCCCCCCCGATCAAAGGTGCGCGCCGGAGATGTGGATGGCGGTCCAGGCGCCCAGGTAGATGACGTCCCCCTCGCCGAGCGGCACCGGCACACCGTGCGGGATCTCGCGCCCGTTGACCAGCGTGCCGTTCTCCGACCCGGGGTCGATGACCGCCAGCTGGCCATCGTCCCCGGGCACCAGGACCGCGTGCAGCCGGGACACCCCGGGGTCGGTGGGCGGCCCGGTCAGATCGATCTCCGGCTCGATGCCACGGGAGACGCTGCGGCGGCCGATGCGCACCTCCCGGCCGCTGAGCCGGAACCGGCGGCGGGGGCAGTAGACCGGGAACCGCAGTGTGGCCGCGTCCTCGCCGCCCAAGGCGACGACCTGGTCGAAGTAGGCCCGGTCGGCACCGACCTCGGCCACCCAGGCGGTCAGCGTGACCGGGCCGGAGCCGGACTCGAAGTCGTACCCGCACACCTCACAGAACTGCCCGGTCCGGCCGGTGGCACAGCGCGGGCAGGGCTCGGCCGACGGCGCCGGCGCCGGCACGTAGGGCCGGGACGGCCCGGACGGCTGTGACGGCGTGCCGTCGAACCAGCCCGGGGACCAGCCCCCCGGCGTGACCGGCTGGGCCTCACGAGGCCCCGGCACGGCGACCGGGTGGCTGCCGATCCGGATGCCACACAGGTCACAGAAGTCATTGCTCCCAGAGTCGTGACCGGCTGGACAGGTCGGCATGTCAGTTCGCCTTTCCAAAACCCTGCTTACTTCTTCGTACGGACCGTCTTGGTGGACCGGGTGTCGAGCGCCATCTCGTCGGCGTCCGCGACCTTCTTCCGGAGCCGGACGGTCCCGGTGGCGTCGTGCACCTCCACGACCTTGGCCAGCAGCCGGGCCGTGTCCTCGTGCCCGGCCTGGTTGGCCAGGGTGACGGCCCGGCCCAGCTTGGCCGTGGCGGTGTCCTCGTCGCCTTCCTTGCGGGCCTGCAGCCCGTCCTGAATGACCTGGGCCAGTTCGGCCTGGCCGGTGTAGTGAGCCACGTGCGGGTTGATCCGGGTGGACAGGGCCTCGTCGTCGGTCCACAGGGCCCGCACCAGCCCCTGGCCGAAGACCTGTGATCCCGGCCCGGAAACCAGGCCGACCCGGGCGGCCAGCATCTCCTGGCCGACGCCGGCCGGGCTGACTTCGACGCACAGGTGGTAGTCCCGGCTCTCGCCCGGCCCCCAGGCCCCGGCCGGGTAGTCGCCCGCCTGCGGGCTGGCCGTGGCCCGGCGGCCGGTGAGGTCGACGACGTCCGGGGCCACCTGCTTGAGGAACTTGATCTGGGCGTGCTGCGGGGTCCACACCCGCAGCGACACGTGCCCGATCGGCTTGCTCATGGCGGTGCGCATGAGCGAGGTGAAGTCGGCGGCCAGCCCGGCCGGGTCGGCCACGATGTCCACCGTGCCCAGCAGCGCGGTGGAGATCTTGCGCAGTTCGGCGACCTCCCAGTCGGTCCCGACGCCCCGGCAGTCGCAGCGGTAGGCGCCCTCGCACCAGGAGATGGCCCCGGCCAGCTTGTCCGTGGTCTCGTGCTGGTTCTTGCCGTCGGTGAGCAGGATCGCGTGCCGGACCGGGGTGGCCTCGCCGTCCCGGCCTCCGCTGGTGAAGATCTGGTGGGCCAGCAGCAGCCACTCGCCGATCGCGGTGCCGCCGTCGGCCCGCAGGCCCCGCACGGCCTGCTTGGCCGCGTCCCGGGCCTGCGGCGAGGCCACGGCCAGGCTGGCGTCGGGCGGGTAGATCGCGTGGGCCTTCTCGTTCCCGGCGATGACCGCGAACGAGGTGCCGTCCCGCAGCGCGTCGACGGCCGCGGCCGTGGCCGTCTTGGCCTCGGCCATCTTGTCGGCCGGGTCGTTCATGGACCCGGAGCAGTCCACCATGATGATCTCCGCCGCCTCCGGGATGCCCTGCGGGGCGGCCAGGCGCCCGGACGTCACGGTGACGATCGCGTTGACGTCCCGGCTCCCGGCCGGCAGGTATTCGTTCTGGAAGACGTCAAGGGTGAAGTCAGCCAGGTCCGGGCCGGGTGGGGTCATGGGAGAAGAGCTCCTCAGCGTATGGGGTCAGGCCGGAGGAAAGGGGGCCAGCGCGACGGTGATGTTGTCCATCCCGCCGGCGTCGAGCGCGAACTGGACCAGGGCGGCGGCGGCCCCGGGCGGGTCGGCCCGGGCCCCCGGCATGGCCAGCGCGGCCAGCTTGCCGGGCTCGGGCGCGTAGTTCCACAGCCCGTCCGAGCAGAGCAGCAGCACGCCCGGCCCGGTGGGTGAGAACTGGGCCAGGTGCGGTTCGGGGTCGTCGTCGTCGGTGCCGATCCAGCGCGTGACCACGTGCGCCTCGGGTGAGCTGAGCGCGTCGGCGGCCGACAGCTGACCCTGGGCCACCAGTTCGGCGGCCAGCGAGTCGTCCGTGGTCAGCTGCTGATCGGTGAACTGCGGCCGGGAGTCCAGCCAGTAGCCGCGGCTGTCCCCCAGCCAGCACAGGGTGATCGTGTCCTGGGTCAGCACCGCGGAGACGAAGGTGGCCGCGGGCGATTCCGCGCCCGGCCCGGCCAGCGCCTCGACCGCCGCCCGGGCCGCCTGCATGGCCCGGGCCGAGGCGTCGGCCGGGCTGACCCCGCCCGGGATCAGCGTGGCCAGCGTCCGGGCCGCGGTGCGGGCCGCGGCCAGCGAGGCCTCGTCGGGCCGGTCCGCGCTGGAGATCCCGTCGCAGACCACGGCGATCGCCACCGGGCCGTGCTCGGTGTCGGCCCGGGCCAGGGCCAGCGCGTCCTCGTTCCGCCGGTGCCGCAGGCCCCGGTCGCTCGCCCCCGCGACCTGGCCCAGGTCGAGCTCGGTGTGGTCGGCGGCGTCGGCCAGCATCGGCAGCAGTGCGGTGCCGCAGGCCTCGCAGAAGTGGTCGGCCAGCTCGGCGGGCCGGGCGCAGGACGGGCAGTCCAGCTTGATGGGGCGGGCGGCGGTCACGACAGCGTCCTCGGCCGGACGCCGTTGGCCTGATCGACCAGGCTGACGCGGGACGTGTCGTCCGGGGCCAGCCGGGCCAGGGACCGGTAGCGGTTCTCCAGCCCGAACCGCAGCGAGCGCTCGGTCAGCTCGCAGCCCAGCAGCTGGCCGTGACCGACGTCGCGGCCGGCCGCGACCCCGTCCAGGGCGGCGCGCAGGATCTCCGCGCTGAGCTGATGCTGACGCCCGGGGTCGAGCTTGATCCGGTTCAGCCGCCGGCTGGCCTGCTGCAGGTCGTCCGGGCCGACCACGCTGGGTGGCCGGCCCGCCACCTGGATCCGGACCGCGGCGATCTGGGCGGCCACGTGGTGGCTGGAGGTGTCGGGGATGGCGGCCAGGGCCGCGATCGCGCCCGCCCGGTCCCCGGCCCCGAGCCAGATCCGGGCCAGGCCGAACGCGGCGCTGACGTAGGAGCGGTCGACGGTCGACACCAGCCAGAAACACCGGCCGGCCAGGGACGGATCGCCGCTGGCTTCGGCGGCCAGGCCGAGGGCCAGCTTGGGCGCGACCTCGCCCGGCAGCATGGCGCAGACCGCGCCGAACCCCTTGACCGCCTGGTCCGGGCGCCCCGCCATCAGCTCACCCAGGGCCTGATGCCAGGTGACCCGCCAGTCCAGGCCACCCGGGTCGGCCAGCGCGGCCAGCACGGTCTGGGCCCGGGGCACGTCACCCAGGGCGATCAGGGCCCGGGCCAGGGCCAGCCGGGTCTCGGGCGAGGCGGCCACGTCCGGTGGCGTGCCGGGCTGCCCGGCCACGGCCGCCGACAGCGACGCCGCCCGCAATGGCAGGTCCAGCGAGCTCAGCGTGGCCAGGTAGCCGGCCGCCGGGTCGGACCCGTCGACCAGCGGGGCGGGCAGCCCGGCCACCACCTCGGCCGGCAACGGCGGGTCGTAGGCGTCGGGCTGTGCCCCCGAATTGGCCAGGCCGGCCACCCCGATGGCCTGGGGCTCCGGGCTGAACAGGATGGAGAACGCGGGCCGGGGCTGGCCGTCGGCCACCGCCAGCACCTCGCGCAGCACACCGGTCAGCTGCTCGGCCATCTCGCTGGCCGAGGTGAACCGGCGCCGCGGGTCCGGGTCGGTGGCCCGGCGCAGGAGCCAGTAGAACGACTCGTGCTCGTTCAGCACCGGCACGTGGGCCGGGTCCGGCAGGCTGTGCGCGTACTGGCTCGAGTACCCGCCGAACTCGAAGGTCAGCACGGCCAGGGTCCGGCCCACGGTGTACAGGTCGGAGGACGGGGACGGCCCGTGCTCCGCGATCTCCGGGGCCTGGTAGCCGTCGGTGCCGTAGATCGGGCTGTCATCGTCGTCGATCCGCCGCACGCCGCCCAGGTCGATCAGCTTCAGCTGCTCCTCGGTCTGGATCACGTTGTCCGGCTTGAAGTCGCAGTACAGCAGGCCGCGGCTGTGCAGGTGGCCGAGGGCGGGCAGCACCTCCAGGGCGTAGGCCAGGGCCACCGGGAGCGGCAGCGAGTGGCCGGCCTGGCGGTACTCCTGCAGGATCTGCTTGAGGGACTGGCCGCCGACGTACTCCATCACGATGTAGCCGGCGTCGTCGCCACCCAGGTCGGCGTGCTGGACGAAGTTGTAGATGCGGACGATGCTCGGGTGCTCGACCTCGGCCAGGAACTGCCGCTCGGTCATGGCCGCGGCCATGGCGTCGGCGTCGCCGATGTTGAGCAGGCCCTTGAGCACCACCCAGCGGTCGCTGACGTTGCGGTCGCGGGCCAGGTAGATCCAGCCCAGGCCGCCGTGGGCCAGGCAGCCCAGGACCTCGTACTGCCCGGCCACCAGTTCGCCCGGGACCAGCTTGGGCCGGAACGAGAACGGCGTCCCGCAGTTGCGGCAGAACCCTTCGGTCAGCCCGGGCCGGCCGTTGGCGCCGCGGCCGACCGGCTGCTCGCAGGCGCCGCAGAACCGCTTGTGCTCGGGGACCTCGGGATTGGCCA
>DASXMW010000019.1:0-53960 GCA_036495425.1 Streptosporangiaceae bacterium | reverse complement strand
CGGTCTGCGAGGCGGTGGAGGCGCCCCGGGCCGACCAGTTGGCGGGGTCGTCGTAGGAGCGCAGGTCCTCACCCCAGCCGCCGTCTTCGTTCTGCACCGACTCAAGCCAGGCGACCGCCCGGCGGATCTGCGGCCCCCGCGGCTTGACCCCGGCGGCGATCAGCGCCGGCACCACCGCGCCGGTGCCGTACAGGTAGTTCGCGCCCCACCGGCCGAACCAGGAGCCGTCCGGCTCCTGGTGCTTGAGCAGCCAGATCACGCCGCGCCTGCACGCGGTCTCGGCGGCCAGGCCCTCGTGGGCGAACGCCTCCACGATGTGCGCGGTGACGTCCGCGCTCGGCGGGTCGATGACCGCCCCGAAGTCGCAGAACGGCAGCTTGTTGACCAGCTCGCGGGTGTTGTCCGCGTCGAAGGCGCCCCACGCCCCGTTCTTGGACTGCATCCCGATCAGCCAGCGCAGCCCGCGGTCGATGGCCGGCCGGGCCGACTCCGGCGCGGGCAGGGCCACCTTGCGCAGAGCCAGCACGACCTCGGCCGTGTCGTCGGTGTCCGGGTAGTAGTCGTTGTCGAACTCGAAGGACCAGCCCCCCGGGGCCAGGCCGGGACGGCGCACCTGCCAGTCACCGGGACCCGGCACTTCCTCGTTCAGCACCCAGCGGGCCGCCTTGACCAGGGCCGGGTGATCGGCGGGCAGGCCCGCGTCGGCCAGGCCCACCATGACCAGCACGGTGTCCCAGACCGGTGACTGGCAAGCCTCCAGCCGGTGCACCGGGCCCTCAGGGCTCTGCTCCTTGATGGTGAACCGGTCCAGGCCGGCCAGGCCCCTGGTGATGATCGGGTGGTCCAGCCGGTAGCCGAGCAGGTGCAGCCCGATCAGCGAGTACACCCACGGCGGCTGAATGCCGCCCCAGCAGCCGTCGGCCTCCTGGCGGGCGATGATCCAGTCCGTGCAGCGGCGCAGGGCGGCCCGCCGCACCGCGCGGCCGGGACGGCCCAGCCGGCCGGTCAGGCCGCGCCGCTCGTAGGCGTGCAGCGCCTGGTCCAGCCGGTCGAACAGCACCGCCCAGGGGTCCGCGGCCGGGTGCTCGGGCACGGTGCCGGTGCGCAGTTCGCCGATGCTGAACGGCAGCGGCCGGGACGGGCGCTGGGAGCTGACCACGGCCAGCGCGACGATGGTCTGCCGCGCCCAGCAGCCCCAGTCGTAAATGTTGAGCGGGAACCAGGACGGCAGGTAGATCAGCTCGGGCGGGATGACCGGCAGGTCGTCCCAGGACCACTCGCCGAACAGGGCCATCCAGATCCGGGTGAACACCCGGCTGGCCTCCAGCCCGCCCTCGGCCCGGATGAACTCGAGGGCCCGCCGCATGTGCGGCAGGTCCGGCTCGTCGCCGGCCAGCCGCAGGGCCACGTAGGCCTCGATCGTGGTCGACAGCTCGCCGGGGCCACCGTAGAACGTGGCCCAGGTGCCGTCGTCCCGCTGCTGGGAGCGGATCCAGCGGGCCTCGGCCGCCGTGTGCGCCTCGTCGGATACGCCGAGGAAGTGCCGCATGAGCAGATCCTCGGCGTCCATGGTGACGTTGGTCTCGAGCTCACCCTGCCACCAGCCCTGGTCGTCCTGCCGGTCCAGCAGGTGATCCCGGGCGCGCGCCAGCGCGTGGGTGGCCGCATCGCCCACCGAGCCGCCGTCCGGCGTCTGCATGCGTGCGTGCGTGACCGTCATCCCACTGCTCCTCTCCGAGCCCCCGTTTGCTCCCCCGTGCTCAGTTACACCGCCCGCCGCCGGGCGGCCGTTACCACTGCCGGGCCGTGATGAACTCCGCGATGGCCATGAACTCGGCCCGGACGTCTTCCGGAATCTGCGCCTCGGCCATGCACTTGCTGGCCGAGCTGAGCTGCGAGTCGGCCTCGTCCTCGGCCCAGCGGCGGCCGCCCGCGGCCTCGACCAGCGCGGCCGCGTGGGCCAGCTCCTCCTCGCTGAGCAGCTCCGGCCGGGCCAGCAGCTCGGCCAGCTCGGTGCCCTCGGGGGTGCCGCTGTTCAGCGCGGCCACCACCGGCAGCGATTTCTTCCGGGCCCGCAGGTCGGACTGGACCGGCTTGCCGGTGACCTCGGGTGCGCCCCAGATGCCGAGCAGGTCGTCGGTGAGCTGGAACGCCTGGCCGATGTGGGCCCCGAACCCGGCCAGCCCCATGGCCAGCGAGGGCGCGGCCCCGGCGTGGATCGCGCCGATGCTGCAGGCGCAGGACATGAGGGCCGCGGTCTTGTCCCCGGCCATCTCCAGGCACTCGGTCAACCCGACGTCGTCCCGCTTCTCGAAGGCCAGGTCGGCGCCCTGCCCGGCGATCAGCCGCTGCACCGCGACCGACAGGCAGCGGGTGGCCCACACGCCCTGGGGCGCGTTGCCCTCCAGCAGCAGCTCCTGGGCCAGGGCCAGCAGCGCGTCACCGGCCAGGATGGCCGGGCCGACGCCGAACACGGTCCAGGCCGTGGGCCGGTGCCGGCGCTCGGTGTCGCCGTCCATGATGTCGTCGTGCAGCAGCGAGAAGTTGTGCACCAGCTCCACGGCGACGGCGGCGGTCACGCCCTTCTCGGACGGCGCGCCCGCGGCCCGGGCCGACAGCAGGGCCAGCGCCGGACGCAGGGCCTTGCCGGCCCCGTCGGTGCGCGGGTTGCCCTCGGCGTCGGTCATGCCCAGGTGGTAGGCGGCCACCCGGCGGACCTCCGGGGACAGCCGCGACACGGCCGCCTCCATGGCCGGGCCGACGATGTCACGGGCCAGGCCGACGCCGGCCGGCATCACCGCGGTCACAGAGCCACCCCCTGGGTCACGCCGGCCGGCTCTCCCGCCGCCTGGCTGTCCGGGCCGCTCAGGGCACCGAGTCCCCGTCTCAGCTCGACCGCCGCGTTGAGTCCGCTGCGCACCGCACCCTCCATCGTGTCCGGCCATCCGGTATCGGTCCATGACCCGGCGAGCGTCAGGCCCGGCAGTGCGGTGGCCGCCCGCGGCCGCAGCCGCCCGCACCCGGGTTCCTGGCGGAACGTCGCCCGCCGCTCCCTGGTCACAAAGAATTCGCTGACCCGCGCGTCCTGTGCGCCGGGCAGCAGTCCGGCCAGCGCCGGAACGAACATCTCCCGCAGCTTGGCCGCGGGCACGTCGACGTAAGGCTCCGCCGCCGACAGCGAGATCGCCAGGTACTGGCCCCGGTTGCCCCGGCCGTAACCGGAAATGGCGGTCCGGTCGAACACCCACTGCACCGGGGAGTCGACCGCGGCCGCGAACGGCAGGTCCATCACCTTGCGGTCGTAGATCACGTGCACGTTGATGATCGGCGACGTGCCCAGCTCCGGCCAGTTCGCCGCGGCGGCCCCGGCCGAGTCCGGCACCAGCCGGGACGCCACGTACGGCGGCACCGCGACCACCACGCCGTCGGCCCGCAGCACCCCGCGACGGAACTGTGCTAGCTCTGCGCCGTCGCCGCCACCCGCGTCTTCCTCACCGCGGGCCAGCCGGATCAGGTACCGGCCGCCGTCACCGTCGGGCCCGGCCAGCTCGACCCCGGCCGCCTTGACCCCGAGACGGACCTCGGCGCCCAGCCGCTTGAGCAGGGCCAGGCCCGCGGTGCCGTGCAGTTCGCCCAGCGGGGCCAGCGGGATGCCGATGTCGGCCGCGTCGTTCTTGCCCAGCAGCCCGGTCTTGATCACGGTCGCGGCCAGGGCCAGCGAGGCGTCGTCGCCGGGAACGTTCAGCGAGGCCACCGTGAACAGGTCCCACAGCACCCGCCGGGTGCGCTCGTCCTGCCCGTGCGCGGCCAGCCAGTCGCCGAGCCGCTGGCGGTCCAGGGCCGGGTCGTCCGGGTTGAGGAACCGCATGGCCAGCGCGGCCTGGCCCACCCGGGCCCGCTCGGCCAGCGACAGCAGCGAGAACCGGGCCAGCGAGGCGCCCAGGTGCAGCGGCCCGGGCAGCCGGTTGCGCCGCAGCCGGGCCGGGCCGTCCGGGGTCAGCACGGTGACGTCGAAGCGGTCCTGCATGCGCACCGACCCGGACATGCCCAGCCGGGCCAGCAGGCCCTGGTAGGCGGTGCAGCAGCGGAGGAACACGTGCTGGCCAGTGTCGACGACCAGGGCCCCGCGGTTGAACGAGGTGGTGGCCCCGCCCAGCCGGGGCCGGGCCTCCAGCAGGGTGACGGCCGCACCGGCCTCGGACAGCGCGATGGCGGCGGTGATGCCGGCCAGGCCGCCGCCGATCACCACCACCCGCTGCTGGCGGCGCGGGCGGGCCGAAACGGGTATGGAGGTGGTCACGGGCGCCGTCCCTGGGCCGGGGCCGCGGACCGGGTCTGGGGGGCGGGCCGGTTGCGCCCGGGCAGCAGCGGCCGGGCCAGCGAGCGCACCGCGACCATGGCCTTCTGGCCGGGCGACAGCGACAGCCGGCCGTGCAGCACGGCCGCGGGCTCGGCGATGATCCGATCCAGCAGCTTGCGGTAGATGCCGGCCATCGCGCCGGTGCAGGCGGCGCTGCGTGCGTCCAGCATGGGCAGCAGTTGCAGCCCGGTGTCGTACCACTGGCGGGCCCGCTCGGCCTCGAACTCGATGAGCGCGACGAACCCGGCCTCCGCGGCCGCGTCCGGGGCGGGCTCGGCGGCCGGGTCCGGCTCACCGGACGGCTTGAGCGTGACGCCGAACCGGTCCAGGTCCTCGGCGGGCAGGTAGACCCGGCCGTTCTGGTAGTCCTCGCGGATGTCGCGCAGGATGTTGGTGAGCTGCAGGGCCACCCCGAGCGAGTCGGCCAGCGACTCCGCGGTCGGGCGGTCGTCGGACCCGAACACGCCCAGCGACAGCCGCCCGATCGACCCGGCCACGCAGCGGCAGTAGTAGTGCAGGTCGTCGAAGGTGGTGTAGGTGGCGCCCCTGGTGTCGGCCACGCAGCCGTCGATCAGCTCGCCGAAGGCGGGCAGCGGGACCGGGAACCGGCGGGCGGTGTCGGCCAGGGCGACCAGCACCGGGTCGCTGGCGGGCGGCGCCGGCGTACCCGGCTTGTCCAGGGCCAGCACCTCGGACCGGGCCTGTTCCAGAGCGGTCAGCTTGTCCGGGGCGGCCATGGTGCCGTCGCCGATGTCGTCGATGCGGCGGGCGAACGCGTAGAGCGCGGCGAGAGACTGCCGTTTCGCCGGGGGCAGCAGCCGGATTCCGTAGGCGAAGTTCCTGGCCTGCGACCAGGTGATCTCCTCACAGGCCCGGTAGGCCTCGGCCGTGCTCGTGCTGTTCGTGCTGAACGCGGCGTCCACGTCCCTCACCTCCCTCGCAGATAGGCCTGGATGGCCAGGCGTGCCGTCACCCGTTTGTCCGGATGCGGGGTGACCGCCAGGACGTCGTGGCCGGACGCGGTGATCGCGGCCAGCGCGGCCCGGCCGCCGGCCAGGTACCCCGCCACCGCCAGCCGCCCGAACCCGCGCAGCGTGCCGACCAGCGGCGCGCCCTCGTCGAGCAGGGCCGAGGCGCGGGCCACCTCGTAGGCGACCAGCGCCCGGACCCGCGGCCCCGTCACCGGCGCGGCCAGGTCCTGCTCGGTCACCCCGAACTTCTCCCGGTCGGCCCGAGGCAGGTAGATCCGGCCCTTGCCGAAGTCCTCGGCGACATCCTGCCAGTGCTCGGCCAGCTGAAGAGCAGTGCAGATGCTATCGGACAGCTGCTCCCGGGCCGGGGAGGCCGCACCGAATATGTGCAGGACCACACGCCCGATCGGGTTGGCCGACAGGCGGCAGTAGCCGGCCAGATCCTCGAACGTCTCGTAGCGGGCGACCAGCTGGTCCTGGCGGTTGGCCTGGATCAGGTCGCGCAGCGGCTGGGCCGGGACGTGGCACTCGGCCACCGTGGTGGCCAGCTCGGCCATGGCGGCCAGCCGCGGCGTCCCGCCGTCGTAGATGCGGTCGACGTCGGCCTCGAGCTCGTCGAGCAGGCGGAGCCGTTCCTGCGGGGAGACCTCGTCCCCGATGTCGTCGGTGAGCCGGGCGAACCCGTACAGGGCCATCAGGTGGCGCCGGTGGCGGGCGGGCAGGATGCGCAGGGCCACCGGGAAGTTCTCGCTGGAGGCCTGGGCGGCCGCGGTGGCCGAGACCGCCTGCGCCGAGGACGCCGTGGGCGGCGGGGCCGTTTGGGCATGCGTGGGCGCAGGCTCAGTTCCGCTCACGTTGCCAGCCATGGGGATATCTTCGGGGCCGGCGTTGAATGAATGCAAACAATGACACCCGCGTCACCTGACGCGCGTGTCAAGGATTGACATTGCCGGAGCCGAGTTTGCGCGCCGGTTCGGGCACGTTTCCGCCGTGACCGGGGCGGGATTGCCGCCCGCGCACCACCATGTTTCACCTACGTGTGACCGTTTCGCAACCGCCGGACTTATTTAATTTGCATGTTCGCGGCAGGGGATGATACGTCACCACCGGCCCGGATACGGGCCCGTCGCCGCTGGACAGTCGCTGCTAGGCGGGCCGGCGGGGGGCGGCGCGGGCGACATCAGCGGGACACGCGGCGATACAGAGCTGATACATATTCGATGCCCGGTCGCCGCCTATATTGCCGCGCGGCAAAAGTCCGCGTGCTATGCCGGGGCAGGCTTAGGCACACTTCCGCATGACCTCCGATAGCGACGAAAAACTGCCGGATATTCCGCGCATTACCGTTACTAAGCGCTATGCCGTGATGGCATTTTGGCAGGATGAACGATCATTCGCGGGAAGCGGGCCGGGCCGGGACCGGGTGGGCCGGCGGCGCGAACCCGGGGTGGGCGCAGGGCCGCGGGCGGGGTGGAGGTGAGGACCCAGGGGCGGGGGCGGGAACGGGGCGCTCCCGAAATTAGAGATATTCAGGAACGCCAGATATCAGGAACGCCAGATGAGGACCAGGGCGCAGTCGTCGGCGCTGCCTATGTCGCGCTGCATGGTGGTCACCAGGTCGCCGGCGCCGGTGCGGAAGCCGCTCTTGACCAGGTGCTCCGCCTCGCCGAGGAGCTTGTCGATGCCGGCGTCGATGTCGCGGCCGGGCGCTTCGACCAGGCCGTCGGTGTAGAGCATGAGGGCGTCGCCGCGGCGGAGGACGCCTTCCTCGCTGCTGGTCGGCACGGACGCCAGGTCGGGGACCACGCCCAGCACGATGCCGCGGGCCTGGGTGATCCGCCACCGGCCGCTGGCCGCGTCGTAGTGCACCGCGGGCAGGTGGCCGGCGGAGTTGATGGTGTACTCCCCCGAGGTCAGGTCGAGCGACATGTGGACGGCGGTGACGAAGCCTTCGGTCCACCGG
Source organism: Streptosporangiaceae bacterium (assembly GCA_036495425.1). GTDB lineage: Bacteria > Actinomycetota > Actinomycetes > Streptosporangiales > Streptosporangiaceae > Bog-532. The sequence continues at coordinate 46,666 of DASXMW010000019.1, read as the reverse complement.
CCACGGCGCAGGTAGGCGTTGGCCGCGGGCAGGAAGTCACTGGTCGGGACCGAGCCGAGCAGGCCGCCGAACGCACCGGACAGCAGCAGGGCCCGGGTGCCGGCGTCGACGCCCTTGCCGGACACGTCGACCAGGGCCACCTCGAGCGTCTTGCCATCGGAGTAGGAGACCACGAAGTCGCCGCCGAACGACGCCCCGCCGGCCGGCCGGAGCACCACCTCCGAGCCCCAGCCCTCCCCCAGCGTGGGCAGCTTGCCGTGCTCGCGGATCCGGTCCCGCAACTCGATCAGCATGTGGTCCCCGCGCAGGCCCTGCAGGCCCAGCTTGGCCCGGGTCCGGGCCAGCACGTCGGCGAAGAGCGCGGTGATCACGATGGTGGCCACGATGGCCGGCCCGGCCTTGTCGGCCACGATGTCGTAGATCAGCACGGCGGCGGCGATGACGAACAGGACCCGCAGGGCCCGGACCCACAGCAGCATCCCGCCCGCCAGGATGGGCAGGATCATCACGCCGGGCGAGAACCACCACTCGGACAGGTGCGCCGCGGCCACGCCGATGGCGATCGTGGCCAGCGTGAGCCCAAACGCCAGCCGCCGGTTCCGGGTGATGAACTGCCTGCTCAACACCTCGCGGACCTGCTGTACACGAGCACGCAAACCGTGCGCGGGACGCGGCAGCGGATGGTCCGGACGGGAAACCATGATGGCGGCACTGTATCCGCAATCGCTCCCGGTTCACCCGCCGGCACGCCCCGTCAACACCGGGAGGGCCTCTGACCCGGCCCCGGTCCCGCCCCTGGCCAGGCCCTAAAAGAGTGGTTATTTGGCCTGCGGCGGTGTAGCAAGGCAGACATGACCGAGGCTTACCCGATCAGGCCGGTGACCCCGGACGAGTTCGACGCATTCCTGCTGATGGACCAGCACGCGTTCCATGGCTCGCCGGTCTCGCCCGAGGATCGCGCGCAGACCCTGACCCGGTTCGAGTTCGACCGCAGCCTGGCCGCGTACGACGGCGATCAGCTGGTCGGCGGCACGGCCGTGTTCTCGTTCCGGCTGCGGATCCCCGGGGCCGACGTGCCCGCGGCCGGGGTGAGCTGGGTGTCGGTGCTGCCCACCCACCGGCGCCGCGGCATCCTGCGCTCGCTGATGCGCCGGCAGCTGGCCGACATCCGGGACCGGGGCGAGGCCCTGGCCGTGCTGTGGGCCGCCGAAGCCGTGATCTACGGGCGGTACGGCTACGGGCAGGCGTCCTGGACGCACGCCTACACCGTCCGCCGCGGCGAGGGCGCGCTGGCGCTGGACGCGCCCGCCGACCCGGCGCTGTGGCTGCGGATCACCGAGGTCGCGGAGGCCCGCGCCGAACTGGCCAAGGTGTACGAGGCGATGTTCGAAACCCGGCCGGGCTTTTTCCGGCGCAACGACGCCTGGTGGGACCGGTACCTGTCGGACCCGCCGGCGCAGCGGCACGGCCAGTCCCCGCTGCGCTGCGTGCTGGCCGAGGACGACGCGGGCCCGCGCGGCTACTCCCTCTACTCGGCCCGCGGCGGCTGGGACGAGGACACGTTCCTGCCCGAGGGTTCGATCACCGTCCGCGAGTTGGTCGCGACCGACCCGGCGGCCAGCGCGGCGCTGTGGGGCGACCTGCTCAGCCGGGACCTGACCACCGAGCTGCACACAAGGCTGCGGCCGGTCGACGACCCGGTGCAGTTCCAGCTGGCCGACCCGCGACGGCTGCGCACGGTGGTCAGCGACGCGCTGTGGGCCCGGATCACCGACCTGCCGGCCGCGCTGACCCAGCGCCGGTACGCCTGCCCGGTGGACGTGGTGCTCGATGTGCGGGACCGGGTGCTGCCGGACAACGCGGGCCGCTGGCGGCTCCGAACCGACGAGACCGGGTGGGCCAGCTGCGACCCCGTCGACGCGGACGCCGACCTGAGCCTGGACATCGCCGAGCTGGGCGCGGCCTACCTGGGCGGCACCCGGCTGGGAGCGCTGGCCGCCGCGGGCCGGGTCAGCCAGCTGCGGGCGGGCGCGCTCCAGCAGCTGTCGGCGGCCATGGCCTGGGACCCGGCGCCCTGGTGCCCGGTCATCTTCTGACCGGCGTGGGACACTGAGGGCATGAAGGTGACGCTGAGCGCGGCCATGCGGGCGCGGGACGTGTCCCGGCCGCGGCCGGAGGACGAAGAGGCCGCCCGGGCGGCGGCCCAGACACCAGCCGGGAAGGCGCGGCCGGACCGGGCCGAGCGGCCCGACCGGCCCGAGCGGGCGGAGCGGGCGGAGCCTGGTGGGCGGCCGGCCGCGGGCCGGAACACCCGGGGCCGGCGCAAGCGCCGTTAAGACGGCAGCGGCGGGAGGTCGCCGGACTTCTCGTACGCGGCGATCTCGGCCAGCCGCCGCGCGTGCCGGACGGCCCCGGAGAACTCCGTCTCCACGAAGGCCCTGGTGAACGAGACCGCGTCGTCGACGCTGTACTCGCGGGCCCCGAGGCTGAGCACGTTGGCGTCGTTGTGCAGCCGGGCCAGCTGGGCGGTCTCGGTGGTCCAGGCCAGCGCGGCCCGGATGCCGGGGACCTTGTTGGCCGCGATCTGCTCGCCGTTGCCGGACCCGCCGATCACGATGCCCAGGCTGCCCGGGTGGGCGATCACGTTGGTGGCCGCGCGCAGGACGTACACCGGGTAGTCGTCGTCTTCGGCGTAGGCGGGCGGCCCGCAGTCCACCGGCTCGTGCCCGTTCTCGGACAGCCACTGAATGAGCCGGCCCTTGACCTCGAACCCCGCGTGATCAGACCCCAGGAACACCTGCACGGAGGCCAGTGTGCCAGACGGGTCGGGGGCGGGATGAGCGGGCCGGGACCGGAGCGGGGAACCGGAGTACGGCAGTTGCTGGCCGGTCACGGTAAAAAGCGAACCGAGCGAGCGGGCTCGGGGCGGGGCCCCGGGCCCGCGTTGCGGCGAGTCGGTCTGACCGGCCCAGCGATCCGGGCCGGAGGCTCGGTGAGTGGCCGGCAGTGCGGTGGGGACCGCAACGCGGGTTCCGGTGGGTCCAGGGGGGTCGTCCCCCCGGACGGTACTAATCGAAGATGGGGTCGCGGGTGCGGGAGCGCTTGAGCTCGAAGAAGCCGTCGGTCTCGGCGATGGCCAGCACGCCGTCCCAGAGCTTGGCCGCGGCCTCGCCGCGCGGGATCGGGGACAGCACCGGGCCGAACACCGAGGCGCCCTTGACCGAGATGACCGGAGTGCCGACCTCGTAGCCGACCCGGTCCATCCCGCCGGAGTGGCTGGCTCGCAGCGCCTCGTCGTAGTCGGTCGACTCGGCCGCGTCGGCCAGGCTCTCGGGCAGGCCAGCCTCCTTCAGCGCGGCCTCGTAGGTGGCGCGGTCGCGCGGGGCCTTCTCCAGGTGGAACTTGGTGCCGAACGCGGTGTACAGCTTGCCGAGTACCTCGGGGCCGAACTGCTGCTCGGCCGCGATGCAGATGCGGACCGGGCCCCAGCCGGTGGCCAGCATTTCCCGGTAGGCGTCGGAGATGTCGTCCTTGTCGCTGTTCAGCACGGACAGGCTCATCACGTGCCAGCGGGGCGTGACCGGGCGCACCTTCTCCACCTCGAGGATCCACCGGGAGGCGATCCAGGCCCACGGGCAGATGGGGTCGAACCAGAAGTCAACGATGGTGTTTTCCTGCTCGGGCATGCGCGCTCCTCGCGGCTGGGGGCCTGGTACGCCTGCGACAACCAGTGCCCGATCCGGCTCATTCCGCGACCAGGGAGTAAACCGAATCGGCCCACGTGGAAGGATGGCAACGCGCGGCGCACGCGGACGAAGGGGATAGCAGGTGCCAGACAACCTCACACAGGACGAGGCCCGAGCGCGGGCCAGTGTCGTCACGGTGTCGTCCTACCAGGTCGAGCTGGACCTGACCGGGGGCGACACCACGTTCCCATCGGTCACTGTGGTCCGCTTCCAGGCGGCCAGCGGAGGGTCGGAGACGTTCATCAACCTGACCGCGCCCAAGGTCCTGGAGATCACCCTCAACGGGTCACCGGTCCCGCTGGACGCCTTCGACGGTGACCGGATCACGCTGACCAGCCTGAATCAGGACAACGAGCTGCGGGTGGTCGCGGAGTGCGCCTACTCGCGCAGCGGCGAGGGCCTGCACCGGTTCACCGACCCGGCCGACGGCGGCGTCTACCTGTACTCCGACCTGGAGACCTTCGACGCGCACCGGATCTACGCCTGCTTCGACCAGCCCGACCTGAAGGCCAGCTACGAGCTGACCGTCACCGCGCCCGCGGACTGGCGGGTCATCTCCAACATGGCGCCGGACGCAGCAGAAAACACCGGGCCCTCGCCTTGGGGCTCGGCGGGGACCTCGGCCAAGCGCTGGCACTTCCCGCCCACCCCGGTCATGTCCACCTACATCACCGCGGTGGCGGCCGGCCCCTACCACGTGGTGCGGGACAACTACGAGGACATCCCGCTCGGCATCTACTGCCGCCAGTCGCTGGCCCAGTACCTCGACGCCGACGAGTTGTTCGAGGTGACCAAGCAGGGCTTCGGCTTCTACCACCAGGCGTTCGGGGTGCATTACCCGTTCGGCAAGTACGACCAGCTCTTCGTGCCCGAGTTCAAGGAAGGCGCGATGGAGAACGCGGGCTGCGTGACGTTCCTGGAGGACTACATCTTCCGGTCGCGGGTCACCGGCTTCGCCCGGGAGGCCCGGGCCGAGACGATCCTGCACGAGATGGCCCACCAGTGGTTCGGCGACCTGGTCACCATGCGCTGGTGGGACGACCTGTGGCTGAACGAGTCGTTCGCCACCTGGGCCGGCACGCTGGCCGAGGCCGAGGCGACCAAGTGGTCGTCGGCCTGGACCACGTTCGCCCAGCTGTACAAGGCCTGGGCCTACCGGCAGGACCAGCTGCCGTCGACCCACCCGATCGCGGCCGACATCCCCGACATCGACGCGGTCGAGGTCAACTTCGACGGCATCACCTACGCCAAGGGCGCGTCCGTGCTCAAGCAGCTGGTCGCGTACGTGGGCCGGGACAACTTCCTGGCCGGGGTCCGGCAGTACTTCGCCGACAACGAGTGGGGCAACGCCACCCTGGCCGACCTGCTGCTGGCCCTGGAGGACACGTCCGGCCGGGACCTGACCGGGTGGTCGCGGGAGTGGCTGCAGACCGCGGGCGTGAACACGCTGCGGCCCGAGTACGAACTGGACGACCAGGGCCGGTTCACCGCGTTCGCGGTACGGCAGGAGGCGGTGGCGGAGTACCCGGTACTGCGCTCGCACCGGATCGCGATCGGGCTGTACGACCGGGAGTCGGGCGGGCTGGTCCGGCGGCACCGGGTGGAGACCGACATCAGCGGCGAGCGGACCGAGATCGCCGAGCTGGCCGGGGAGCGCCGGCCGGACCTGGTGCTGCTCAACGACGACGACCTGACCTACGCCAAGATCCGGCTGGACGACCACTCGCTGGGCACGCTGGTCCAGTCCATCAGTGAGTTCCGGGACCCGCTGCCGGCCGCGCTGGCCTGGTCGGCGGCCTGGGACATGTGCCGGGACGCCGAGATGGCGGCCCGGGACTACGTGCGCCTGGTCATGCTGGGGGTCGGCTCGGTGACCGACATCAGCGTGACCCAGACGCTGCTGCGGCAGGCGTCCCAGGCGGTTCGCCGGTTCGCCGACCCGGCCTGGCGGGACGAGGGCCTGGAGTACATGGGCGACACCCTGCACGACCTGCTCATGGCGGCCGAACCCGGCAGCGACGCCCAGCTGGCCTACACCCAGGCCCTGACCGGGGTGGCCCGGACCGACCGGCACCTGAACGTGGTGGCCGGGCTGCTGGACGGGACCCTGGCCCTGGAGGGCCTGAGCATCGACACCGACCTGCGCTGGACGCTGCTGCACCGCCTGGTCAGCCAGGGCCGGGCCGGGCTGGAGGAGATCGACGCCGAACTGGCCCGGGACGCCACCGACGCGGGCCAGCGCCGGGCCGCGGCCGCGCGCGCCGCCCTGCCGGACCCAGCGAACAAGCAGCGCACCTGGGACGAGATCGTGGCCGGCCGGCTGCCGAACGCGATGTTCCGCGCCACCTTGACCGGGTTCGTCGACCCGGACCAGGAGGAGCTGACCGCCCCCTACCGCGACCCGTTCTTCGACGTGCTGCTGGACATCTGGGCCAACTGGAGCTCGGACATGGCCAAGCGGTTCGTGGCCATCGGCTACACGGTCTGCCCGACCGAGCAGGAGACGATCCGGGTCACCGACCGCTACATCTCCCGTAACTCGCCGCCCGCCGCCCTGCGCCGGCTGCTGGTCGAGGGCCGGGACGACGTGGCCCGCGCGCTGCGCTGCCGGGAACGGGACGCCCTCGCGGAGTAGGCCTGGGGGCTTGTGGGCTTGTGGAGTGCCTGGGGGTGGTGGGCGCTGGCCTAGGGCGCGACCACACTGACCAGGTCCTCCAGGCGGCGGAGGTGCTCGTGGCCGCCGGGCGCGGGGCAGAAGCCGTGCGGGTCCAGGTGCAGTGGGCGGACCCCGGCGGCCAGGGCTCCGGCCACGTCGTAGCGCAGGCTGTCCCCGACGTGCACGACCGTGCCCCGGCCGGCGTCGGGGAGGCCGAGCGCGTCCAGGGCCAGCGTGAAGATGTGCGGGTCGGGCTTGGCCACGCCGGCCACGGCCGAGTCGATCACCGCCCCGACGCTGACGCCGCGGGCCTCGGGCAGCACCTCGTCGGCGCTGGGCGCGTAGCAGACGTCCAGGCGGCGCAGGACCTGCTCGACCTGGCCGGTCGAGTTGGACACGATGCCGACCGGCAGGCCCAGGGCCGCGATGCCGCGCAGGGCGGCGCCCACCCCCGGGCCCACCTGGGTCCAGGCGAACCCGTCGGTGAGGCCCACGATGTCGCCGGCCACCGTGTCGACCAGGGCCGCGGGCACGCCGCAGGCGGCCGCGAAGTCCCGCAGGTACTCCCGCCACCACTGGCCGCCGGGCGGCGTCCGGGCCGGCTCGTCGCAGTCGGCCATGGCCCGGTAGTGGGCCCGCTGCAGGTCGGCCAGGCTGGGCTCCAGCCCGGCGGCGTGCAGCGGGGGCAGCAGCAGTTCCGGCGACGGGAACAGCATGACGCCGCCCGCGTCGAGCAGGATGGCCTGGACCGGGGGCCGCGTCGCCTCGGCCGGGGGCCGGTCAGCGGGGCCGGGCAGGCGGGATTCACCGGTGGTGTCGGGCGCTTCGGGCACGGTACGACCCTATGGGTAACCGCCTCGGACCAGCGCCGATGGCCACCCCGTCGCCATCGCCGTCGGGGCCGTCGGCGCCGGCCCGGGCCGGCGGCCGCGGCGCCACGTCCCACACGCTGGGGCCGGGGGACGCCACGCCGAAGGCGTTGACCTCGGTGGCGGCCTGGGCACCGGTCGCGCTCAGGCCGCGGGTGGTGCTGATCATCTGCACCTGGTTACGGCCGTCGCGCTTGGCCCGGTACAGCGCGGCGTCGGCCGCGCCCAGGAGTTCGCTCAGTTCACGGGTGGAGCCGGCGTCCAGCGCGGCCACGCCGACCGACACCGTGACCTCGACCGCCTGGCCGTCCGAGGTCCGCAGCGACAGCCCGGAGATGTGGTCGCGCACCCGGTCAGCGATCCGGAAGGCGTCGACGGCCCGGGTGTGCGGCAACAGCAGCACGAACTCCTCGCCCCCGAACCGCCCGGCCGAGTCGTACTCCCGTAGCACCCCGGGCAGGCAGTGCGCGATCTCCTTGAGCACCTCGTCGCCGAACAGGTGGCCATAGGTGTCGTTGACCAGCTTGAAGAAATCGATGTCAAGCACGGCGACCGCGAGCGCCATGCGGGCTCGCACGGCCCGGGCCACCTCGGCCTCGGCCTCGCCCTCCCAGGTCCGGGCGTTCAGCAGGCCAGTCTTGGGGTCGGTCCGGGAGGCGTTGAGCAGCTGGGCGTGCCGCAGCGACCGTTGCAGCAGGGCCACCACCGGCAGGGCCACCGGCACCAGGAACAGGTTGGTGGCCACGGCGTAGGTCAGCAGCGCACCGATACACAACTCGGCCAGGTCGTTGTACAGCGGCTCGCGGCTGAAGAACTCCTTGCGGATGTCCGCGGTCGGATCCGAGCCCTTGATGGCCAGCAGGACCAGGAACTTGTTGATGGCCCAGAACGCCAGCACCGCCACGACCAGGCCCAGGCACCAGACCAGGTTGTGCACGGTCCCGCTGGGGTCGGTGCGGAAGACGGTCCGCTGCAGCCAGCGGAAGGCCAGCCCGGCCGCCGCCAGGGCCAGCCCGACCGCGGCGGCGCTGTACATCCGCCGGTAGATCGCGGTCTGCCGGACGCGCCACTGGATGAAGGCGTAGTGCGTCAACGTCAGGATCAGCACGTAGATCGGGGGCAGCAGGATCGCCGCGGGCAGGCCCCAGGCGCTGTAGATGTCCTTGATCAGGCCGGTCTTCTCGCCTTCCTGGCGGGTCAGCTCGACCGTGACCGCGACGCACCCCACCAGCAGCCCGAACAGGATCAGCTGCCGGGGCTGGAGGCGGACCGAGGCCGCGGACACCGCGATGGCCGCCGCCTCGGCGGTGATCAAGGTGGCAACCAGGCCGATGACCCGGGGGGGCTCTTTCCAGAGGGACCAGCCGCGCACGTTCCAGAAGGCCCAGGCCCGGACGCTGTTCGCCCACCGAACAATGCTGCGGTGAGCGGAACGCATCAACACCTCCCCGGCGGCCCGACGTCGGCGGAATCAGCGTGTTCGCATGACAAACACCTAATGCCCCGCATTTCAGGTTCAACGATACCCACTGTCAGGCTCTGGCTACAGCCGGCTCAACCTAGCGGTCATCCAGTGTCGGCTCGTCTGCGACGCGGCTTGTAGGTATGAAATCATCCACTACCGGAATAATTCTGGCATCCCTCACATTTGCCGCCCGGTCATCGGCTGAGTAGGCCACCGATCGAAGCACCGGCGGTTGCAAGGGAGGAGGGTGGCGTGTTCGTCGCCACAACACCCAAAGCCGCCTGGACCATAGCGCTTTGCGGCTAATTCACCCGGATTTCGCACCCCCTGGACGAAAGGACTGTCATGCGCAGCCATGGGCGGCCCCGAGATCGCCGGCCAGCAACGGTGCGACCTGGGAGAAGAACGCGGTGAGCGGTACCGGACGGGTGTGAGCCAGCCGGGCGATCAGACCGTGACAACGGAAGGAGGGCATAGCGATGCGCGCCGACGGATGGGCCTGAGAACGACAGCAGCCGACCATCAGGGAGCGGAAGGAGAACGCCAGATGCGCGCCGACGGATGGGCCTGAAATGACCAGACCAGCAGCCCCAGCGACCAGGAGAGGAGAGCCCCAGCGATGACCGCCGACGGATGGGCCTGAGACCACCAGCAGCCAGCCAGCACAGCAGAGAGGAGAGCCCAATGCGCGCCGACGGATGGGCCTGAGACCGACAGCAGCCAGCCAGCACAGCAGAGCAGAAAGGAGAACGCCAATGCGCGCCGACGGCTGGGCTTGATCGACCATGGGCCAACGGGGCGGCCCAGGCATGACGACATGGGCTGACGCGTACCCACACGGTCAGGAGCGACCGGGGACCGGCGTACCTGACCCGAGCGGGCACGTGTCAGCTGGATTGGGCCCGTGGGGTCAGCGCACGGCCCAGCCACAGGCCAACCACGGCCTGAAGCACCGCGACCAGCAGCGTGAACACCACGCCGAACACCGCGTGTGGCGGTACCCCGGCCAGAGCCGCGATGACGCGTGCGGTGGCACCGGCCGGCTGCCCCTGCACGACCGCGGGCCAGTACAGCGGCACGCCCCAGCCGAGCAGGGCCATGACCAGCACGGCGGGCAGGGTGTGACGCAGCCGCCAGCCCGGCCGGGCCAGCAGCAGGCCCACGGCCAGGCCGGCCAGGAACGGCACGAACCACAGCCCGAGTTCGGCCGCGCCCGCGATGACGAGCGTGCCGGCCAGCACCACGGCCAGCCACGGCCAGGGACCGACCTGGTCCCGGGACGAGCCGAGCCGGTAACTCCCCCGCTTGCCGAGCCGCCGCAGATCAGCCATTGCCCGGCATCCCCTCAGCGGCGCTCAGGTCCAGGGTCCAGCGCAGCGAGCCCGCCGGGCGCCCCGGGGTGATCATGGGCAGGGTCTGATCCGACCACCACCGGCCGATCAGGTCGTCGTACCAGGGTGAGGCCGGATTCTCGCTCTGGCCGCCCGGATAAACGCCCTCAGCCACGGCTGGCCCGCCGGAGCCACCAGAGCCACCGGAGCCGGAGAACTCCACCACCATCCGCCAGGACGGGCCGACGCTGGAGTGCAGGCCGCCTTCGGCCGCGTTCACGGTCCAGGCGTCGCCGCTGGCGGCCCGGGGACCGTAGCCGAGGGCGTCGGCCCCGGTCAGCGACGGGAACTGGCGGGTGTGCAGGCGCCCCCAGTGCCAGCTGGACGGCGCCCCGCCCAGCTTGTCAGCCAGGTGGGCCACGGCGGCGCCGAACGCCTGCCGCATGACCTGGTCCGCGGTGCGGTTCCCACCCGACGGCAGGCGGAACGCGGACGACGCGGGCACCGAGCCGGTGGTCCAGGCGGCCAGGTCCTCGGTCAGGCTGGTCGGCCAGGACGACAGGGCCAGGCCGGCCCGGTCCTTGCCCACCGGGACGCGGGCCGACCGCCACCAGGGCTGGAACGTGGCCGAGATGTAGTCACCCCAGAACGTCCACCACACCGCGGCCGCGGCCGAGTTCTCGGTCATGTTGTCGTTCCAGCTGGCCAGCAGCGACATGGCCGCCCGCTCGCGGGCGCTGAGCCCGCCGCCGGGCCCGCCGCCCTGGCGCAGCGCGGCCAGCAGCCTGGGCACCACGTCCCGGGCCAGGTTGTCGGTCACGTTGCCCTGCAGGGCGGTGAAGTCGGCCGGGGTCAGGTTGGACCGGCCGCGCAGCCCGGCGTAGATCTGGTTGGCCCGGAAGCTGTTGTCGAAGAAGTTCTCCGAGGTCCCGATGTAGTAGGGGTAGGAGGGGCCCACCGGCCGCTGGTTGGCGGTGGCCAGCACGTGCCCGGGTGGGTCGTAGACCTGCGGCACGGCCGCGTAGGGAATGATCCCGTCGATGTCGTCGGCGCCGGTGCCGGGCAGCGGGAGCCACGGGTCGCCGTGCGCGACCTGCGGGTAGTAGCCGGCCGAGATCTCGCCGATGTGACCCTGGTCGTCGGCGTAGACGAAGTTCTGGGTGGGCGCGTGCCAGCTGGCCAGCGCGGTCTTGAACTGGCCGAAGTCGCGGGCCTGGTCGATGCCGATCAGCGCGGCCAGGTCCGGGGACGGCACGTTGCCCATCCAGTCCACGGCCATGGTCTGCCCGGCCTGGGTCATGATCGGCCCGTGCACGGTGACGTCCACGGTCAGCGAGACCGCGGAGCCGCCGCGGACCGGGATCGTGTAGTGCACCTTGGTCATCGGCCGCCAGGCGCCCCGCCAGTAGTACCGGCCCGGGCGCTTGGAGCTGGTCCGCTCGGCGTAGAACAGCGCGGCCTGGTTCTGGGTGTCCGTCAGCGACCAGGCGATGTGCTGGTTGTGCCCGATCAGGACGCCGGGCACGCCGGGTACGGTCACCCCGCTGACGTCCAGGCCGGGCGCGGAGATGGCCGCCTCGTACCAGATGGAGGGCAGGGTCTGCGGCAGGTGCGGGTCGCCGGCCAGCATGGCGCCGTGCCCGGCGACCGCGGGCCCGTTGGCCGCCCAGGCATTGCTGTCCGGCAGCTGGTGGACCAGGCCGGCCGGCAGCCGGCTGGTCTGCGTGAGCAGCTGACCCGCCGCCGTGGTGACCGATTCCGATGATGGTTGAAATTTCGGTGGTGCGGCCGCCGAGGCGGTGCCTACGCCCGTGTCCACCGCGGCCGAGCTGGCCAGGTCGGCGGGCACCTGGGTCAGCCCGCGGTCGCGGTAGGGGCCAGGGTCGAACGGGCTCTGCTGGTTCGGCGGGTTGACCGGGAACCAGGCCATGGTCCGGCGGGGACCCAGCGACTTCTCCAGCAGCGCGTAGTCCAGCGGGGTGGTGGTGAAGTCCAGCTCCTGGGTCAGCACACCCTGCACGACCAGGGAGTCCACCGGCGTCCAGGCCGACGGGTAGACGCGGGTCAGGGAGAACTCGGCGGGCCAGTCGCCCCGGGCCCGCACCCGCGCGATGTCGTCGTTGACCCCCTGGGCGTAGCTCAGCAGGGCCTGCCCGGCCGGGCTGGACCGCTCGGTGGCCGCCCATTCCCGCTGGGCGGTGCGGAGCAGGCCCAGCCGCAGCTCGAACCGGTCCGAGGCCAGCTCGCCGGGGCCGCCCAGCTGAGCCAGCCGGCCCTCGCCGAGGCGCCGTTCGGAGTCCATCTCGGCCAGCCGGAACCGGGCCTGCACGTAGCCCAGGGCCAGGTAGGCGTCGTGGTCGGTGGCGGCCTGGATGGACGGCACGCCCTGCGCACTGAACGACACCGTGACCGCGTGCTGCAGGCCGGTCAGGTGCAGGGTCTCGGGCCCGGGCAACTGGCCGCCCGAGGCCGAGGTCCAGGCGCCCTGCCCGGGATCCAGGGCCGCACCCAGGGGCGGGGTCGTCCCGAAGCCGGCCGCCAGCACGAACAGCAGCAGCCCGGACACGGCGAGGGCACAGACCACGTTGATGACGCGGCCGGCGCTGTGCCGTCGATTGTGCCGTCGATTGGGCCGTCGATTGGGCCGCCGACTGGGCCGCCGCCGGACGATCCGCATCCGATGAAGTTATCCCAGCGGCGGTACCCGGTCCCGCCACGGGTGGGCCTCTTCGAGCTGGGCCGACAGCGAGATCAGGGTGGCCTCGTCACCGATCCGGCCCGCCAGCATCACGCCGATGGGCAGGCCCGCCTCGTTCCAGTACAGCGGCAGGCTGACCGCCGGTTGCCCGGACAGGTTGTAGGAGGCGGTGAACGGGGTGAACCGCTTCTGCCGCTCGAAGTTCTCGGCCGGGTCGACCTCGGTGAACCAGCCGACCGGCACCGGCGGTGAGGCCAGCGTGGGGCTGAGGATCGCGTCGTAGCTGTTCATCAGGGCCAGCGCGGGCCGCAGCACGGCCTGCAGGAAGGCCTGGGCGAAGATCAGTTCGCCGGCGTTGACGGCCAGGCCGCGTTCGCGCATGTAGCGGGTGAACGGCAGCAGCCGGTCCTCGCGGGCCGGGTCGACCGGGGCCAGGGTGGCGTGCGCGTACCAGAGCGTCTCGAAGAACGGCACCACGTCCGGCCCGACCGGCAGCGTCACGTCCTCGACCTCGTGGCCCAGCTGGCTGAGCAGCGAGCTGGCCTGCTCGTAGGCGGCCACGCAGTCCGGGTGCACCTCGGCCCCTTCGACCGGCGGCGTCATGGTGCGGGCGATCCGCAGCCGGCCGGGCGCCCGCCGCGCGTGCCCGAGGAACGTCTCGCCGCCCGGCAGTGGCGGCAGCGTGTACATGTCGCCGGGATAGTTGCCGCTCATCACGTCCAGCAGCAGCGCCGCGTCGGCCACGGTCCGGGCGATCGGGCCGTTCACGGCCAGGCCGAACAGATCGGGCACGATCGGGCCCTGGGACACCCGGCCCCGGGACGGCTTGATCCCGAACAGCCCGCACACGCTGGACGGGATGCGGATGGACCCGCCGCCGTCGCTGCCCTGGGCGGCCGGGGCCAGCCGCGCGGCCACCGCGGCGGCCGCGCCGCCGCTGGACCCGCCGGCCGACCGGGTCAGGTCCCAGGGCGTGCGGGCGGGCGGCCCCATCTTGGTCTCGGTGTAACACGGAAGGCCAAATTCGGGAGTGGCCGTCTTGCCGGTGATGACGCCACCCGCGGCCCGGATCGCGGCCACGATGTAATCGTCGTCGGGCGCCACATAGTCCTCATACACGGCGGAACCGAACGTCTGCCGCACACCTGCCACCATGTTCAGATCCTTGATTGGTATCGGAACACCAAGGAGAGGCGGAAGAGCTGACGCGTCGGACGCGTCCGTTACCGCCTTTTCGGCGGCTCGGGCCTGCTCTTCGGCCAGCTCGGCAGAGACCGTGTAGAAGGCGCCCACCTGGGCATTCAGCTCGTCAATCCGGCGCAGATAATGATTGGCAACTTCCACCGGAGAAAGCTGGCGAGTACGGATCGCAGTGGCAAGGTCGATCAGCGATAGCTCATGAATCTGCGGCATGTTACCAAATAGTAGACCGCGCACCCGGCCGAAAACGTATTCATCCCCCACCCGGGGTGAGATACACGTTCCGTAGCGGAATAATTGACTCAACGGGGCGCCACTTGCGTTCCGCCTTTGGTCAGTTACTCTGAGCATGTGGAACAGATGACATGGCTCATCAAGAAAAGCCATAGGTCATCGGCCCCATCGAACGCGCAGGGGCGCGACGGCGCGCGCCCTCCACATTCGTCTGGCGCTGCCGGGCCGCACGCGGACCCGGCCGTCGAGGGGCCGGCCGCCGGCCCGTCCAGCCCGTCTGGCAGAATCGGCGCGCAGGAGGCGTCATATCCGCCTGATCCGCGCGACCCGCAGGATCGGCCGGATACGCCCGCTCGCCCTGATGTGCCTGGTCCCCGCGACGGGACCCGCACCCCAGCCGACTCTGCCCCGGAGTACCCCACGTCCAGCACGCCCACGTCCGGGCCATCCCATGGCGACGGCTCCGGTGGCGACGCCGGCTCCGGCTCGCCGGAGCCGGCCGGGACCGCCGAAGGATCCGCGCCGCCGCCCTCGCCGTCCGGCGGGGCCATGGCCGGCGAGCACGACAGCGCCAGCTTCGACAGTGCCACCCGCGCCGCCCGGCTGAACGCGGCGTTCCGGTCCGCGACCAGGAGCGTCTGGCCCGGCACCGAGGACCGCCAGTCCGAGGATCAGCCTGCCGAGGCTGAGCCGGACTCCGAGTCGCCCGGCGAGCCCGGCCTGACCAGCTTCGGCCCGCTCGGCGCGGGCGGCCAGGCCAACCGGCAGATCTGGGAGCCCCGGCGGCTGCACCAGGTGCCGCACCTGCGCCGGCCGCAGAAGACCCCGGCGTCGCCGCCACCGCAGGCGTCGCCGCCACCGCAGGGATCGCCGCCACCGCAGGGATCGGTGCCACCGCCGAGCGCCCCGCCACGGCAGGACGTTCCGCCGCCCCGGCCGGACGCTCCCTCGCGGCGCCAGGACATCCGCGTCAACCGGCCCGCGCTGCCGCCCGGTTCGGGCGCATCCCCGACCGGCCCGGACCAGCCGGACGGCGCCGGCCCGCAGGCGCCCGGTGGCGGCAAGCGGCGCGAGAAGCGGGAGTCCAGCCGGGCCGCGCGGCACCGTCCCACCACCGGCGCGGCCTACATGGCCAAAAGCGACTACGACGGCACCGACCGCAAGGCCGACCGGCTCAAGGTGGGCGACCTGATGGCCGACACCCGGATGCGGATCTGGCGGCGGCGGCTGCTCATCGCGGCCGTGGCCGGGCTGATCTTCGCGTTCATCTTCACCTGGCGAGCCGGGGTCACGGCCGCGGTGCTGGCCGCCATCGCCGACGTCATCTACCGGTCGCGGACCACCGCGTCCATGCCGCCCAGCGTCCGGCTGACCGGGGCCCAGAAGCAGACCCAGCGCCAGCTGGCCCGGCTGGAGCGGTCCGGCTACCGGGCCCTGCACTCGCGGCCCATCCCGGGCAGCAAGGAGCAGATCGACCACTTCGTGGTCGGCCCGACCGGCGCCTACGCCATCGACTCCGAGGCCTGGGACAAGAAACTGCCGATCCGCACCCGCAACGCGCGCCAGCTCTGGCACGGGCCGTTCAGTAAGAAGGACCGGCTGGAGCACGCCCGGTGGGAGGCGGGCCAGGCCAGCGAGCGGCTGACCGCCGCCCTCGGCCACGAGGTCTACGTCCGCCCGGTGCTGGCGGTATACGGGCCCAAGGTGCCGTGGAACGTGGCCACCATCCGCGACGTGGACGTGTTCAACGGCGACCGGCTGCGCAAGTACCTGCGCCGCAACGCCCTGCTCAAGGACCGGCCCAAGCTGAGCAAGGACGAGGTCGAGCAGATCTACGCGGCCGCGGCCCGGGTCCTGCCGCTCAACAATGCCGATCAGCGCGCTCCGGTAGGCTGAGAAAATCTGCCAGCAGGGGCTTCCCTGCGCCCTCAGCTGAACTTCGGAGATGACCGGTCATGCCACCGCTTCGGTCTCGCACTGTCACGCACGGCAGAAACATGGCCGGCGCCCGGGCCCTGCTCCGGGCCACGGGTGTCGCCCGTGAGGACATCGGGCGGCCGATCGTCGCGGTAGCCAACAGCTTCACCGAGTTCGTGCCGGGCCACGTCCACCTGCAGGACGTCGGCCGGGTGGTGTCGGCCGCGGTCAAGGCGGCGGGCGCGGTGCCGCGCGAGTTCAACACGATCGCGGTCGACGACGGCATCGCCATGGGCCACGGCGGCATGCTGTACTCGCTGCCCAGCCGGGAGCTGATCGCCGACTCGGTCGAGTACATGGTCAACGCGCACTGCGCGGACGCGCTGATCTGCATCTCCAACTGCGACAAGATCACGCCCGGCATGTTCATCGCGGCCATGCGGCTGAACATCCCGACCGTGTTCGTGTCGGGCGGGCCGATGGAGGCGGGCAAGCCGCTGGGCGCGGCCGTGACCAACGCGGCCGGCCGCAAGCTCGACCTCATCGACTCCATGGTCGCCTCGGCCGACCCGTCGGTGTCCGACACCGAGCTGCTGGACATGGAGGAGTCGGCCTGCCCGACCTGCGGCTCCTGCTCGGGCATGTTCACCGCCAACTCGATGAACTGCCTGACCGAGGCGATCGGGCTGGCCCTGCCGGGCAACGGCACCACGCTGGCCACGCACACCGCCCGGCGCGGGCTGTTCGAGCGGGCCGGCGCGGCCATCGTCGAGCTGGCCCGCCGGTACTACGAGGAGGACGACGACTCGGTGCTGCCGCGCGCGGTGGCCAGCCGGGACGCGTTCGAGAACGCGATGGCCCTGGACGTGGCCATGGGCGGGTCGACCAACACGATCCTGCACCTGCTGGCCGCGGCCCACGAGGGCGGCGTGAACTTCGGCCTCAAGGAGATCGACGAGCTGTCCCGGCGCGTCCCGTGCCTGTGCAAGGTCGCGCCCAGCAGCAACTACCACGTCGAGGACGTGCACCGGGCCGGCGGCATCCCGGCCATCCTCGGCGAACTGGACCGGGCGGGCCTGCTCAACACCAGCGTGCAGACCGTACACGGCAGCACGCTGCGGGAGTTCCTGGACGCCTGGGACCTGCGCTCGGACTCGGTGCTGGACGAGGCCGTGGAGCTGTACCACGCGGCTCCGGGCGGCGTCCGCACCGTCCAGCCCTACTCCCAGTCGGCCCGCTGGGAGGAACTCGATGTAGACCGCCGCGGCGGCTGTATCCGGGAGGTGGACCACGCCTACAGCAGCGACGGCGGCCTGGCCGTGCTGTACGGCAACCTGGCCCCACAGGGCGCGATCGTCAAGACGGCCGGAGTGCCCGAGGAACTGCTCACCTTCGAGGGCCCGGCCCGGGTCTTCGAGAGCCAGGAGGACGCCGTCGACGGGATCCTGAACGGAGCGGTCGGGGCGGGCGACGTGGTCGTCATCCGCTACGAGGGCCCGCGCGGCGGTCCGGGCATGCAGGAGATGCTGTACCCGACCAGCTTCCTCAAGGGCAAGGGCCTGGGCCGGGCCTGCGCACTGATCACCGACGGGCGCTTCTCCGGCGGCACGTCCGGCCTGTCGATCTGCCACATCGCGCCGGAAGCGGCCCTGGGCGGCACGATCGCGCTGGTCGAGGAGGGCGACCGGATCCGGATCGACATCCCGCGCCGGGACCTGGCCCTGGACGTGCCGGACACCGAGCTGACCGCCCGCCGGGACCGGGTGCAGTCGGAGCTGCACGGTTACCGCCCGGTCGATCGGGACCGGCCGGTCAGCGCGGCCCTGCAGGCTTACGCGGCCATGACCACCTCGGCGGCCCAGGGCGCGGCGCGTGACGTCAGCCAGCTGGCCACCCAGCCCGAGGACACCCAGGGCCGTTGAGCGGGCAGGATTTCGTCCGCGCCGCCCGGGAGTCCGACGCCGCGGCGGTGACCCAGGTCCAGGTCGAGTGCTGGCGCCAGGGTTACGCCGGGATCATCCCGGACGCGGTGCTGGCCGAGCTGGCCAGCGAGGAGGCGACCGGCCGCTGGCGGGAGCGCTGGGCCGAGGCGATCGCCAAGCCACCCACCAGCCGGCACCGGGTGCTGGTCGCCACCACCACCGAGCCTTCGGCGGGGCCCAGGCCGGAGCGGGTGATCGCCGGGTTCGCCTCGGCCGGGCCCGCCGGTGACGAGGACCGCTGGCCCGCCACCGACGGGGAGCTGTATGAGCTGCACGTGGCCCCGGGCCGGACCGGCCAGGGGCACGGTGGCCGGCTGCTGCACGCGGTGGCCGACAACCTGGCCGAAGACCGGTTCACCCGGGTGTCGGCCTGGGTGCTGGAAGCAGACACGGCCCTGCGGCGTTTCCTGGAGACCGCCGGCTGGGCCGCCGACGGCGCCACGGGCCAGCTCGACATGGGCGCCCGCGTCCCGATCGTGCGGCTGCACACCGCCCTGGAAGTCCCGCCGGAATGAGCCCAGCAAAGTGAGCACAGCAAAGTGAGCACAGCGACATGAGCACCGACCTCAGCACCGCGCATCCTCCCGAGGGGCCGCGGGTGGCCCAGCCGCGGGACTGGCTGGCCGGGACCCGGCCCCGGACCCTGCCGGCCGCGGTGGTGCCGGTCCTCATCGGCACCGGGGTCGCCTTCGGGTACGGCGCCTTCTCGGCCTGGCGGGCCGTGCTGGCCCTGGTGGTGGCGCTGGCCCTGCAGATCGGGGTCAACTTCGCCAACGACTACAGCGACGGCATCCGCGGCTCGGACGAGCGCCGGGTCGGGCCGACCCGGCTGGTCGCGGCGGGCCTGGCCCGGCCCAGGCAGGTGCTGGTGGCGGCGTTCGCCTGCTTCGGGGTGGCCTGCGTGGCCGGCCTGGTGCTGGCCATCTTCACGTCCTGGTGGCTGATCCTGGTCGGGGCGGCCGCGGTCGCGGCGGCCTGGTTCTACACCGGCGGCTCACACCCGTACGGGTACCAGGGCC
The DNA here is from genome assembly GCA_036495425.1 of Streptosporangiaceae bacterium. Classification (GTDB taxonomy): domain Bacteria; phylum Actinomycetota; class Actinomycetes; order Streptosporangiales; family Streptosporangiaceae; genus Bog-532. The sequence continues at coordinate 27,549 of DASXMW010000019.1, read as the reverse complement.
TGGGCGAGGTCGCGGTGTTCGCGTTCTTCGGCGTGGCCGCGGTGGCCGGTACCGCCTACGTGCAGCTGGTGCGCTTCAGCTGGCTGGAGCTGCTGGCGGCGATCCCGGCCGGGCTGCTGTCCTGCGCGCTGTTGATGATCAACAACCTGCGGGACATCAATTCCGACGCCGAGGTGGGCAAGCGCACGCTGGCCGTGCGCCTGGGCGACCGGCGCTCCCGGTTCGTGTACATCGCCAGCCTGCTGCTGCCGTTCGTGGCCGCGCTGGCCCTGACCCCGGCCCGGCCGCTGGCCGCCCTGACCGTGGTCGCGCTGCCGCTGGCGTGGAGCCCGATCCGGTCCGTCCGTTCCGGCGCGACCGGACCCGCGCTGATCAAGGCCCTGGGGCAGACGGGGCGCCTGCAACTGGCCTTCGGGATCGCGCTCACGATCGGGCTCGCCGTCCGGTTCTGACCGGGCCCACCGCCCGGGCTGGCGCCCGGCGCCAATCTCGCTGGCATTGGGCTGACCGTTCAGTTTCGGCTACGCTCAGTAACAAAATCCGCCACGCCGTCCGCCAATTTGGCATCGTGCAACGGGCTTTGAAAAGATGATCATGACAATGGACCTAAACAGCGAAGCGGCTGTTATGGCAGAAATGCCCCAAATGGGATAGCGGGAGTTCCTGGGTGTATCGGCGTTGCTGCGAGTCGTGATAATGCGGCAACGTGGCGGAATGATCGGGTTTACGCTGGCAAGTAGCGGTGATCAACCATGCCACAGTGATATTTCCGCGGGTATGGCGAATCGGGAGGTCGAATGTCGCATCCCCGCAACGCCCCGCCTGCCGGGGCGGGCGCAGAGAAGGCTGCCTTCCTGCGTGACCTGCGTGCGCTGCGTGACCAAGCGGGCCTGGGCCCCCGCGATCTCGCGGCGCGGGCCCACTTCCCGGAGGCCACGCTGACCACGGCGGAGGCCGGTCCTGACCTGCCCAGCCTGCCGGTTCTGCAGGCCTACGTGCGCGGCTGCGGCGCCGGCGAGGCCGACTGGGAAGATCGCTGGCGCCGGCTGAGCGCTTCGGAAGGCGAGGGCGGCGGCGCGGCCCTGCCCACGCGGGCCCCATCCTCATCCCGGCAGCCGGCCCGGGTCATGCCGTTCCCGGTCGCGGATGCCGGCCCGGACGACACCGAGCATGACAACATCGGCTTCGGCCTGGCCCGGGTGGCCCGGGGCCTGGTCCCGCTCAGCCCGGATCCGGCCGATGGCCAGCCCGGCATGGGAACCCGCGCACCGTTCGGCGGCGCACCGTCCGGTAACGGGGGGATGCGACCTTCGACGCAATTTTCTGGCTTTTCTGATTCTCCGGCACCCGGCAACGGGGCCACCGAGGCCAGCGGCTGGTTCGACCCGTCCCCCAAGACCACCTCTCCCCCGGCCGCGGAGTACACCCCGCCGCCCGCGGCGCCGCCGTCGCCGCCGGGCAGCCCGGGCGCGCCCACCGTGCAGTATCCGGCCGTGAGCGGCTACCAGCCTCCCGATTACCAGGCCTTCGAGCGCACGCACCAGCCACCCTCCCCCTCCGCGCCGTCGGGCCGGCTGCCGGAGGAGTTCCGTACGCCGGTGCCGCCGCCCGCCGACCTGTCCGGGTCCGCGGGCGGGACGACCAGCGCTCCGGCGGCTCCCGGCGGGATGGGCGCCAGCGGGTTCGGGGCCAGCGGCCCGGGCTCGGGTGTGACCTCGCCCGCCATCGGCAGCCCGGCACCGTCCGACCCGAGGGCACCGGGGGCAACAAGCGCTTCGGCAGCCACACCGAAACCACACGCCGCACCGGCCGCGCCGAACCGACGCACCTCCGGCTGGGTGGTGGCCGCGGTGATCATCGTCCTGATCATCGCCGCCGCGATCTGGCTGGTCCTAAGTCACTAGCGGGGCGGCGGCGCGTCCGGGGTACCGGGCGCGTCGCCGTTCGTGCCGTTGACCCCGTTGGTCGCGGCTGGCGCCCCGACCCGGGGGTCCGGCACGCGCGGGATCTCGGGCGGGGCCGAGCCGTCCAGGGTGGCCGGGGGGCCGCTGAGCGCGGTCGGAGTCGCGTCGGCCGTGGCTGCGATGTCGTCGGCGACTGAGATCGCTTCCCGGGATGGCTGGGGCGGCTGGGGCGGCCGGGGCGGTGCGCCATCGGCGTCCTGGTTCGTGCCGAAGGCCGAGCTGATCGACTTCAGCGCCGACGTGACCTCGCTGGGAATGACCCACATCGTGCTGCCCGGCCCCTGGGCCAGCTGGGGCAGGGTCTGCAGATACTGCCAGGCCAGCAGCTTGGGGTCGGCGTCGTTGCTGTGCACGGCCTGGAACACGGTGCCGATGGCCTGGGCCTGACCCTCGGACTTGAGGATCGCGCTCTGCTTCTCCCCCTCGGCCCGGAGGATGTTGCTCTGCTTGTCGCCCTCGGCGGTGAGGATCTTCGACTGCTTGAGACCCTCGGCGTTCAGGATGGCCGCGCGCTTCTCCCGCTCGGCCCGCATCTGCTTCTCCATCGCGTCGACCACGCTGCGCGGCGGGTCGATGGCCTTGATCTCGACCCGGGTGACCCGGATGCCCCACTTGCCGGAGGCATCGTCCAGCACCCCGCGCAGCATGTTGTTGATCTTGTCGCGCGAGGTCAGCGACTCCTCCAGGTCCATCGAGCCGATGACGCTGCGCAGCATGGTCGCGGTGATCTGCTCGATGGCCCCGATATAGTCGACGATCTCGTAGTCGGCCGCCCGCGGGTCCGTGACCTGGAAGAACAGCACGGTGTCGATGAGCACGACCAGGTTGTCCTCGGTGATCACCGGCTGGCCCTTGAACGAGACCACCTGCTCACGCAGGTCAATCGCGGGCTTCACCCGGTCCACGAACGGGATGATGAAGTTCATTCCCGGCTCCAGCGTCTTGCGGTAGCGGCCGAACCGCTCGACGTTGCGGGCCCGGGCCTGCGGCACCACGCGCACCGAGCGGACCACCACCAGGATGAGCAGGAACGCGATGACGATGCCGATCAGGAGTTCCGCGACGGCCATGATCACTCCCGGGGATAGACGAGAGCGGTCGCGCCCTCGATCTGGATGACGTCGACGACGGCCCCGGCCGGAATCACCAGGGTCTCGTCGTAGGAACGGGACGACCATTCCTCGCCGCCGATGCGGACGCGGCCGCTTTGCCCGTTGGTCTCGTGCAGGACCAGAGCGGTCCGGCCGACCAGGGCGGCTGTCCCGGTACGCAGCGCCGGCGGCTGCTTGAGGTGACGCTTGGCGATGGGGCGGACCAGACCCAGCCCGGCCCCGGAGACGAGCACGAAGGTCAGGATCTGCACCGGCACCGGCAGCCCGACGGCCCCGGTCACCGCGGCGGCCACTGCGGCCACCGCGATCAGGCCCAGCGTCAGCGTCACGGTCATCAGTTCGGCGGCCCCGAGCACCACGGCCAGGACCAGCCAGACGATGAGTGCCACCATTGGCCACTCCGCATCCCGCGAGATCTCGCGAGTTCTTGCAGCGCTGGGCCGCGACACCGGTCACTGCGTCGCGGCCGGGACCCGAACGTGTGGTGTTCGGCCCCACTTTGGAGAGTAACTCCGCCAGGGTCTGGGTCACTGGTAACAATCCGGTTACGCCCGGTCGTTGGTTCGGGTGGGGGGCGGGGGGCTTGCTGGCGCTACCGGTCCGTGGCCCCGGGCTCGGGGGTTGGGCCAATGGGGTGGCGGCCAGCGGGTCCGGGCGTCAGGGGTGCCGATGGCGCGTTCGCTACTGCGCTGGCGAAAGCGAAGCGCTATCCGTGCGGGAGGAGAAAGCAGGGCTAGACTCTGGGCTGGCTGGGGCAGCGCCACTCGGGCTCAGTGAAATCGAGGGTCACCCTGGTCACATCATGGCGGAAAGCTCACAATCCGGGCAAAAGGTACAATACGCTTTCTGCTCCGAATGGACATTCCGCCCGCCCTACACTTTTTCACTGGATGTAATGCCGCGTGGAGCGGGCGCGTCTGACTCGGAGTCTTCAGGAGGTGCCTGGGTGCAACGTGGTGACGCCGGTCCCGACCCTGACAGGTACGGGGTTGACGGCCGTCCCGCGCCCAACAGTGTGCCTTTGCGGGCCCAGTGGCCCGATCCTGGCTGGTCGGACACTGAATGGGCCGAAGCCGAATGGAACGGCTCCCGCCCCGGTCCGCAGCGTGGCGGCCCGCCCCCACAGCAGTGGGACGAGCGGGACGAGTGGGCCGGACCGTACGAGGACCCTGGCGGCCAGGGCTCGGGCGGTTATCCAACGGCGCCGCCCAATGGTTATCCGGGACCGCGTGATGATGCGCCCACGGGACCCCGGGCCGCGCGGCCCCGGCCGTATCCGGCGGCCAACGGAGCTCACTACCAGGCGGGGCGGCGCATCCCGCCGACCATGGCGCCGGGTCCGGGTGGACGGCAGCGGCCTTACGGGCCTGGCGGGCCGGGTGGTCCTGGCGTAGCCGGTAGGCCAGGTATGCCTGGTAGGGCTCCTGGTGCTGGGGTGCCGCAGGGTGCTGGTAGGCCGCGCCGCGGGCGGCCGGGCTACCCCGGCGGCAGGTCGGGTGTTCCTGGGCCTGGCGGGCCCGGTGGTGCGGGCGTTGCGAGCGGGCCGGGCTACCCTGGCGGGCCCGTTGCGCCTGGGCCTGGTGGTGCCCGCGTGCCCGGTGGGGCCAATGGGTACGGCGGTGTGAACGGGGCCGACGGGTACGCCGGGCCCGATGGGATCAACGGTTACCCCGGGCCCGATGGGACGAACGGGTACGCCGGGCCCAACGGAGCGAACGGGTACGCCGGGCCCAACGGAGACGGGTACGCCGGGGCGAATGGGGTTGATGGGTACCCCGGGCCTAACGGGGTCGGGACGCCGAACCGGGTTGGTGGGCGCCGACGGGCCAATGGGATGGGCGTGCCGGGATCGCCGGGGATGCCGGGCGGCCCGGGAGCGGGCGGCCCGGGCGGCCCTGGGCCGGGGCGGCCGCGGGCAGGTAGTGGGCCAGTGAGGTCGCACGGGCATCCCGGGCCGGCGGGGCCGCATGGGAGCCCGGGGCCGGTGGGACCGCAGGGGAACCCGGGGAATCCGGGGCCGGTGGGGTCGCAGGGGAATCCGGGGCCGAATGGGGGCGGCGGGCTGGGGGCGTCGCCTGGGCGGCGGTGGGTGCAGACCGGGCCGATGCGGCGGGTCGACCCGATGACCTCGGCGGCGCCGGTGGGGCCGGGGGCTTATCCCGGGCCGTACCCGGCGGACCCATATTCATCCGGGGCCTACCGGGCGGATCAGTATTCGCCCGGGCCGTACCCGGCCGGGACGAACCCGGGCGGTGGCTACCCGGGCGCGGGACAGCCTGGCGCCGGGTATCCGGGCCAGGGTTATGCGGACCGCGACGGTCACGCCGCGGAGCAGTACGCGGACGGCGGCTACCCGGACGGCGCCTATCCGGACGGCCGGTACCCCGGCGGGCCGCGGGTGCAGGAGCCGTACCCGGAAACCGAGCGCGCGTACGCGGACAGCTCGTACGCGGACGGCGGCTACCGCGAGGGCCCGTACGCGGGCCAGCGCTATCCGGACGGGGCGTACCCGCCGGGCGGGAACGCGGGCGCCCCGGGCCCGGATGGATATCGGGGCGCCCGGCATCCGGACGGGGCCTACCGCGGCGAGGCCCACGCCGGCGGTGGCTACACCGGTGACGCGGGTCCCGGTGGCCCAGGGCCGGGCAGTCGCGGGCCGGGCCCGGGAAGACGGCCGCCCGGGGCTCCGGCGGCGCCCTACGGGCCCGACAGCGCGCCACTGCCGCCCGGACCGGGACGTCAGCGTGGGCCCGCGGGCCAGCAGGCCCGGCCGCTGCTGCAGGGACAGGCTCTGCCTGCCGATCCGGCGCCGGTCGCGGCGGCGCCCCCGCCGGTGCCGCCGGGCCCGGGGCTCGACCAGCTGGTCAAGCCGGGGGCGGCGGTGGCCCTGCGCAAGGAGCCGCCGGCCAAACCGCGGCCGGCGACCCCCCAGGAAGAGCTGGAAGAGTTCGCCAAGGACCTGCGGGACCTGCGCGGCCGGACCGGTCTCGGCTATCCCGAGATGGCCGAGTTGTCGCACTACACGATGAAGACGCTGGCTTCGGCGGCGGGCGGCCTCAACCTGCCGACGCTGCCGGTGACCATGGCCTACGTGCGCGCCTGCGACGGCAGCGTCCCGGAGTGGGAGGACCGCTGGCACCGGCTGGCCGACGCGCTGAAGTCGGCCGACGACGAGCCCGGGCCGGCTGAGGGCGAGGAGGCGCCGGCCGACGGTGGGAGCCGTCAGCGCGAGACGGCCCGGGACGGCGCCGGTAACGCCGGTGCGCCCCGTGCCCCTGGGGACGAACAGGGCGATGAGGGGCCGGTGCGCCACCAGCGGGGCGGGCGGCCGCGGCCGTCGCAGGTGTCGACGCCGCAGCCGGCGCAGCCCGGGGTGCCCGTCCAGGAGCAGGAGCCGCTGCCGCCACCGCCGTCCGACCAGGTGTACGTGATCACCTCGGCGGCGCCGCGGCGCCCGCGCCGCTGAGGCTGGCGTGCAGGTCACGTCCCTGGGCTACCGGACGGATCTGATGGTCCGGCGGATGGAAGGCAGCGAGATCACCAGCTACCCCGATCACGTGGTGGTCCGGAGCCCGGGCCATCCCGGCTTCTGGTGGGGGAACTTCGTTCTGCTGGCGGCGGCGCCGCGGCCCCGGGAGGCGGCGGGCTGGCTGGCCCGGTTCGCCGAGCTTTTCCCGGAGGCCGGGCACGTGGCCCTGGGCGTGGACGCGACCAGCCCGGAGGCGGCGGAACGGTCGGGGCTGCCCGAAGCCGGCCTGCGCATCGAGCAGACCACCGTGCTCACCACCGACGCCGCGCAGGCGCCGCCGCACGTCAATGAGGCGGCGGACTACCGGCCGCTGGCGGGCGACGCGGACTGGCAGCAGTCGCTGGACCTCCGGCTGGCCGCCGACGACGGCAGCGAAGCAACCACCAGCCAGGTGTTCTACCAGCAGCGGACGGCGGACGCGCGGCGGGTGGCCGAGAACGGGCACGGCGCCTGGTTCGGGGCGTTTGACCGCGGCCGGCTGATCGCGCAGCTCGGGATCTTCTCCGACGGCAGCGGCGTGGCCCGGTACCAGAACGTGGAGACCGACCCGGACTGGCGGCGGACCGGCCTGGCCGGCACGCTGGTCTGGCGGGCGGGCCAGTGGGCGCGGAGCGAGCTGGGCGCGGAGCAGCTGGTGATCGTGGCCGACCCGGCGGCCGAGGCGATCCGGGTGTACCGGTCGGTGGGCTTCCACGACACCGAGACCCAGATCGCGTTCCAGAGGCCCCCGTACGCGGTGTGATGAGGGTGGCCCCAGGGGGTCATGGGGCGCGGGGGGTTGGCCGGAGCCGGGGGCGGGAGCGGGAGCGGGAGCCTGGGCTCAGAGGTTGACGGTGCCGTTCACACAGGTGACGGTGTTGCCGCCGACCCAGATGGTGCCGGAGGGGTCGCGGGTGATGTGGATGCGGCCGCGGCGGCCGATCGCGGTGCCTTGGCTGGCTACGTAGGGGGCCTGGGCCCGGCCGGAGTCCAGGAGCCAGCCGGCCAGGGAGGCGTTGAGGCTGCCGGTCACCGGGTCTTCGCCGAAGCCGCCCAGGGCCGGGGAGAAGGCGCGGACTTCGAAGGACTGGGGAGCGCCGGGCGGGTAGGGGCCGACGACGCCGATGTCCAGGTCGGACTCGGTGGGGCGGACGGCCAGGACGGCTTCGGCGCTGGGCAGGAGGACCGCGACCCAGCCGGGGCCGTTGTCGACCCATTGGGCGTCGACCACGTCGGCGCGGTCGATCTGCAGCACCGAGACCAGGTGGGCCAGGGTCTGGTCGTCGACCGGGCCGGAACGGATCAGGGGCGGGGCGGCGAAGGCCAGGACGCCTTCCTCCCGGCGGAGCTCGATCAGGCCGGCGTCGCACTGCTGGACGATGACGTCGTCCCGGTGCGGGGTGCCACCGCCGGAGAGCCAGGCGTGGCAGGTGCCCAGGGTGGGGTGCCCGGCGAACGGAAGCTCGCGGCTCGGGGTGAAGATTCTGACCCGGTAGTCGGCTTCGGGGGCTTCGGGCGGGAGGATGAACGTCGTCTCGGACAGGTTCGTCCACTGCGCGAACCGCTGCATGGCCTCGGGGCTGAGGCCCTTGGCGTCCATGACGACGGCGACGGGGTTGCCGAAGTAGGGCTCGTCGGTGAACACGTCGACCTGGCTGAACGGGCGCTCCATGACCCCGAGTGTGGCATGCCGCGTTATCGGGAGCAGTTCATTTTCCGCCCGGGGCCCAGCCGTCACCGGGACGGTCAGGCCTGATCTCAAGCAAAAAAATGAGGATGTGGCCGGTCCGGGGCGGCGCACCCGATTGGGGGCCGGGGCGCTGGCATGGGACAATGGGGTCGTGGTGGTGCCCGCCGACAACCATGTCCATTCCGAGTGGTCTTACGACACCACCGATCAGGCGTCGATGACCGGGGCGTGCGAACGCGCGCGCGACGTGGGCGTGCCCGCGATCGCGTTCACCGAGCACCTCGACTTCACCCACTGGAGCGCGGCCGACCCGGGCCGGGCGGCCGGGCTGGAGCCGCGGCACCGGAGCCGGATCGCGGGCCTGGACGTGACCGGGTACCTGGCCGCGATCGAAGACTGCCGCCAGCGCTTCCCTGATCTGCGCATCCTGTCCGGCATCGAGACCGGGGAGCCGCACCTGTTCGCAGCCAGCGTCGACGCGGTGGCCGGGGCGCATCACTTCGACCGGATCCTGGGCTCGCTGCACGCGGTGCCGGTGCGCGGCCGGCTGGCCGGGCTGCCCGCGATGTTCGGCATGTTCGGGCCGGACGAGGTGCTGCGGCGCTACTTCACCGAGTTGCTGCGGCTGGTCCGGGGCAGTGACCTGTTCCAGGTGCTGGCCCATCTCGACTTCGCCCGCCGGTACTGGCCGCCGAGCGCGGGCCCGTACGAAGAGAAGGTCTTCGAGGGCGAGTACCGCGCGGTGCTGCGGGCCCTGGCCGAGTCGGACCGCGCGCTGGAGGTCAACACCAAGAGCCCGCTGGCCTCGGTCGAGCTGGTCGGCTGGTGGCGGGACGAGGGCGGCCGCGCGGTGTCGTTCGGCAGCGACGCCCACCAGGACTGGCGGGTCGGCGACCGGTTCGACGTGGCGGTCGACGTGGTGGAAGCAGCGGGCTTCCGCCCGGGACGGGACCGGTACGACTTCTGGCGCAGGTGAGGCGTGGGTGAGCCGCTGATGAGCACACTGAAGGTGCGGATCGGGGTCGCGCTCGGCGGGTACGGCGACGCCGGCCGGTTCACGGCCGTGGTCGACCGGCTCGAGGAGCTGGGGGTGGACTCGCTGTGGGTCCAGGAGATGGTGTTCGGCCCCCTGGTCGAGCCGTTCATCGGCATGACCCACGCGCTGGCCCGGACGTCCCGGCTCAAGGTCGGGACCGGCGTGGCGGTGCTGCCGGGACGGCATCCGGTGCTGGTGGCCAAGCAACTGGCCACGCTGGCCGGGCTGGCGCCGGGGCGGGTCCTGCCGGCGTTCGGTTTGCAGCCGGCCCGGGCGGATGAGCGGCCCATGTTCCCGGTGCCGCCGGGACGCAGGGGTGCGGTGTTCGACGAGTCACTGGAGTTGCTGCGGATGCTGCTGCGCCAGGAGACGGTGTCGTTCACCGGGCAGTACTTCACGGTCGAGGGGGCCAGCGTGGGGCCGCTCCCGGCCAGGCCGATCGACATCTGGACCGGGGGCAGCGCGCCCGGGGCGCTGCGGCGGACCGGGCGGCTGGCCGACGGGTGGCTGGGGAGCTTCCTGACCCCGGGTGAGGCGGGCGCGGCCCGGGAGACCATTCAGGCCGCGGCCGCGGACGCGGGGCGCGAGATCGAGGAAGACCACTTCGGGATCAGCCTGGCCGTGGCCCCCGGGGAGATTCCGGCGGCGCTGGTGGAGTCGGTACAGCGGCGGCGGCCGGGGTCCGATCCCGCGGCGCTGGTCGCGACCAGCTGGGCTGATGCGCGCCGGATGATCGAGGAGTACGTGGACGCGGGGCTGAGCAAGTTCGTGGTCCGGCCGGCGTCGGTGTCGTCTGAGGCTTCGGCGGGCGGCGGGCTGGAGGAGTTCCTGGACCAGTTCACGGCCGAGATGATGCCGCTGCAGAACTAGAGGCCGTGCCTGGTGCGGTCTGCTGGGCCACGTAGGGGGCGAGGGCGTGGGCCAGGTTGGGCAGCGGCATGGACTGCAGCCAGATCTGGCCCGGGCCGGTCAGGGCGACCAGGTGGAAGCCGTCCTGGCCGGACAGCAGGTTGGTGATGCCCGGGACCCGGGTGATCTGGAACTGGACGCTGCCTTCGAACATGCCGACGTGGCCCGGGTGGACCATGAGGGTCTGGCCGGGGCCCAGCGTGTAGTGGACCAGTTCGCCGGACAGCTCGATCCAGGCCCGGCCCTCGCCGTCCAGGCGCTGGAGCAGGAAGCCGTCGCGGCCCCACAGGCCGCCGCGGAAGGACTGCTGCATGGCGATGGCCGGGGTGATGCCGGCCGTGCCGCAGAGCCAGCCGTGCCGGTGGACCAGGTAGGAGTGGCCGGGGGTCACGTCGACGGGGACGATGTGACCGGGGACCTTGGCCGCGAACGCGATCATGCCGGGGCCGCCCATGGCCTCGTAGCGGGTGAGGAAGATGCCGCCGCCGCCCAGCACGCGCCTGAAGCCCTGCATGAGGCCGCCGCCGGTGGTCTGCGACATCTGCATGTTGGCCGTCATCCACGACAGCTCGCCGTGGGTGGAGATGAGCTGCTCCCCCGGCTGCACGGTGACTTCCAGCACCGGCATGGTGCTGCCCTTGATTTCCGCCTGCATGACCGCAAACTACTACCGGCTCGAGGGGGCGGCCAGCGCGACCGCGCGCTCCTGAGCAAACCTGTAGCTGATGCTCGGACTGGGCGGATTGACCATGTCCGATTTTCGCTAGCCTGGGGTGGGAAACGCTGGCAGGCTGGGGAACGTGGAGGACGAACAGCGGTACGAGGCGGCGGCCGGCAAGGACGCGCGCTTCGACGGCGTGTTCTTCATCGGGGTCACGTCGACCGGGATCTACTGCCGGCCCAGTTGCCCGGCGATCACGCCCAAGCGGGCCAACATGCGGTTCTACCCGAGCGCGGCCGCGGCCCAGGAGTCCGGGTTCCGGGCCTGCAAGCGGTGCCGGCCCGACACCTCGCCCGGTTCGCCGGAGTGGAACGTCCGCGCCGACCTGGCCGCCCGGGCCATGCGGCTGATCGCGGACGGGGCGGTCGACCGGGACGGCGTGACCGGGCTGGCCGGCCGGCTCGGCTACAGCGAGCGGCAGGTCAACCGGGTGCTGACCGCGGAACTGGGCGCGGGGCCGCTGGCGCTGGCCCGGGCCCAGCGGGCTCAGACGGCCCGGGTGCTGATCGAGACGACCACCCTGCCGCTGTCCGACATCGCGTTCGCGGCCGGGTTCGCCAGCATCCGCCAGTTCAACGCCACCATCCGCGCGGTGTTCGCCAGCACCCCCGGCGAGCTGCGGGAACGCGCGGCCCGGAGACGGGGCGGGGAAGCGCCGACGCCGGGGACGATCCGGCTGCGGCTGGCTTACCGGGCCCCGATCGACCTGGAGCGGATCTTCCGCTTCCTGGGCCGCCGGGCCATCCCGGGAGTCGAGGAAGCCAGCGGGTCGGTCTACCGCCGGACCCTGCTGCTGCCCAACGGGATCGGGCTGGTCGCGCTGCGGGCCGGGGAGCCGGGCGCGATCGACTGCGAGCTGCAGCTGGAGGACCTGAAGGACCTGGCGCCGGCGGTCCAGCGCTGCCGGCGGCTGCTCGACCTGGACGCCGACCCGGCCACGGTGTCCGGGTTCCTGGAGCGCAGCGAGCTGCTGCGGCCGCTGGTCCGGGCCTGCCCCGGCCGGCGGGTGCCCGGCCACGTGGACGGGGCCGAGCTGGCGCTGCGGGCCGTGCTCGGCCAGCAGGTGTCGGTGGCCGCGGCCCGCAAGCTCGGGACCCGGCTGACCGAGGCCTACGGCAAGCCGCTGGGGGCCATGTCGGCCAGCGGCGGCGGGACGCTGACCCATTGCTTCCCGGACGTGGACACGATCGCGGCCGCCGACCCGGACACGCTGCCGATGCCGCGCAGCCGGGCCCGGGCCCTGGTCGGGCTGGCGGCGGCGCTGGCGTCCGGGACGGTCCGGCTGGACCCCGGCGCCAACTGGGACGAAGCCAGCGGGCAGCTCCTGGCGCTGCCCGGGATCGGCCCGTGGACGGTCGGCTACATCCGGATGCGCGCGCTGTCCGACCCCGACGCCTTCCTGCCCACCGACGCCGGGGTCCGGCACGGCCTGGCCGCGCTGGGGGCCGCGTCCGACCCGAAGTCGGCCGAGTCGAGCGCCGAGAGCTGGCGGCCGTGGCGGTCCTACGCGCTGCAGCACCTGTGGGCCCACATCGAGAAGGAGACCTCATGACCGGCCCGGCCGACCTCAGCGACCCGTTCGTCGTCGCGGACCCGGACGCTCAGCCCTACTACACGCGGGTCCCGTCCCCCATCGGGACGCTGCTCCTGACCGGCCGGGACGGCGCCCTGACCGGCCTGTACATGCTGGGCGGGCCGCACGGCAGCACGGCCCAGGTGCCGCCGGGAGCCCGGCGCGACGCGGAAGCGCTGGCTCCGGTGACGGCTCAGCTCGCTGCCTATTTCGAAGGTCAATTGACCGAGTTCGACCTGCGGCTGGCTCCGGCGGGGTCGGAGTTCCAGCTGGCCGTCTGGGCCGAGCTGACCCGCATCCCGTACGGCAGCACGATCAGCTACGGCACCCAGACCCAGCGGATCGGCAAGCCGCTGTCGGCGGCGCGGGCGGTGGGCGCGGCCAACGGGCAGAACCCGATCTCGGTCATCGTGCCCTGCCACCGCGTCATCGGCGCCGACGGCGGCCTGACCGGGTACGGCGGCGGCCTGGAGCGCAAGGAGACGCTGCTGCGGCTGGAGCAGGCCCCGGCCATGCTGGCTTTGGACGCCACGCTGTTCTAAGTCACGCTCCGTTCACAGGTGGCCCCTAAACTGGCGTTTCATGGGCCAAATGGATGAGCACTGATGGACGAACGGGACTGGTACGCCTCGCTGGCCACGTCGTACGGGTCGGCGGCCGCGCTGATCACCGACCGCGCTGGGCCGTCAGCCTCGGTGCTGCTGGTCAAGCCGAACTACCGGGACCACTGGAACCTGCCCGGGGGCATGCTCGAGGACGGTGAGCCGCCGCACGCCGGCTGTTTTCGTGAGGTCGAAGAAGAGCTCGGCCTGACCCTCGACCTCGGCCCGCTGCTGGCGGTGACCTGGGCCGGACCCGAAGGCGACCGGCCCAAGCCGTCGGTGAGCTGGGTCTTCGACGGCGGCGTGCTGGCCGACCCGGAGGCGGTCCGGCTCCAGAAGGAGGAGCTGGATGACTGGCGGTTCGTCGCGCCCGCGGACTTCGGTGAGTATCTGCCGTCGTTCATGGCGAGCCGCGCCCGCGGCGCGGTGACCGGCAAGGCCACCGGGCGGACGGTCTACGTGGCGTCCGACCTCCCGGCCGGATAGGGCGTCCAGAAGAACTGCAGGGAATCGGGACTGCGCCCCGGTAGCGTCAGCGCGACGGGGATCGACAGTCCAGACGAACACCGGCCTACATGACCAATCTGCACGCCGAGCTGGTGCTCCAGCCCGGCTCACGGGGAGACTTCGCTCGGCTGGCGCGCGCCTGGCTGACCCAGGCCCGGCTCCGGCTGCTTCCGGAGCTCGACCGGATCCCGGCCCGGCCCGCTTCCGGGCCCGGCGGCGAGCCGCCGGAGGACGACGCCCCCTGGGGACCGCCGGGCGGGGTGTGGGCCCGGCTGGTGGTCCGGCAGCAGCCGCAGGCCATCGGCGGGGTCAGCACGCCGTACTCCCGGCGGGCCTGGCGGCGCTCGCTGGACGGGCTGGAGCGCGACATGCCGTTCCTGGTCCGGCTGGAGATGATGCCGCTGGACGCGACGGGTCAGCCGGTGACGGCCGGGCCGCCGGCCGTGCTGGCCGTGCAGCGCAGCCAGTTCGACCCACGCTGGGCCCGGTTCGAGGCCGAAGCCCCGGGCCGGCTGGTGGGCTGGGCCGACTCGCCGGACCGGCCCCGGGCCTGGGCCGGGTTCGTCCGCGAGCAGGCCGCCGCCACCGGGGCCCAGTACGGGCACGTCAGCGACGACGCGACCGGCCACGGCACCGCGCTGGAGCGGGCCCTGCTGGGGGTGACCGCGGAGCCGCCGGACATCCCCCGGGTCCGGGACGTGCTGCGCGGCTACTCGTGGGTGACGGTGGTGGCGGCGCCGCTGGCCGAGCGGCTGGGCGGGCCCGCGGCGCTGGCCGCGTCGGGAGCGTTCGACGAGGTCAGCGTGCTGCCGGGTGGGCAGGTGTTCCTGCGGGCGACACCAGACCTGGCCGGGTATGAGGGGCCGGCCGTGCGGCGCGTGTTCGAGGTGCTGGCCCCGGTACTGCGGCCCGGGCGGCCCGACCCGGAGGCGGTGTCGGGCGGCCGGGTCCGGCTGGTGCTGGACACGGACGCCGCCGATGCCGCCGGTGGTGCGGCCGGCCCGGCCGGTGGTGCGGCCGGCGGTGCGGTTGACCCCTAGGTAGACAAGGCCCGCTTCCGTATGGCGGTGAACCCGGCGAGCCGGCCGGGGGCGCGTTTGATTGTGCGCGTGCGGACCGGCACAGTGAAAGGGCAGACCGCTCGCGAAATGGAGCTCGCATGACTCCACTGGATGGCAACGACCTGGTCGACGCCGGTCAAACCGGCCTGGTCCGCCACACCTACGGCTACTTCAGCGCCCACCAGAGCCCGGACGGGTCGCTCGTCCACTCCGGGCCGAAGCGCGGTGAGGGCTACCAGTACACCGCCCCGGACGGGACCGCCTACCAGCGAAACTGGTCCTACCACGAGGACGGGAGCCCGACGGGGATCATCGGGCACGGCGTGACCGGTCCCGTGGTCAATGGCAAGCAGGTCGTCGCCCTGACCATCATCAACCGCGTTGACCACACCTACAGCCAGACGCGGACCGAGTACGCCGTCACCGGCGACGCGGACCCGGCCGAGTCGCCGACCCTGAGCCTGGCCAGCAGCCCGTCCGAGGTGCAGCAGGCGCTCCGGAGCGGCCAGGTGCCCCGGCTGGGCACGACGAGGATCGACGGCACGCCGGTGACCGCGCTCTCGATCGCGCTGCCGCTGCCGGACGCCGAGAGCATCCACCTCACCCTGTACGTCGACGCGCGGACCCACCAGCCGCTGCGCACGGTGACGGTCGTCGACGGCAACCCGGGCCCGTACGTCGCGGACCGGATCCCAGCCACGCCCGGCAACATCGCCAAGGCCACCGACGACTCCATCCCGGCCGGCTACACGCAGGTCGACCGGGCCGGCTGACCTGCACCTGCCCCAGTGGCGCTGAGGCCGTTGCCGCGCGCTCGTTGGGCTGCATGGCCTGAGCTGGGGTCTGGGGGGTGTGAATGGGGCGAGGGGAGGTAGAGGGCGGGGGACCACGACGGGCTCGGGAGGGTGTGCGAATGGTACGGGTGCGGGTGAGTGACCGGCTGGAGCGGGCCGAAGGGCTGGACCGGGTGGTGGAGCCGGTGCAGCAGGTGGTGCGCAAGCTCCCGCCGGGCAAGGTCCGGGACGCGCTGCACGGGGTGTGGCTGGGGCATCCGGTGCACCCGGTGCTGGTGCAGGTGCCGGTGGGGGCGTGGATGTCGGCGGCGTTCCTGGACGCGCTCGGCCAGGACGGGGCCCGGCAGCTGATCGGGCTGGGGCTGCTGGCGTCGGTGCCGGCCGCGGTGGCGGGGAGCGCCGACTGGGCCGAGCAGCACGAGCAGCAGATGCGGACCGGGGTAGTGCACGCGGCGGCTAACACCGCGGCGATCACGCTGTACACAGGGTCGCTGGTGGCGCGGGGCCGCGGACGGGCCGGGCTGGGCAAGGCGCTCGGGTACGCGGGGCTGGCCGCGGTGGCGGTGGGCGGGCTGCTGGGCGGGGACATCTCCTACCGGCAGGCGGGCGGGGCCAACCACGCCGAGGAGACGCCGCACCTGGTGCCGGCCGGGTGGCAGGACCTGATGCCGCTGGCCGAGCTGCGCCAGGGCGAGCCGGCCAAGGCCATGCTGGGCGAGGTGCCGCTGTTCGTGCTCCGGGACGACGACCAGGTGCACGTGCTGGCCAACAAGTGCTCGCACATGTCCGGCCCGCTCTCGGACGGGGAGCTGTCGGACGGCGAGCTGACCGGGAGCAAGGCCGATCGCTGCGTCACCTGCCCGTGGCACGGCAGCGTGTTCCGGGTGCGCGACGGCGCGGTGGTGCACGGGCCGGCCACCGCCGATCAGCCCGCGTTCCGGACCCGGATCGAGGCCGGGATCGTCCAGGTCTGCCTGCCCGGGGCCGGTTGAGAACTCGCGGGTAGGAATGCGCCCGGCTGGGTAGTCGAGGGTGCGTGATGATGACCTCTGGCGGGCCGCTGAGCTGGGAAGAGACGGCCCGCGCCTTCACTGCCGCGGTCGAGGCGGGCCGGCTGGACCTGCCGCTGCCGGGGCACGGGCGGACCCGGGTTCGCTGGGCCGCCCTGGCCGACCTGGCCGAGTCCGATCTGTCGCTGGCCCGGCTGGCCGAAGGCCACGCCGATTCGCTGGCCATCCTGTACGAGCTGGACGGCCCCGCCCCGCCCCCGGGCAGCCGGTGGGGCGTGTGGGCCGCGATGCCGCCCGGGCCCAGCCTGTCCGCCGAGCTCCGGGACGGCACCTGGTGGCTGGACGGCACCAAGCAGTACTGCTCCGGGGCCCGGGTCTGCACCCACGGGCTGGTCACCGCCGGCACCGCCGATGGGGTCCGGCTGTTCGCCGCGGCCACCGGCCACGACGGGGTACGCCCGGTCCCGGGCACCTGGCCCGCGGTCGGCATGGCGGGCAGCGACACCCTGGACATCCGCTTCCACCACGTGCCCGCGGAACCGGTCGGGGCACCCGGCGGGTACGTGGCGCGGCCGGGCTTCAGCCACGGCGGCGCCGGCGTGGCCGCCTGCTGGTACGGCGGGGCCCGGGGGGTGGCCCGGCCCCTGCGGGCCACGGCCCGGCAGCGGGACATCGGGCCGCACGGCTTCGCCCACCTGGGCGCGGTGGACATCGCGTTGCGCAGCGCGGCCGCCGCCCTGGAGCAGGCCGCCGACGAGATCGACGACGATCCGCTGGACCGCAAGGACGCCGGGCCGCGGCGGGCGCTGCGGGTCCGCACGCTGACCGAGGCGGTCGCCACCGAGGTGCTGACCCGGGTCGGCCGCGCGCTCGGGGCGGGCCCGCTGGGCCACGACGGCGACCACGCCCAGCGGGTGGCCGACCTCGCCGTGTACCTGCGGCAGCACCACGCCGAGAAGGACCTGGAACAGCTGGGACGGCTGGTGGCCGAGGAAGGGGGCGGCTGGTGACGGCGACCGAACCACATCCGATCGACGCGCCGGGCACACCGGAATCCGAGTGGCGGTCGTGGCCGCTGCTGAACGAGCTTCCCGTGCTCGGCGTGCACCACTGGCCCAGCGTGGTCGTGGTGGCCGCGCATCCCGACGACGAGGTACTCGGGGTCGGCGGGATGCTGGCCATGCTGGCCGCGGCCGGGACCCGGATGCGGCTGGTGGCCGTGACCGACGGGGAGGGCTCACACCCGGGCCTGGACCAGGCCGCCGCCGACCAGCTGGCTGAACGCCGGGCCGAGGAGACGTCGAGCGCACTGCGGGAACTGGGCGCGCCCGCGGAAATCGTCCGGCTGCGCATGCCGGACACCGGCCTGGCCCGCCGGGAGGGCGAGCTGCGGGACCGGCTGGCCGAGCTGGTCAGCGGGTTCGCCAGGTGCCTGGCCCCGTGGGACGGGGACCTGCACGCCGACCACGAAGCGGCCGGGCGGGCCGCGTCCGACGCCTGCGCCGTGACCGGCGTGGACCTGATGTCGTACCCGATCTGGACCTGGCACTGGTCGCACCCGCGGGACTCCCGGGTGCCCTGGGACCGGGCCGTGCAGGTGCCGCTGCCGCCCGGGGTGGCCGAGCGCAAGCGGCGGGCGATCGACTGCTTCACCAGCCAGCTGCGGCCCCGGGGCGAGCTGCGGCCGCCGGTGCTGCCGCCCGAGACCGTCGCGCACTTCACCCGCGCCCAGGAAGTCCTGATCAGTTGAGCGGGACCACGCTGGGAGCCGGGCACTTCGACGAGCTGTACGAGAACTCGGCCGACCCGTACTCCTTCACCACCCGCTGGTACGAGCGGCGCAAGTACGCGGTCAGCCTGGCCCTGCTGCCCTGGGCCCGGTACCGCAGCGGGTTCGAGCCGGGCTGCTCGGTCGGCGAGCTGACCGCGCTGCTGGCGCCCCGGTGCCAGGCGCTGCTCTCCTGCGACGGCGCGGCGGCCGCGGTCGCCACCGCCCAGGCCCGGACCGCGGAGTTTTCCCAGGTGAGGGTGGAGCAACGGACCGTGCCGGGCGACTGGCCGCAGGACGCCGGATCGGGCGCGCCGTTCAACCTGATCGTGCTGTCCGAGCTGCTCTACTACCTGAGCGACGAGGACCTGGCCCGGACCATCGACCTGGCCGTGGCCGCCCTGGCCCCGGGCGGCACCCTGCTGGCCGTGCACTGGCGGCGGCCGGTGGCGTTCCACCCACAGACCGGCGACCAGGCCCACGCGGCCCTGGCGGCCCGGCCGGAGCTGGCCCTGCGGGCCGACCACCGCGAACCCGACTTCCTGGCCCAGGTGTACCTGCGGGCCGGGCCGGACGCGGGGTGGGTGGCGGACGCCGAGGGCCTGACGTGACCAGCCCTGACGTGACCAGCCCTGACACGACCGGCACTGACGTGACCAGCGGCCGGGCCAACGCTGCATGATCGAGGCCGTTGCTGTCGTGGTGCCCGCCCACGACGAGGAGGAACTGCTGCCCGCGTGCCTGGCCGGGCTGGCCGAGGCGGCCGCGGTGGCCACGGCCGAGCGGCCCGGCCTGCGGGTGCGGATCGTGGTCGCGGCCGACGCCTGCGGCGACGGCACCGCGGCCGTGGCCGAGCGGGCCGGTGCCCAGGTCGTTTCGCTGACCGCCCGCAACGTGGGCCTCGCGCGGGCCGCCGGCCTGGACGCGCTGCTCCGGCCCGGGTCCCCGGCCGGGGACGGTGAGCCACCCGCGGCGCCGGGCGCCCTGTGGCTGGCCACCACCGACGCGGACTCGGTGGTGCCCGCGCACTGGCTGTCGGGCCAGCTCCGGCAGGCCGAGGCCGGCTGGGACGCGGTGGTGGGCACGGTGGCCGTGACCAACTGGACCGGGTACGCCGACACCGCCGTGCGCGAGTTCGCCCGGCGCTACGGCACCTGGCTGGACTGGCACCCGCACGTGCACGGGGCCAACCTGGGCTTCACCGCGGCCGCCTACCAGGCCGTGGGCGGGTTCCCGGCCCTGCGCACCGGCGAGGACCGGGCCCTGGTCCGGTCCCTGCAGGCCCATGGGTTCCGGGTGCTGCGCAGCGCGGCGGTGTCGGTGATCACCTCGGCGCGTGTCCGGTACCGGGCGCCTGCGGGATTCGGCCACGACCTGGCTACCCTGAACGACGGCGGCGGACCGCTGCTGGGCCTTCGGGGAGGTGCCGCTGGTGTTTGAGAAGTTCGTGCTGGAGCAGGTGGACGTGGGCGCGGCCACGCTGCGGGTCCGGCACGGCGGATCCGGGTACCCGGTGCTGCTGCTGCACGGGCACCCGCGCACCCACACCACCTGGCACCGCGTCGCGCCGCTGCTGGCCGGCGACTACAGCGTGGTCTGCCCGGACCTGCGCGGCTACGGCCGGTCGTCCAAGCCGCTGGCCACCGAGGACCACGTCACCTACAGCAAGCGGGCCATGGCCGGGGACTGCCTGCGGCTGATGCGGGAGCTGGGCTACGAACGGTTCGCCGTGGTCGGGCACGACCGCGGCGCCTACGTGGCCTTCCGGCTGGCCATGGACCACCCCGAGGCGGTCAGCCACCTGCTCGTCGTGGACGGGGTGCCGATCGGCGAGGCGCTGGCCCGGTGCGACGCGGGCTTCGCCACCGCCTGGTACCACTGGTTCTGGCTGGGCAACCCCGAGGCCGAGGCGCACCGGATGATCAGTGCCGACCCGGACAGTTTCTACCACAGCGCGGACAAGCGGACCCAGATGGGCGAGGAGAACTGGGCCGACTTCATGGCCGCCATCCACGACCCGGCCACCGTGCTGGCCATGTGCGAGGACTACCGGGCCGGGCTGGGCCCGGACCGGCGGGCCGACGACGCCGACCGGGCCGCCGGGCGGACCCTCACCTGCCCGACCCGGATCCTGTGGACCACCCGCGACGACATGGAAGAGCTGTACGGCGACGTGCTCGCGGTGTGGCGGCCGTGGGCCACCGAGCTGTCCGGCGGCCCGATCGAGTCCGGGCACCATGCGGCCGAGGAGGCCCCTGGGCCACTGGCCGAACAGATCGCCGCGCTTGTACCGTCTAAACCATGAGCCCCGCGGGACCCGATCCGGATCCGATGCTGGGGGGCGAGACCTTCGATATCAGTAAAGGGCCCGAGGTGAGCATGCGCCCGTTGATTGGCATTTCGACCTACAACGACCTGGCCCAGTGGCGCGACTGGTCCTCGCCGGCCGCGCTCATTCCGCGGACCTACGTGGACGCGGTGCGGCGTAGCCAGGGGCGGCCGGTGCTGCTGCCGCCGGGGGGCGACCCGGCCGAGGCGGCGGCGACCGTGGCCGACCTGGACGGGCTGATCGTGTCGGGCGGCGGTGACGTGGACCCGGGCCGGTACGGGGCGGCCGCGCACCCGGAGACCGGCGCGCCCAACGACGAGCGCGACGGCTGGGAGCTGGCCCTGATCGACGCGGCGCTGACGCGGGCGATGCCCCTTCTGGCCATCTGCCGGGGCATCCAGCTGCTCAACGTGGTCCGCGGCGGCACCCTGCACCAGCACCTGCCGCAGGTGGTCGGGAACGAGGAGCACTCCGGCCCGGCCTGCGGGTTCGGCCGGCACCTGGTCCGGGTCGGCCCGGCCGGGGCGCTGGGCCGGGTGCTGGCCGGCGGCGGGATCGACGGCGGGATCGACGGCGGGGCCGGCGGGCCGGTCTGGCTGGACGCGCCGACCCATCACCATCAGGCGGTCGACCGGCCCGGGGACGGCCTGGTGGCCACGGCCTGGGCGGCCGACGGCACGATCGAGGGGCTCGAGGTCACCGGGAGCCCGGTCTTCGCGGTCGGCGTGCAGTGGCATCCGGAGGAGGGCGAGGATCCGCGGCTGTTCGACGCCCTGGTGGCGGCGGCGGCTGGTGGGGCGGGGAGGGCGGCGCGGAGCGGACCGGGCGAACTGGACATGGTCGTTTCGTGATCGCCGGTCTATTCTTGGTCCATTAAGCAGCCGGAACCGCCGCTGCATCCAGCCGGGAGGCAGCGCCGCCGTGCCGGAAGCGTCATCCGCCATCACCGACGCGGTGTTCCGCCCGGTCAGGACCGGCAACGCCTTCGAAGAGACGGTGGAACGGCTGCTGGACGGCATCCGGCTCGGCGTGCACGGCTACGGGGACCGGCTGCCGCCGGAACGGGAGCTGGCCGGGCGCCTGGGCGTCAGCCGGGTCACCGTCCGCGACGCCCTGCGCGAGCTGGCCGCGGCCGGCTACGTGGAGACCCGGCGCGGCCGGTTCGGCGGCACGTTCGTCATCTACCAGCCGGACCCGATCCCGCACGGCGAGCTGACCCGCGCCGCCCAGGGCATGGGCGACTTGCTCACCGACGCGCTGACCTTCCGGCGGATCGTGGAGGCGGGCGCGGCCGAGACCGCCGCCCGGGCCTCGCTGTCCCAGCGGCAGCGGGAGGAGCTGGCGGCCAGCCTGGCCGCGGTGGAGAGCGCGGACCTGGCCGCCTACCGCCAGGCCGACACCCGGCTGCACCTGGCCGTGGCCGAGGCGGCCGGGTCGGCCCTGCTGACCACGTCGGTGGTCGAGGTCCGAGTGCACCTGGTCGACCTGCTCAACGCCATCCCCATGCTGGAACGCAACCTGGTCCACTCCAACCGGCAGCACACGGCGATCGTGCGAGCCATCCTGACCGGCGACCCGGACCAGGCCCGGCAGGCCATGGAAGAGCACGTGGAGGGGACGGCGGCGCTGCTGCGCGGGTTCCTGGGTGACGCCGGTGGCGGGAGTGACGAGGGGGAGCTGAGCGGGGGTGACGCCGGGCGGGATGAACCGGATCTTGACACGGCCCGCTCGTAATGCGTCAATAACCCTAATTCAATGGATCAGGTTCAGGCATATGAGCCGAGTTCTGGCTGATCATCGTCGACCGCCGTTGTCGTAAGCGTCATCCCGCCCGGCCCTCAGGGAGGCTCTGTGTCAGCCGACGAGACCGCTGTTCCCGCCCCCACTCCCCCGCCCAGCACGCCGGTCGCGTCCAGCGGCACCACCCTGAACGACGACGAGCGCCGCCTGCACGACATGGGCTACGCCCAGGAGCTCCGGCGGCACATGTCCGGCTTCTCGAACTTCGCGGTCTCGTTCACGATCATCTCGATCCTGTCCGGCTGCCTGACCCTGTACGGGAGCGGGATGAACACCGGCGGGCCCGCCCTGATCACCTGGGGCTGGCCGTTCGTCGGGGTCATGACGCTGTTCGTCGGGCTGGCCATGGCCGAGGTGTGCTCCAGCTACCCGACGGCGGGCGGCCTGTACTACTGGTCGGCCAAGCTGGCCAAGAAGAACGCGCCCGCGTGGTCGTGGTACACCGGCTGGTTCAACTTCCTGGGCCAGGTCGCGGTCACGGCCGGCATCGACTTCGGGGCCGCGTTCTTCCTGAACGCCCTGCTCGACCTGCAGTGGGGCTTCGACACCCGGCCCTGGCACACGATCCTGCTGTTCGCCGCGATCCTGGTCGTGCACGCGCTGCTCAACCAGTTCGGCGTGAGCTTGGTGGCCATCTTCAACGACGTCAGCGTGTGGTGGCACATCATCGGCGTCCTGCTCATCGTGTCCGTGCTGGTCTTCGTGCCCAGCCACCACCAGTCGGCGTCGTTCGTGTTCGGGCACTTCGTCAACAACACCGGCTGGGGCTCGACGTTCTACGTCGCGCTGCTCGGTCTGCTGCTGGCCCAGTACACGTTCACCGGTTACGACGCTTCGGCCCACATGACCGAGGAGACCCGGGACGCGGCCACGGCCGGCCCGCGCGGCATCGTCACCTCGATCCTGGTCTCGCTGGCCGCGGGCTGGGTGCTGCTGATCGGGATCACGTTCGCCATCCAGCACTACGCCACGGAATCGACCGCGACCGTGCCGCCGGCCCAGATCTTCGTGGACGCCATCGGCAACACCGGCGGCAAGCTGCTGCTGGTCGTGGTGGTGGTGGCCCAGCTGTTCTGCGGGATGGCCTCGGTGACCGCCAACTCGCGGATGATCTACGCCTTCTCCCGGGACGGGGCGCTGCCCGGCTCCCGCATCTGGCACAAGATCAACCCGCGGACCCGGACGCCGACCAACGCCATCTGGCTGGCGGCCGGGGGCGCGCTCATCCTGGGCCTGCCCGCGCTGTGGAACAGCACCGCGTACGTGGCGGTGACGTCCATCGCGGTCATCGGCCTGTACGTGGCCTACGTGCTGCCCACGCTGCTGCGGCTGCTGCGCGGCGCGGACTTCGTGCCCGGGCCGTGGCACCTGGGCCGCTGGTCCCGGCCGATCGGGATCATCGCGGTGGTCTGGGTCGCGTTCATCGCGATCCTGTTCATGCTGCCCACCGCGTCCCCGGTCACGGCCAAGACGTTCAACTACACGGTGATCGCCGTGCTCGTGGTGCTGGGCTTCGCCACCATCTACTGGTTCGCCTCGGCCCGGCGCTGGTTCAAGGGGCCGAAGGTCCAGGGCAGCGCGGAGGAACTGGCCGCGATCGAGAATGAACTGGAGTCACTGGCCTAGTGGTTGACATATCCGGCAGCACGTCCGCCAACGGGCGGGTGACCGACTTCGAGGAGATCAGCGCCGCGGTCGCGGCCGGCACGGTGGACACGGTGATCGTGGCCCTGACCGACATGCAGGGACGGCTGCAGGGCAAGCGGCTGCACGCCCCCTACTTCGTGGACGAGGTCGTCCGGCACGGCACCGAGGCCTGCAACTACCTGCTGGCCGTGGACATCGACATGAACACGGTGGACGGCTACGAGCTGACGTCCTGGGAGAGCGGCTACGGGGACTTCGTGCTGGTCCCGGACCCAGCCACGATCCGGATGCTGCCCTGGCACGAGGGCACCGCGCTGGTGCTGGCCGACGTGCGGAAGCTGGACGGCACGCCGGTGGCGCCGTCGCCCCGGCAGATGCTCAAGCGCCAGCTGGCCAAGGCGGCCGAGCGGGGCTGGACCGCCTACGCCGGAACCGAGCTGGAGTTCATCGTGTTCGAGGACTCCTACGAGCAGGCCTGGGACAAGAACTACCGCGGGCTCACCCCGGCCAACCGCTACAACGTCGACTACTCGGTGTTGGGCACGTCCCGGATCGAGCCGCTGCTGCGGGACATCCGGCTCAGCATGGCCAAGGCCGGGATGACGGTCGAGTCGGCAAAGGGCGAGTGCAACCCGGGCCAGCACGAGATCGCGTTCCTGTACAAGGACGCGCTGACCACCTGCGACCAGCACGTGGTGTACAAGACCGGATCCAAGGAGATCGCGGCCGCCCACGGCTGCAGCCTGACCTTCATGGCCAAGCCCAACGACCGGGAAGGCAACTCCTGCCATATCCACCTGTCGTTCCGGGACTCCGGCGGGCGGCCGGTCATGTCGGGCGACGGCGACTACGGGCTGTCCGAGACCGGCGGGCAGATCATCGCCGGGCTGCTGGCCGGGCTGCGCGAGCTGACCCTGCTGTTCGCGCCGAACGTCAACTCCTACAAGCGCTACCAGGACGGCAGCTTCGCCCCGACCACGGTGGCCTGGGGCGAGGACAACCGGACCTGCGCGCTGCGGCTGGTCGGGCACGGGCCGTCGCTGCGGATCGAGTGCCGGGTGCCGGGCGGCGACGTGAACCCCTACCTGGCCGTGTCCGGGCTGGTGGCGGCGGCGCTGCACGGGGTCGAGCAGGGCCTGGAGCTGCCCGCCCCGACCGGGGGCAACGCCTACGGCCGGGCGGGGCTGCCGCAGGTGCCGCGGACGCTGGACGAGGCGGCCCGGCTGTGGTCGTCGTCGGAGCTGGTGGAGTCGGCGTTCGGCCCCGAGGTGGTGGCCCACTACGCCAACATGGCCCGGGTCGAGCTGGACGCCTACAACGCCGCGGTGACCGACTGGGAGCTGCGCCGTTGTTTCGAGCGGCTATGAGCGCCACCGGTGGTGGCGTTCACGAGGTGCTGAACCCGGCCACCGAGGCCGTTGTCACTTCCGTGCCGGAAGTGGCGGCGGCCGAGGCCGAGGCGGCGGTGCGGCGAGCCGAACAGGCGGCGGTGGTGTGGGGCGGGCTGGCCCCGGCCGACCGGGCCCGGCTGCTGCGGACGCTGGCGACGCTGGTGGACCGGGACCTGGAGCAACTGGCTCAGCTGGAGGTGGCCGAGGCCGGGCACCCGATCGCCAGCGCCCGGGGCGAGGCGGCCGCGGTCCGGGACGTGCTGCTGTACTACGCCGGGGCGCCGGAGCGCCTGTCCGGGCGGCAGATCCTGGTGGCGGGCGGCCTGGACGTGACGTTCCACGAGCCGCTGGGCGTGGTCGGCGTGATCGTGCCCTGGAACTTCCCCATGCCGATCGCGAGCTGGGGTTTCGCCCCGGCCCTGGCGGCCGGGAACGCGGTGCTGCTCAAGCCGGCCGAGCTGACCCCGCTGACCGCGCTGCGGCTGGCCGAGCTGGCGCTGGAAGCCGGGCTGCCCGAGGGCACGCTGCAGGTGCTGCCCGGACGCGGGGCGGTGGTGGGGCGCTTCCTGGTCGAGCACCCGGCCGTGGCCAAGATCTGCTTCACCGGCTCGGTACCGGTGGGCCAATCAATCATGGCCGCCTGCGCGGGCCAGACCAAGCGGGTCACCCTGGAACTGGGCGGCAAGAGCCCGAACCTGGTCTTCGCCGACGCGGACCTGGAAAAGGCCGCCGCGACGGCACCGTACGCGGTGTTCGACAACGCCGGGCAGGACTGCTGCGCGCGGTCCCGGATACTGGTCCAGCGCCCGGTGTTCGACCGGTTCATGGCCCTGTTCGAGGCGGCGGTGCAGGGCGTGGTCGTCGGGGACCCCGGCGACGAGAAGACCGAGATGGGGCCGTTGATCTCGGCGGCCCAGCGGGACCGGGTGCGCTCGTTCGTGCCTGCTGATGCACCGGTGGCGTTCCGCGGGTCAGCGCCCTCGGGGGCCGGGTTCTGGTACGCGCCCACCGTGCTGGCCGGGCCAGTGGTGCTTGAGTTGCCGGCGTGGCGGGACGAGGTGTTCGGGCCGGTGGCCTGCGTGGTGCCGTTCGACGACGAAGACGACGCGATCCGGCTGGCCAACGCCACGCCGTACGGGCTGTCCGGCTCCATCTGGACCCGGGACACCGGGCGGGCGATCCGGGTGTCCCGGGCGGTCCAGGCTGGCAACCTGTCGGTCAACTCACACTCCTCGGTCCGGTATTCGACCCCGTTCGGCGGGTTCAAGCAGTCCGGGCTGGGGCGCGAGCTGGGGCCGGACGCGCCGCTGGCCTTCACCGAGGAAAAGAACGTCTTCATCGCGACCGATTAGGGGAGGACGGAGTGCAGGGGCGAGGGCAGGGGCGGCTCGACGGGCGGACGGCCGTGGTCACCGGGGCCGGCAGCGGCATCGGGCTGGCCACGGTCCGGCGGTTCGCGGCCGAGGGTGCTTCGGTGGTGGCGGTGGACATCGACGAGCAGGCCGGCAAGAAGGCCGCCGCCGAGGTGGACGGGCTGTTCGTCCGGGCCGACGTGACCGTGGCCGAGGACGTGACGGCCATGTATGCGGCCGCGTTCGCCGCTCACGGGTCGGTTGACGTGGCGTTCAACAACGCCGGGATCTCGCCGCCCGAGGACGACTCGATCCTGGAGACCGGGCTGGACGCCTGGCGCCGGGTCCAGGAGGTCAACCTGACCTCGGTCTACCTGTGCTGCAAGGAAGTCATCCCCTACATGCGGCGGCAGGGCAAGGGCTCGATCATCAACACGGCCTCGTTCGTGGCCGTGATGGGCGCGGCCACCTCGCAGATCTCCTACACCGCGTCCAAGGGCGGGGTACTGGCCATGAGCCGCGAGCTGGGCGTCCAGTTCGCCCGGGAGGGCATCCGGGTCAACGCGCTGTGCCCGGGCCCGGTCAACACGCCCCTGCTCCAGGAGCTGTTCGCGGCCGACCCGGAGCGGGCCGCGCGCCGCATGGTGCACATCCCGATGGGCCGCTTCGGCGAGGCCAGCGAGATCGCGGCCGCGGTGGCCTTCCTGGCCAGCGATGACGCCTCGTTCATCACCGCTTCTTCGTTCCTGGTCGATGGCGGCATTTCCGGGGCTTA
>DASXMW010000018.1:0-62928 GCA_036495425.1 Streptosporangiaceae bacterium | reverse complement strand
GCCCACCCACAGGTCATTCGGCCTTGTTGAACTCCATGATGGCCACGGTGAACATGATGAGGCCCATCAGGGCCACGATGCCCAGGGACAGGCCGAGCGGCACGGTCCAGCCGCCCCAGGACACGCCGGGGGCCAGCTTGTGCAGCGCGGCCGGGCTGATGTTCAGGTGGCTGAACACGGCCAGGCGCATGGGGTCGACGACGTAGGTGAGCGGGTCGATGCGGGTGAGCACGGTGAGCCAGGCGGGGAGCCCGGTCAGCGGGTAGAGCGCGCCGGAAAGAAAGAACAGCGGCAGGACTAGCATCTGGGTCAGGGCCATGAACGCCTGGAACTGCTTGATGCGGGCCGCCATCATGACCCCGAACGCGGTCAGCGTGAACGACAGCAGCAGCAGCTCGCCGATCAGGGTCAGGATCAGGACCGGGTTGTACGGGACGCCGGCCAGCCCGGCCAGGGCCAGCACGATGATGCCCTGGAAGGTGGCCACGGTGGCCCCGCCCAGGCACTTGCCGAGGACGATGGCGCCCCGGTTGACCGGCGCCACCAGCATCTCGCGCAGGAAGCCGAACTCCCGGTCCCAGACGATCGAGCCGGCCGAGAAGATCGCGGTGAACAGTACGCCCATCGCGACCACGCCCGGGTAGATGAACGTGCGGAAGCTGATGCCGGGGGGCAGGCCGCGCCCGGCCAGCGAGCCGAGCCCGCTGCCCAGGACGAACAGGAACAGTATGGGCTGGATCAGCGACGTGACCGCACGCAGGCGGTCGGTACGGAACCTGATCCACTCGCGGCGCCAGACGATGCCGGCCGCGCGCAGGTCCTGGCGCAGACCCCGCTCGGGCACGGCGACGCGGATGAGGCTGGAAAGGTCAGGGTCGGCCGGGGCGGCAGGCTGGGTGGTGGTCGGGGCGGTCATCGGTCATCGCCTCCCGGCGCGGAAACGCTGGACCATGGCCCGGTTGGCGTCCCCGGCACTGGCCTCGGTATCGCGGATCGTGCGGCCGGTGTAGGACATGAACACGTCGTCCAGTGACGGCCGGGCCACGCTGACCGACCGGATGGACACGCCCAGCTCGGCGAACAGCCGGGGCACGAACCGCTCCCCCGACTCCACCGAGAACGTGACCAGCCCGTCGTGGATTGCCGCCTCGAGGCCGAACCGCTCGGCCAGCCCGGCGATCGCGGCCTGGTCATCGGCGGTGCTGATCTGCACCCGGTCCTTGCCCACGCTGGCCTTGAGCGCTTCCGGCGTGTCGATGGCCACGATCTGGCCCTGGTCGATGATGGCGATCCGGTCGCAGTGCTCGGCCTCGTCCATGTAGTGCGTGGTGAGGAAGATCGTGATGTCCTCACGCTGCTTGAGCTCGTTGATGTACTGCCAGATCGACGATCGGGTCTGCGGGTCCAGGCCGACGGTCGGCTCGTCCAGGAACAGCACGTGCGGGGCGTGCAGCAGGCCGCGCGCGATCTCCAGCCGCCGCTGCATGCCGCCCGAGTACGTCCGGACCAGGCCCTCCCGCCGGTCCCACAGCCCCACCATGTCCAGCACCTGCTTCATCCGGGGCGCGACCGCGGGCTTGGGCACGCCGTACAGGTCGGCGTGGAAGCGCAGGTTCTGCTCGGCGGTCAGGTAGGTGTCGAGGGTCGTGTCCTGGAACACCAGGCCGATGTTGCGGCGCACGGTGTCCCGCTCGCGGACCACGTCGTGACCGGCCACGACAGCCTGGCCGGAGGTGGGCTTCACCAGCGTGCACAAGATGCTGATGGTGGTCGACTTGCCGGCCCCGTTGGGGCCGAGGAAGCCGAACGTCTCACCCGCGGCGACTTCGAAGTCGATCCCCCGGACCGCTTCGATCTCCCCGTACTTCTTGGTCAGCTTGCTGACGGTGATCGCTGCGCCCCGGTTACCGGAAACCTCGCTGGCTGACGCCGCGTCGCTGGTCTGTACGGCCACTCAGGTGCCTCCCTCTGCGGATTCAAGCTGAGCTTAACGTCGCTGGGTCATAGCTGCGGCCCGCACCCGAGTGGGTACGGGCCGCAGCCTTGGGCGGGACCGGCCCTCACTGCTCCGCAGTCTCGGAGTCGCTGCTGCCGTCCTCGTCGTCATCGGCGGCGAGGATGCGGTACAGCGACCGCCGGGTATCGGTCAGGACCTGGCCGGCCTGCTTCACCTGAGCGGCCGACCCGGCCTGGCTGACCTGGGAAACGGCCATCAGGACCTGGCGGATCAGCTGACGGAGCTGCACCTCGCCGTCGTCGACGCTGCCGGTCACCGCGTCCCAGGACGCGGCCAGCTCGTCGGCGTGCGACTCGGTGTAGGCCCGGCCCTCGTCGGTCAGGGCGAATGCCTTGCGGCCGCTCTCACCGGTCTCGGGCTGGATCAGCTGCTCATCCTCAAGCTGCTGGAGCGCGGGGTAGACCGAACCCGGGCTGGGCCGCCACACCCCGTCGGTGCGCTCACTGATCTCCTGGATGATCTGGTAGCCGTTGCGCGGGCCCTCGGCCAGCAGGGACAGGGCCGCCGCGCGGACATCCCCCCGCCGGACCCGCGGACCGCGGCCACGGCCGCCGCCGAACGGGCCCCCGAAGCCGCCCGGACCGCCGCGCATGAACTCGGGCGGCGGACCGCCCCAGCCACCACCTCGCCGCGGGCCCCGCCCGCGGCCTCGTGGGCCACCGCCACGGCGGCCCCACATTTCCTCATGCATCTCGTTCTCCTTCGTTGTCTGGCTGTATGAGCGCCAGGCAGGAGGACCCTCGACGGCGCACCCAGGTGTCACCCCGTTGGATGACCATCTAGATATCCTCGTTACTGTCTAGCTAGCTCGACGATATATCGGCGAACTTCTTTTAGCAAGCCCGGGAGCAGTGAAAAAATTCCTGGGCTGTTGAGCGGGTGTGCGGCAGGATCGGGCTCATGATGAAACTGAACGATGTGGCCAGTGCCTTCGAGTACGGTGATTCGCTGCTGGCCGGCGACCGAGTACGGCTGCGCGGGGTCCGCGAGGACGAGGTGGCCACCCTGGCCCGGTGGGAGATGGACGCCGGGCGCGAAGTCACGCTGATGGCCCGGGTGGCCCCGCCGTCGGAGGCCGCGGCCAAGGAGCGCATCGCCAAGTGGAGCGCGAACGAGGACGACACCCTCGGCTTCGCCATCGAGACGCTGGACGACCCGGCGGTGCTGGTCGGGCACGTCAGCATCTTCAGCATCCGGGCCAAGAACCGCCAGGCCACGATCGGCATCGCGCTCGGCCGGGAGCACATCGGACAGGGCTACGGCACCGACGCGATGCGCATCATCGTCGGTTACGGGTTTCGCGAGCTGGGTCTGCACCGCATCGGGCTCAGCGTGGCGCCGTTCAATCAGGGCGGGATCCGCGCTTACGAGAAGGCGGGGTTCACCGAGGAAGGCCGGCGCCGCGAGGCAGTGCTGCACGACGGGCGCTGGTACGACGATGTCCTGATGTCCATCCTCGAGCACGAGTGGGCCGCCCGGCGGGACGAGGGCCGGAGCGTGCGTGCGGCAGGATCGGGGGCATGAGCGAACTCATCGATGCGGCCAGCGCGTTCGCCTACGGCGACTCGATCCTGACCGGCGACCGGGTGGGACTGCGCGGGGTGCTGGATGACGACCTGGCCACGCTGGCACGGTGGGACATGGACCCGGGGCGGCTGACCACGCTGACCGACCGGGTGGCCCCGCAATCGGAGGCGGCGGCCCGGGAGCGGATCACCCAGCGATGCGCGAACGGCGATGACGGCCTGGGCTTCGCCATCGTGAAGCTCGACGGCGCGGTGGAGCTGATCGGCATGATCAGCCTGGCCGGCCTGCGGCCGAAAAGCCGGGGTGCCACCCTCGGCATCGGCCTGGGCCGTGACTACCTCGGCCGGGGCTACGGCTCCGACGCGATGCGGGTCATCGTGGACTACGGGTTCCGGGAGCTGGGGCTGCATCGCATTCAGCTCGGGGTGGCGCCGTTCAACCCGGCCGGGATCCGGGCCTACCAGAAGGCCGGGTTCAGCGAGGAAGGCCGGCTGCGTGAGTCAGTGCTGCACGACGGGCACTGGTACGACGAGATCCTGATGTCGATCCTGGACCACGAGTGGGCCGCCCGCCGGGATCAGCGCGGGACCGGAACCTCGACCGGGAGCTCGTAGACGCGGCGGATGCTCGAGCCCAGCCGGGCCAGGTCGGCGCCGTAGATGTGCATGGAGACCGCGATGCCGTCGCCGCTGTTGCGGACGCGGTGGATGTCACCGGGCGGGGCGAAGCCCGCCACCGTGCCCGGCTGGTTCTCGCGCCGGGTCACCGTGACCAGCGAGCCCCCATCCGGGGAGCTGTCCGGGCCGAGACGGAAGATCTCCTCGTACTCGACACCCTGCAGCACGCCGGTCACGCACCAGGAGACGTGGTCGTGGATCGGGGTGACCTGGCCGGGCCGCCAGACCATGACCGCGATCGAGAACGAGCCGTCCGGCTCCACGTGCACCCGGTGGGTCTGGTACTTGGCGGGATCGCCGGCCAGCTGGGCCGGGGCCAGCAGCTGAGCGGGTTCGGGCAGGTGACCGGCGAGCGCCTCGGCGACCCGGGCCGAGACGGCGGGGGCCGGGCCGCCCGGGCGGACCGCGGCGCGCACGGCGGACGTGAGGACGGCCGGACAGGTCGAACGAACGGTGGTGGCGGGCACGATCACACCTCCTGGCAGCGGCAGCTAACTCTCACCACCTGGATACCCCGGTCCCACCCATAGCACTAATGCCAAGATCATCAGTCGCCCATAGAGGAGGTTGATGGGTCGGGGAGCGCCACGGCACGGGCGGAGGCTAAAGCCTGTTCTCAGGGGCCGCAGGGGCGGCGGATCGCTGGGTCCAGCGGGGCTGGTGAGCTGCGTGAGGGTTCCGCTCGCGCCGGGAAGCGCACCGGCAGACCGGGCACGCCACACTAATTACTTTTGAACAAGCCTTAGTCGGTGACGGTGGTGTAGGAGACCACGCCGCGGCGGATGGCGTCGATGGCGGCCCGGGCCGTCTCGGCCACGACCGGGCTGGCCTGGCCGGAGCGGGGGGCGGCCGCGATCTGGTCGAGCAGGTCGATGAGCTGCTTGATGGCCCGCACGAAGTCGCCCGGGGTCAGGTCGGAGTCGGACAGCACGTCGTCCAGCCGGGCGCCGCCCGCCCACTGGTAGGCGGCGAACGCGAAGCCCAGGTCGGGCTCGCGCAGGAACGAGACGTGGTTGTCCTTCTCCAGTTCGTCCAGCTGGCCCCAGGTGCGGACCATGCGGCTCAGCACCTCCCGGACCTTGGAGGACGGCAGCCGGGGCCGGGCCGCGTCATCGTTCTGCCGGGACTCGAAGGTCAGCGCCGACACGCACGCGGCCAGTTCCTGGGTGTCCAGGCCGTCCCAGTAGCCGCGGCGCAGGCATTCGGCGGCCAGCAGGTCCAGTTCGCTGTACAGGCCGCCCAGCATGCGGCCTTCGGGGGTGACGGTGTCCCCGGTCAGGTAGCCCAGGCTCTCCAGCACCGCGCACACCCGGTCGAAGGTGCGGGCGATGACGTGCGAGCGGCTGGCCACCTTTTTCTCCAGCGCCTCGGTCTCCCGCTTGAGCCGCTGGTAGCGCTCGGCGTACCGTATGTGCTCGTCCCGGTCCGGGCAGCCGTGAGCAGGGTGCTGGCGCAGCCGCCGCCGCAGGCTGGCGATCTCCTGCTGGCCCGCGGCCCCGCCGGGCCGGTCGTCGTCCCAGTCGGAGGCCCGGCGCGGGCCCTCGATCTCCCGGCCGGCCAGCCGGTTGCGCATGGTGGCGGCCAGGTCGCGGCGGTGCTGCGGCGACCGGACGCTGAACGAACCCGGGATCTTGATCCGGTCCACGGCCTCGACCGGGACCGGGAAGTCGGCC
Source organism: Streptosporangiaceae bacterium (assembly GCA_036495425.1). Lineage (GTDB taxonomy): Bacteria > Actinomycetota > Actinomycetes > Streptosporangiales > Streptosporangiaceae > Bog-532. Next base: position 57,034 of record DASXMW010000018.1, on the reverse strand, counting down.
AGTGACAGCCGCTTGACCTGCCGGTTGGCCGTGAGCACGAGCGGGCCCTGTCCGGCCATGGCCGCCATCCGGCCGCGGTCGCCCGCGACCGGGGCCAGGTTGGGCCCGTGGTCCCGCGGCCCGCCCGCGCCGCGGGGGACGGTCTCCAGCACCACGGCCATCCCGGCCCGGCGGCCGCCCGGCACCCGGATGATGTCGCCACGGCGCAGTGTCTCCAGGGACCGGGCCGCCTCGGCCCGGCGGGCGGCGGCCTTGCGCCGGGACAGGTCGGTCTCCAGGTCGGACAGCTGCCGCCGGAGGTCCGCGTACTGGCCGAAGTCACCCTGGTCGCAGGCCATCTTCTCGGTCAGCTCGGCCATCAGGTCCTGGTTACGCTTGATCTGCCGGGCCAGCCCGACCACGCCCCGGTCGGCCTGGAACTGGGCGAACGACGACTCCAGCAGGGAGGCGGCCGCGGACCGCCCCACCCGGCCGGTCAGGTTGACCGCCATGTTGTAGGAGGGGCGGAAGCTCGAGTTCAGCGGGTAGGTCCGGGTGCCGGCCAGGCCGCCCACGGCCTCGGGGTCGGTCCCCGGCTGCCACAGCACGACCGCGTGACCCTCGACGTCGATGCCGCGCCGCCCGGCCCGGCCGGTCAGCTGGGTGTACTCCCCCGGGGTCAGCTCGGCGTGGGTCTCGCCGTTCCACTTGTCGAGCTTCTCGATGACCACGGTCCGGGCCGGCATGTTGATGCCCAGGGCCAGGGTCTCGGTCGCGAACACGATCCGGACCAGGCCGGCCGAGAACAGTTCCTCGACGATCTCCTTGAACGCGGGCAGCATGCCCGCGTGGTGGGCGGCGATGCCGCGCTGCAGCCCGGTCAGGAACTCCCCGTAGCCCAGCACGGCCAGGTCCTCGTCGGGGATGTCGGTGGTGCGCTGCTCGACGAACTCGGTGATGGTGGCGATCTCGTCCGGCTGGGTCAGCCGCAGCCCGGCGGCCAGGCACTGCTGCACGGCGGCGTCGCAGCCCGCGCGGCTGAAGATGAACTCGATCGCGGGCAGCAGCCCGGACGCGTCCAGCCGGGAGACCACGTCGGGCCGGTACGGCGGCCGGGCCCGCACGGCCCGCGGGCCGCCCGCCCGGCCGGCCATGGCCGCGTTGCGGCGGCCGGGGTGGACGCGCCGCCCGCCGCGGCCGGGCCGGCTGCTCCCGGTCACCGCGGCCTGCGGCTGGGCCCACCGGTCCCGCTGGGCCATCCGGACCAGGTCCGGGTTGACCCGGGTCCCGGCCGGGTCGGTGAACAGGTCGTAGAGCCGGGTGCCGACCATCATGTGCTGCCAGAGCGGGACCGGGCGCAGCTCATCGACGATGACCGTGACCCCGTCGCGCACGCTGTCCAGCCAGTCGCCGAACTCCTCGGCGTTGCTGACCGTGGCCGACAGGGCCACCACCGCCACCGATTCGGGCAGGTGGATGATGACCTCTTCCCACACCGCGCCGCGGGACCGGTCGGCCAGGTAGTGCACCTCGTCCAGCACCACGAAGCCGAGCCCCTTGAGCGTGGGCGACCCCGCGTACAGCATGTTGCGCAGCACCTCGGTGGTCATGACCACGATCGGCGCCTCGCCGTTGACGCTGTTGTCGCCGGTGAGCAGGCCGACGGTCTTGCTGTCGTAGCGGCGGACCAGGTCGGCGTACTTCTGGTTGGACAGCGCCTTGATCGGCGTGGTGTAGAAGCACTTGAGACCCCGCTCCAGGGCCAGGTGCACGGCGAACTCGCCGACCACGGTCTTGCCGGACCCGGTGGGAGCGGCCACCAGCACGCCGTCGCCGCTGTTCAGCGCGGTGCAGGCCTGAAGCTGGAAGTCGTCGAACTCGAAGTCGTACAGGGCGCGGAAACTGGCCAGCTCCGGATAGGCCTGGCGGTCACGAAACGCCGCGTACCGCTGAGCCGGGGTCCGTGCGGAAGATTCCGGAGAGTCATCGTCTCCCCGAACGAGCGCAGGGGCCATGACCCCAGACTAGGCCACCGGCCTCAGGTGTTAGTTCAGGTGGCTGTGGTCCACGGGGTCCACGGGCTCGCCGTCGTCCATTTCGAGCGGGGAGGCCTCGTCGTCGGACAGGTTCGCGTACGGGTCGGCGGTCCGGGCCCGGCGGCGGTCGTTGAAGTAGATGACGACCTCGGCCACCTCGACCAGCACCACGCACGGGACGGCCAGCAGCAGCATGCTGATCGGGTCCGGGCTCGGGTTGGCGATGCCCGCGAACAGGAACGCCGAGAACAGCATCAGCCGCCGCCACTTGGCGAACCGGGCATGGGTCAGAATGTGGGCCATGTTCAAGATGACCAGGGCCAGCGGCAGCTCGAAGGCCAGCCCGAAACCCAGGATCATGCCCTGGAAGTAGCTCAGGTAGGTGTCGATGCTCGGCAGCACCAGCACATCCGTGGGCGACAGCCCCAGCAGGTACCTGAGGCCCCGGCTCATCACGAAGTAGGCCAGCACCGCCCCCGTCGCGAACAGCGGCGCGGCGATGCCCACGAACAGGTAGGCCCAGCGCTTCTCTTTCCGGTACAGGCCCGGGGCGATGAAGGCCCACAGCTGATACAGCCACACCGGCGAGGCCAGGATCAGCCCCACGAAGAACGCGACCTTGACCCGCAGCATGAACGGGTCGAACACCCCGCTGATGACCAGTTGGTCACCCACCACCTTGCAGCCCGAATGACCATTGATCTTGGCCGAGCAGAACGGATGAGTGACGAAACTCCAGATCGGGTGGAAGAACACAAACCCGACCACCATGGCCACAACCAGGGCCAGCGCGGCCTTGACCAGCCGGTTACGCAGCTCACGCAGATGCTCGATGAGCGGCATGCGACCTTCGTCGCCGCTCTTCTTGGACGCTGCGATCAGGCGCCCGCCAGCGATGCGCGCGCCGTTGACCGCCTCACCCATTTTGCTGGCCATGGCCGGGACCCGGAATCAGCGCGGCTGCTGGTCCGCGGACACTGCCGCCTTCTTGTCGGCTGACTGCTTGAGCTCCTGGATCTGCTGCTCCAGGCTGTCGATCCGGGCCTGGTGGGCCGCCTGGCCGGCGACCTGCTGGGTGGTCGCGGACCACGCCTGGTCCTGCTGGGCGGTCGGCTGAGCCGGAGCCGCCGGAGCGGGGGCCGGGGCCGCCACGGGAGCCGCCGCGGCGAGCTGGGCCGGGGCCGCCACCGGGGACTGGCCGCTCTTGTCCTCGTCCTCGTCCTCGTGCAAGTTCGAGACCTCGGACTTCAGGATGCGCATGGACCGGCCGAGAGACCTGGCCGCCGCCGGCAGCTTCGCGGAACCGAAGAGCACGATGATCACGATGGCGACAATCAGGATCTTCCACGGACTGTCGAAAAGGTCGCCTATCATTTCCGTCCTCAGTGGCGGGGATGAGGCCCCCCCGCGGTCGGGGCATTTCTCTGGCGAGTGTACACGTCAGGTCTGGCCGGCCGGGAGACCTGACCGGCCGCGTGCCGCTTGCGGATCGGTGAACATTGCGCCGCTACGAGCGTAGTGACGCGTACCGGCGGCCCGGCGCTGTATGGGGATGATCGGCGATTTTTGTCCCCTTCGGCCCGGGAGGAACGTTGCTAGCAGGGCGTGACCGGCCCCCGGCGCCGTGGCTGGATCCCGAGCGGCGGCAGCAAGCCCAGTACCTGCGCAGACTGGCCCGGGTGATCGTGGCCTCGGCCGGGAGCGAGGTGCCCTCCGAGCTGCAGTGGCAAGAGCGGCGCCCCTTTCTGCCCTACCTGCTGGTGCACGGGGTGCCGGTATGGGTGGTGACGACCTCGACCGGACCGCGGTTTCTGTGGAATCGCTACCGGTCACACCCGGCGACTGACACGGCCGGGGCGGCAGCGGCGGTGCTGGCCGACGTCCGGCCCGCCGGCGGGTCCGCCGAACCGGAGGAACCCGGCGGAGGGCGTTAGCTGGCGGTGTAGCCGGCCAGGGCGGCGGTGGCGTCGTCGCGGACCTGGGCGCGCAGGCCCTCGGGGGCCACGACCCGGCCGTCCTCCCCCAGTCGCAGAGCCAGCCGCCGCACCCACTGGGTGTCCGGCGTGCGCAGCTGGATCCGGAGCCGCCCTTCGCCGAGCTCGGTGATCGATTCGGTCGGGTAGTACTCGGCCACCCAGCGGCCGCCGGGCGACACCTCCAGGACCACGTGCACGTCCTCGTCCGACGGCCGGAACAGGCCCTGGTCCACGTCGACCGGCTGGGCGTCGGCCGGGACGTCGGCGGGCACGTCGAGCACCTCGATGCCCAGGACGCGGTCCAGCCGGAACAACCGCACCCCGTCGGCCCGGCGGCACCAGCCCTCTAGGTAGGCGCGGCCCTCCACCACCAGCAGCCGCATCGGGTCCACGTCGCGTTCGGTGGCCTCGTCCCGGCCGGGCACGTAATAGCGCAGGTGCAGCCGCCGCCGCCGGGCCAGCCCGTCCCGGATCCGGGCCACGGCCTCGTCCCCGCTGGGCCGGTCGACCTGCACCGCGACCTGGGTCGCGGGCGCGGCGGCCTCCCCGGCCGCGGCTTCCAGCTTGGCGATCAGCCGGCTGAGCGCGGACCGGTCCTCCAGGCCGGGCACGTCGGCCAGCATCCGCAGCGCGATCAGCAGCGCGCTGGCCTCGTCCACCGCCAGCCGCAGCGGCCGCACGATGGACTCGGCCTGGCTGACCACGATCTCGCCGCCCTCGTAGGACAGGTCGATCGGGCAGTACGGGTCCGGGTCGCGCAGCTCGACACACCAGAGCAGGTTGAGGTCGTCGACCAGTTCCCGCTCGGTCAGGCCGAAGGCGGCGGCGGTGTCGGCCAGGCCCACCGCCTGGCGGCTGACCACGTAGGGCACCAGGGCCAGCAGCCGCTGCAGCCGCTCGGCCGAGGTCACGGTGTTGCCCGCTCGCCGCGGAGGGCGCGCGCTCATGTGAGGGCCCCCTTCAGGCGGCGGATCACCGCGTCGCGCAGGTCGGGCGGCTCGATCACCACGACGTCGGCGCCGAACGAGGCCACCTGGTCGGCGAAGTAGCTGAGATCGGTGTACGGCACATGGACCGTGTCCCAGCCGTCGGCCGCCGGGACCGCCGGGACGGCGGCGTAGCGGCGCAGGCCGTAGCCGGCTCCGGCCCGGACCCGCAGCACGGCCGTGTTCTCCCGGCCCGGGGACGAGTCGAAGGAGCGCACGACCTGACGCACGTCGATGTCGGCGGGCACGGCGATGCTGCCCGCCGGCCCGGAGAACCGGACCGGGCCGGCGATGCGGCTCAGGCGGAACACCCGCTCGGCGTCCCGGTTCCGATCCCGGCCGGCCACGTACCAGTGGCCGAGCCGGTTGACCACGCCCCAGGGCTCCAGCTCACGGGCCTGCGGTTCGGCCCGCCCGGAGGCCCGGTAGGCGAACGTGACCGGGCGCCGGTCCCGCACCGCCTCCCACAGCGGGCCGAAGGCCGGTTCGGTGGTGTGCACGCGAGGCTCGATGCCCTGCCGGGTGTCGGGGCCGACGTCTTCGGTGTCGATGCCGGCTGCCCGCAGCTTGAGCAGCGCGCCCGCCGCGGCCCCGGCCAACTCGGCGTTGTGCCAGACCCGGGCGGCCAGCCCCAGCACCGCCGCCTCGTCCGGCTCCAGCACCAGTTCGGGCAGTTCGTAGACCTGGCGCTGGACCCGGTAGCCGAGGTCCTCGCCGTCCAGCGGGCTGATCGGCCCGGTTTCCAGCGGGATGCCGAGCTCGCGCAGTTCTTCCTTGTCCCGCTCGAACATGCGCTTGAACGCCTCGGGCTGGTCCGGGTACCCGGCCACCGCCTGGCGGATCTGCTCCGCGGTCAGGTATCGCCGCGTGGACAGCAGGCAGACCACCAGGCTCAGCAGCCGCTCGGTCTTCCGCCGTGACATGGCCAACCCCTTCTTCCCCGGTCACCTGACATTCTCGCCTACCCAGGCCACTGCGAGTGCATTATTCGGGCCCGTGCCGGCCGCTACTCTGCCGGGGTGATCACTTGGCGGAACGGCACGGTGGCCCGGGTGCGCCGGGAATGGGCCGGCGCGGCCGAACTGGAAGTGACGGTGGAGGGGGCCGCGGGCCCGGTGCGGGCCCTGGCCTACCCGGCGCTGACCGGCCGCCCCGGGCCCGGCGACCGGGTGCTGCTCAACACCACCGCCCTCGACCTGGCCCTCGGCACCGGCGGTTACGCGCTGGTGGTGGCGATCCCGGACCGGCTGCCGCCGGACCGCAGCGGCCCCGGTCACCTGGTCAAGGCCCGGTACACCCCGCTGCAGGCCATCGTGCTGGGCGCCGACGAGCAGGACTCGCCGCACCACGATGTGCTCCGCGACGCCGACGACATCGCCGGCATGCCCGTGGTCGTGGCCGACCTGCATTCGGCGCTGGCTCCCGTGCTGGCGGGCTTCTTTCATGAATATCGAAGGTCGGGGGCGGGCGTCCCCGCCCCGGCGCGGGCCGCGTACGTGATGACCGACGGAGGGGCCCTGCCGGCGTGGTTCTCCCGGGCTTGCGCCACCTTGCGCGAGGCGGGCTGGCTGGCGGGCACGGTCACCGTGGGCCAGGCCTTCGGCGGCGACCTGGAGACCGTCACCTTGCACACCGGGCTGCTGGCGGCCCGGCACGTGCTCGGCGCCGACGTGGCCGTGGTGGCGCAGGGCCCCGGCAACCTGGGCACCGGCACCCGCTGGGGGTTCTCGGGAGTGGCGGCGGGCGAGGCCGTGAACGCGGTGGCCGCGCTGGGCGGCCGGCCGGTGGCCGCGCTGCGGATCAGCGACGCCGACCCGCGCGAGCGGCACCGCGGCATCTCCCACCACAGCCTGACCGCCTACGGCCGGGTCGCGCTGGCCCCGGCCGACGTGGTCCTGCCCGGCCTCGGCGGCGAGTTCGGCGCCCAGGTCGAGCGGGAGGCGGAACCCCTGGGCCACCGCCACACGTTGGTCCGGGTGAGCACCGAAGGCCTGGACGAGGCCCTGCGGGCCAGCCCGGCGCCGCTGTCCACCATGGGGCGCGGACCGGACGCTGACCACGCCTACTTCCTGGCCTGCGCCGCGGCCGGGCGGCACGCAGCCGCCCTGCTGCACGGTGCGACAATGAAGTCCTTACCCGATCTTCTGATCGCACCCGCGAAAGGACGAGCCCATGGGACTTCCGGTGAAGCTGCGGCACCTGCCGCAGCGCATCGTGACCGGCGCCTTCATCCTGCAGTCCGGGGTCGCCAAGTGGAACGCCGACGAAGAGACGGCCAAGCAGCTGCACGGGTTCGCGTCCGGCACCTATCCGTTCCTGGCCAAGCTCAAGCCGGAGGACTTCGTGAAGCTGCTGGCCGGCACCGAGATCGCCCTGGGCACCGCGCTGCTGCTGCCGTTCGTGCCGACCGTGGTGGCCGGGGCCGGCCTGACCGCGTTCTCCGGCGGCCTGCTCGGCCTCTACGCCCGGACACCCGGGATGCGCCGGGAAGGCACCCCGCTGCCGACCCAGCAGGGCACGGCGCTGGCCAAGGATGTGTGGATGGCCGGGATCGGCCTCGGGCTGGTGCTCGACGAGCTGACCGACAGCGACTGATCTTAGAGTCACTGACCAGACACTCTTGGTTAGGTACGCTGGCCCCGTGCACGCCGCCCCCACCGCCACCGCCGCCGATCCGGCGGCGCGGGGCCGGCCGCGGTCGCTGCGGTCGCGGGCCGACCACGCCGCCGTCCCCGGCCTGATCGCCCTGGCCGCCGTGGCCGCCGAGGTGGTGGCCCGGGTGCTGGTCCTTCTGCACGGGAACGTGTCCGGGCTGGCCCTGATCGGCAACGTCTACGGGCACCCCGGGCAGCTGCCGGCCGGGGTCAAGGTGTTCCACTACCCCGGGTACGACGGCCAGTTCTACTACCGGATGGGCCGTAACCCGGCCAGCCTGCACTGGTCCGCGTACGGCGTGACCCTGGACCAGTGGTACCGGCTGGTCCGGATCGGGTACTCGGCCCTGGCCTGGCTGGGCTCGGCGGGTGTGCCCGCGGCCCTCCCCTACGCGCTGGTCGTCATCAACGTCCTGGCCATCGGCGCGATCGGCCTGCTGGGCGGGCGGCTGGCCCAGCAGGCCGGGCGGCACGCGCTGTGGGGCCTGCTGCTGGCCGGCTACTTCGGCTTCGCCACCAGCGTGGCCCGGGACCTGACTGAGCCGCTGGCCGCGGCCTGCCTGCTGGCCGGGATCCTGGCCTGCCGGCGGCGGCGCTTCGTGCTGGCCGGGATCTTGTTCGCGTCCGGTGCCCTGACCCGGGAGACCGCCCTGGTGGCCCCGTTCGCGCTGGCCGTGGTCCGGCTGGTGGCCCTGGCCCGCCGGCGGGCCCGGCCCGGGCGTGAGGACCTGGCCTGGGCCCTGCCCGGCCTGGCCTTCGTGGCCTGGGAGCTGGTGCTCAAGGCGGCCACCGGCGTGTTCCCGATCCTGGGCGACGGCGGCAAGAACGCCGGGACCCCGCTGGTCGCGGGGCTGCGGGCCATCGCGCACAACGTCGGCCACCCGTTCGCCCCGGTCCCCGGGGCCCCGGGCGCGGTGCTCATCTGGGACCTGGAGCTGCTGGTCCTGGCCGTGTTCGTAGTGGCCGCCCTGCTGGCCCTGCGGTCCACGGCCGTCCCGGCCTACGAGCGGGCCGCGTTCGTGCTGTACCTGGTGGAGATCTTCTGCCTGGCCCCCGCCAACTGGGACGGCTACGCCGACCTGCGGTCGTTCACCGAGGTCTATCTGCTGGCGGTGCTGGTCCTGCTGGCGGCGCCCCGGCGGCTGTGGTGGTACGCGGCCTGCGCGGCGCCGCTGTTCGTCGCGGTCGCCAGCTATCGCACCCAGATCCTCTAGCGGCCGCGGGCGGACGCGGGCTCGGGGGTCAGCGGGAGGGGCGGGCAGCTGGCTGACGGTGGTGCAGGGTGGCCAGCAGGTTCTGGTGCCAGACCATGATCGTGTAGGGGCCGGTGCGGTAGGTGGCGGCCGGGGCGCCGAAGACCGCGCGGACCTCGCGGGCCGGCGCCCAGTGATCGAAGTAGCCCGGCCGGCGGTCGAACACGATGAAGTTGGCGTCCTGGGTCCGTCCGTCGAACCAGGAACGCCTGGCCTCCCACTGGTAGGGCACCAGCCCGCCGAAGTGGTTCACCAGCGGGCGGACGGTGACCTTTCCGCCGCTGTCGAGGGTGACGCTGCCCGCCTGCCAGTAGCCGCTCAGGCCCTGGGTCAGGTGATGGGCGGCCAGCCAGCGGGCCAGGCGTGCGTTGGCGGGCGGGGCCGGGGCCTGAGTGAGCTGGCAGCCCAGGCTGGCCGCGTACCCGGCCAGCACGGCCAGCAGCGCCGGGGCCAGCCACTGCCGGGCCGCCCAGCGGCCGGGCCGGGTCCAGGTGCCGGGCGCGGGCCAGGCGGCCCGGGCCAGCCCCGGGCCCAGGGTGCGGCCGGCCAGGGCGGCGCCGAACGGGAGCACGACCGCGATCTCGCGGCTGTTCAGCACCCCCGAGGAAAAGCTGCTGGCCAGGTAGAAGGCCAGGTTGGCCAGGATGGCCACGGTCAGCACCTGGTCGGCCAGGTCCCGGCCGAAGAACCGGCCGATGACCACGACCAGGGCCGCGGCGACCAGGGCCAGGCCCGCCAGGTGCAGGGCCGCGAATACCACCGGGGCCCCGGGCGCGGTGCCCGGGAAGCCCGCGCCGAACAGGGCCAGCAGGCTGAGGCCGGTGGTCCGCGCGTGCGCGCCCAGCGTGGACCAGGTGACGAAGTGGAACGGGATCGTGTGCACGGTGTAGCCACCGAGCGCGGTGACCGCGGCCGGCGCCCCGGCCGCGACCCCGGCCGCGGCCAGCGCCGCCCCGGCCAGGGCCAGCTCCGGCCGGATGGCCGGCCAGCCCTGCCCGCTGAGCCGGGCCCGCACGGCCCGGGCCGCGGCGACCACGGCCAGCGGGCCGATGCCCACCACCAGCACCAGGGGGTCGGCGATGACCGCCCAGGCCAGCAGCAACCCGGCCGCCACCGGCCGGTACCAGCGGGCGGGGGCACGGTCCAGGACCAGCCAGGTGGCCAGCATCGGCACCGCGGTGCCGATGTGCCCCACCGACAACAGCAGCACGAACACGCCCGGACCCAGCTGGGGCGCGAGCATGATGCCGGCGGGCAGCAGCGAGCGGGCCAGCCGCTCGTTCCTCCCGGCCCCGCCGTGCCGCGCGCCCCGGGGGGCGGCCAGCAGGACGGCCAGGACCAGGGCCAGCGTGTAGGTCATGGCCGCCGCGATGTGGGGCACGTCCGGGCCGAGCCCGCGCACCCAGCTGACCAGCACGTACTGGGGCAGCTCGGTGGTCCAGAACGATACGTCGGACATGTCCCAGCCGTGCAGCAGCACGTTGCCGTGCAGCATGTCCCAGGCCATCAGGACGATGTTGGCGCCGTCGGAGTTGACCGGGTAGGTGGCCGACAGCCGGATGAACGCGGCGAACAGGCCGATGGCCAGCAGAGCGGCCCCGGCCGCGATCCCCCAGCGGCTCGCGGCCCAGCGGGCCCAGCGGGCGCGGTCCGGGGGGTCAGCCGGGGTGGTGCGGCCCGCCGTCCCCGGTCCGGCCGGAGCGGCCGGACCGGGAGCCGGGCGGGTCATCGCGATCCCGGCCGGTCAGCTCGTGGCGTTGGGGCTGACCGCCCCGACGATGTCGACCACGAAAACCAGGTCGTCGGTGCCCTTGATGCCGGCCTGGGACTGGCCGGTCTTGCCGTAAGCGTCGCCGGGCGGGATGACCAGCAGCACCCGGCTGCCCACGGTCTGGCCGACCAGGCCCAGGTCCCAGCCCTTGATGACCTGGCTGGGCGAGGCCCCGATCTTGAAGCTGTAGGGCAGGCTGCGCGACCAGGACGAGTCGAAGACCTTGCCGGTCCGGTAGTTGACCCCGACGTACTGGGCCACCAGGTCCTCGCCCTTGGTCACGGTGGCGCCGGTGCCCTTGATCAGGGTCTTGGTCACCAGCGTCTTGGGTGCGGTCACGCCCTTCGGGATCTTGATCGTGGGCGCCTTGCCCGTGGTCGCGGTCACCGTGGGCAGGCTGCCGCCGCCGTCGGAGGTCTGCGAGCCGGTGGCGCCGACCGTGCCGGAGTTGTACTTCTGGATCAGGTCCAGCACGAACACCAGCGTGTCGGTGCCCTTGACCCCCAGCTGCGAGTTGCCGCTGGAGCCGTACCCTTCCTTGGGCGGGATCACGGCCAGGACCCGGCTGCCGACCTTCTTGCCGGTCACCGCGCTCTCAATGCCGGGCAGCAGCGAGGCCGGGAGCACCTGCGGAGCGCTGGAGTAGGTGGAGTCGAGCAGCTTGTTGGTCTTGCCGCTCCACACGTAGATGGTGAAGTTGGACAGGAACAGGTCCGACTTCTTGATCGCTGCCCCCTTGCCCTGGACCAGGGTCTTGACCGCGAGCGTGCTGCCCGCCTTTTCCTTGGGAATCGTCACCTTGGGTGTGGAGCCGAACGACCCCTTGGCGATGACGGAACTGTTCGCCGGGGGCGGGGCGGACGAGCCGCAAGCCGCCAGCCCCAAGCCGGCGATCAGCGTAACGACAAAGAGCGCAACGATGCGTCGCATGGTGTTTAGGACCTCGCAATGGTCGGTAAGAGCGCCGCCAGCCTACTGGGAGCGCGACCCTACCGAATGCCGGCCAGCAGATTACGGTGCCAGACCAGGACGGTGTAGCCATCGGGGTGCAGAGTCCGTGCGGGGCGCCCGAACGCGTGCACAGCACCCCACCATTCGGCGGTCCAGGCCCCCGGCCGCGCGTCGTCCACCACGATAAAGGACGCGCGGTAGTGCGACGGCTCATACCAGTCACTCCGGTTCCCCCACGTGACCGGCCGGGTCAGCTGCCAGTGACGGTTGATGGAGATCTGCCGCACGGTGACGTGATCCCTGGTGTCGAGGGTGGTGCTGTTGGCCACCCAGTAGTCGGTGGACAGGCCCGCCCGCAGGTGGTGGGCCACCAGCCAGCCGGCCAGCACCTGGTTGTCCGGGGCCCGGGCGGGCTGGCTGGCGTGGTAACCGAGCGCGGCCGCGCCCGCCACCAGGACCAGGGCCAGCGCGGCCAGCCGGGGCTGGGGCCGGTGGCGGCCCCGCGGGCGGCGGGCCAGCAGCGGGCCGGCCAGCTGGCGGCCGGCCAGCACGGCCGCGAACGGCAGCGCGGCCGAGATCTCCCTGGTGCTGAGCAGGTCCTGGGCGTAGGGGGTGATCACGTAGGCGGCCACGTTGACCGCGATGCCGAGGGCCAGCCCGGGCAGCATCAGGTCCCCGGAACGGCCCAGCCGGGCCAGGGCCGCCGCGATCGCGACCGCGGCCGCGGCCAGGCCGGCCAGGTGCGCCACCGCGAACAGGGTCTCGGGCCACGGCTGACCGGCGGCGAACGACACCCCGAACAGCGCGCCCAGGCCCTGGGCGGTCAGCTTGACCACGTGCGGCAGCCCGGACCAGCTGGTGATCTGGGTCGCCACCGGCCGCAGCACGTAGCCGCCGCTGATCCGGATCAGCGCCTCGATCCCCCGGGCCAGCGGGACCGAGGCCACCGCGGCCGCGGCCAGGCTGGCTTCGAGGGCGGGGAAGCTGCCCGTGGCCCGGGGCCGCAGCCGCACGCAGGCGCGGACCCCGCAGGCCACCGCCATCGGCACCGCGCCGGTGAGCAGGATCAGGCCGTCGGCCACCTGGCCCCAGGCCAGCACCAGCGTGACCAGCACCGGCAGCGCCCAGCGCAGCGCGGGCCGGTCCAGCCCGGCCAGCCGGTCCACGGCCAGCCAGGCCAGCAGCACCGGGACGGTACTGCCCAGGTGGTCGGGGGTGAGAAGCAGGGTGGGGCTCTCCACCGCGGCCGGGGCCAGCATGATGGCCAGCACCACCAGCACCCGGACCAGCCCGTCCCGGCCGCGGGCCCGGCCCTTGGCCAGGTAGGCGGCCAGGCCGGTCAGCAGCGTGTAGGTCATGGCGCCGCCGAGGTGGATGATGCCGGGCCCGAGCCCGTGCACCGCCTCCAGCAGCGCGTACTGCACAAGCTCGGTGGACCAGAACGACACGTCGGACATGTGCCAGTGGCTCAGCAGCACGTTGCCGTGCAGCATGTCCCAGGCCTGCAGGGCCACCGAGCCGCCGTCGGAGCGGATCGGCACCGTGCCGGATTGCCGGTAGTAGGCCGCGAACAGCAGGCCGGCCGCCAGCACGGTGCCGGCGGCCCAGGCCAGCCGTTGGACCACGGTGGCCCGGGGTGGTGATGGGGCTGGAGGGGCGGCTGGGACTTCAGTGACGCGGGTGCGTGGCTCCGGTCGGGTCACCGTCAGTCGTCCTTCTGTCACGGGGAGGCAGCGCCGCCACTATAGCGGCGCGCCCGCCCGTCACATGCCGGCGATGAGCTTCTCGACCCGTTCGTCGACCGAGCGGAACGGGTCCTTGCACAGCACGGTGCGCTGCGCCTGGTCGTTGAGCTTCAGGTGCACCCAGTCCACGGTGAAGTCGCGCCGCCGGTCCTGGGCCCGGCGGATGAACTCACCGCGCAGCCGGGCCCGGGTGGTCTGGGGCGGGACCGACTTGGCCTCGAAGATGTCCAGGTCCCGGGTGGCCCGGTCCACCGCGCCGTTGCGCTGCAGCAGGTAGTACAGGCCGCGGCCGCGGTGCACGTCGTGGTAGGCCAGGTCCAGCTGGGCCACCCGCGGCGACGACAGCGGCAGGTCGTGCTTGGCCCGGTAGCGCTCGATGAGCTGGTACTTGGTCACCCAGTCGATCTCCCGGGCCACCTTGTCCAGGTTGCCGCTCTCGATCGAGTCCAGCGCCCGCTCCCACATGGCCAGCACCCGCTCGGCGGTGGCGTCGGCGCCGTTGCGGCCGGTGAACTCCAGCGCCTTGTTCAGGTACTCGCGCTGGATCTCGAGCGCGCTCATCTCCCGGCCGTTGGCCAGCCGGACCCGGCTGCGCCCGGTCATGTCGTGGCTGACCTCGCGGATGGCCCGGATCGGGTTGTCCAGGGTCAGGTCGCGCATGACCGTGCCCGCCTCGATCATCCGCAGCACCAGGTCGGTCGCGCCCACCTTGAGCAGCATGGTGGTCTCGCTCATGTTCGAGTCGCCCACGATGACGTGCAGGCGGCGGAACCGCTCGGCGTCGGCGTGCGGCTCGTCCCGGGTGTTGATGATAGGCCGGGACCGGGTGGTGGCCGAGGACACGCCCTCCCAGATGTGCTCGGCCCGCTGGCTGACGCAGTAGACCGCGCCCCGCGGGGTCTGCAGCACCTTGCCCGCCCCGCAGATGACCTGCCGGGTGACCAGGAACGGGATCAGGATGTCGGCCAGCCGGCCGAACTCGCCGTGCCGGCCGACCAGGTAGTTCTCGTGGCAGCCGTAGGAGTTGCCGGCCGAGTCGGTGTTGTTCTTGAACAGGTAGATGTCGCCGGCGATGCCCTCTTCGCGCAGTCGCTTGTCGGCGTCGACGAGCAGGCCCTCCAGGATCCGCTCGCCCGCCTTGTCGTGCGCGATCAGGTCGGTGACGTTGTCGCACTCCGGCGTGGCGTACTCCGGATGGCTGCCCACGTCCAGGTACAGGCGGGCGCCATTGCGCAGGAACACGTTGCTGCTACGGCCCCATGACACCACGCGCCGGAAGAGGTAGCGCGCCACCTCATCCGGGGACAGCCGCCGCTGCCCACGGAACGTGCATGTCACGCCGTATTCGTTCTCAAGCCCGAAGATGCGCCGGTCCACAGGCCAAGGCTACGTCCCGCCGGAGCTCACGGCGACACGGGACGCGGTGTCGGGCCGCCATTTCCGCATCAGGCGCCCCACCCGCCTCACCATTCAGCGGCGATGTACTTGGTCTCCAGGTATTCGAGCAGGCCATCGTGACCGCCCTCGCGGCCCAGCCCGGACTGCTTGACCCCGCCGAACGGGGCGGCCGGGTCGGACACCAGCCCGCGGTTGAGGCCGACCATCCCGGCCTCCAGGGCCTCGGACACGCGCAGGCCCCGGCGCAGATCCCGGGTGTAGACGTAGGAGACCAGACCGTACTCGGTGGCGTTGGCCCAGGCCACTGCTTCTTCTTCGTCGCTGAACCGGATCACCGGCGCCACCGGGCCGAAGATCTCCTGGCCCGTGATCGCGGCCGAGGCCGGCACCTGGTCGATCACGGTCGGCTGGTAGAAGTACCCGCGCCGGTCCGGGGCCTGGCCGCCCAGGACGACCTTGGCGCCGTCACCGGCCACGCCCGCCACCAGCCCGGCCACCTTGCTCCGGGTCTCCTCGTTGACCAGCGGCCCGACATCGGTGGACTCCTCCAGGCCCGGGCCCAGGGTGAGCTTCCCGAACCGGTCGGCGAGCCGGGCGGTGAAGTCGGCCGCCACGGCCTCGTGCACGTAGAACCGGTTGGCCGCCGTGCAGGCCTCGCCGCCGTTGCGCATCTTGGCGATCATCGCGCCCTCGATGGCGGCGTCCAGGTCGGCGTCGTCGAACACGATGAACGGCGCGTTGCCGCCCAGTTCCATCGAGCAGCTCAGCACGGTGTCCGCGCCCTGGCGCAGCAGTTGCCGGCCGACCTCGGTCGACCCGGTGAAGGACAGCTTGCGCACCCGCGGATCGGCCATCATGGCCGCCACCACCGGTCCCGGCCGGGACGTGGGCACCACGTTGACCACCCCGGACGGCACCCCGGCCTCCTCCAGCAGCGCGGCCAGGGCCAGCGCGGTCAGCGGGGTGTCCTCGGCCGGCTTGAGCACCACCGAGCAGCCCGCGGCCAGGGCCGGGCCGAGCTTGCGGGTGGCCATCGCGGCCGGGAAGTTCCAGGGGGTGACCAGGAGCGAGACGCCGATCGGCTGCCGGGAGACCAGGATCTTGTTGCCCGCGACCGGGGCGGTGGTCAGGTTCCCGTCGATCCGCACGGCCTCCTCGGAGTACCAGCGGAAGAACTCGGCGGCGTAGGTGACCTCGGCCCGGGCGTCCCGCAGCGACTTGCCGTTCTCGGCCGACATGAGCCTGGCGAACGGCTCGGCCCGGGCGGTCATCAGGTCGAACGCGCGGCGCAGGCACTCGGCCCGCTGCCGCGGCGGCGTCGCGGCCCAGGCCGGCAGGGCCGTGTGGGCCGCGGTCACCGCGGCCAGGCCGTCCTGCTCGGTGCCGTCGGCCACCTCGGCCAGCACGTCCTCGGTGGCCGGGTCGAGCACGGCCAGCCGCTGACCCGGGCCGCTGGACCACTCACCCCCGATCAGCAGTCCGGTGGGCACGTCGATACCGGTCAGGGAGGCGAGGTCACTTCTCATGGTTTTAGGCTAACCCCTGGTTTTAGGCTAACCCGGGCCCGCGAGCCGGCTTCGCCCGGTCATTCGCGGTTCAGGTTGACCGGGATCTGGTACGGGGCGGCCGCGTGCTCGATGAGGCGGTGGGCCAGGATCCCGTTGGGGACCAGCTCCAGGTTGATCCACCGTTTGCCGCGGCCGCGTGGCTTCGGGTGGACGTAGAGCCCGCGGCCGGGGCCGTGGGCCTTGACCGTGCGGACCTCCGGCCACCTCAGCCACCAGCTGTTGCGGCCCATCCGCGGCTGATAGCCGAGCCCGGCCCGGCTGACGGTCAGCTCGCCGAACACGACCGGCTGACCGTGCTGGTAGGCGTCGGTGAGGCCGGGCAGCACCGTGAGCTCGATGACCCGTTCGGCTTCGCGGGCGAACGCGGCCAGCCCGGCCTGGTACTTGCGATCGGCTTCGATGGCGGCCGCGCCCGGGCCGTCGACGATGCACCGGTCCAGGATGATCGAGTCGTCGCCGGTGTCGTAGGCGATCCGCACCGTGGCCGCGTCGGCCCAGCGCAGGATCTTCGGCTCCGGCTCGGCGGCCAGCCGCTGGGCGACGCCGCCGGGGTACCAGAACAGCCGGTCCCACTTCGCCCGCGGCGCGAACGCCATCAGCAGTAGGCCGCCCACCGTGACCGCACCGACCACGAGGGCCCATAGCGGCGTGAGGCGGTGCTGCAATTCCGGGATCACGAACGCCAGCACCAAGGCCGTGGCCAGCACCGACGTGCCGCAGCCCCACTGGGTCGAGCGCCGGCGGGCTCGGTACGCACCCTGCGGCGGGCCCCCCAGGCCGAAGTTCTCCCCCAGGCGGGCTGCCTCGGCGCCCAGCTCCCGCCGGGTGAGGCGCCGCTGTTCTTCCAGTTCACCGGCCACGGTCAGGCCTTTCGCGACATTGGTGTCCGGATTAAACCAGTTACGTCCGCGGCGGCGGAAGGGATTGCCCGCACGTCCCCGTCAGGCGTCGCGGAGCCGGAGGACCAGGGCACCGGTCAGCAGGGCGGCGGCCGCCCAGGCGGCCAGCACGGCCAGGCCGGGCCAGGGCTGGATGGGCAGGGCGTGCAGGCCGGTGGTGGCCTGGATCGCCAGCCCGGCCGTCATCGGGCCGGCCTGCTCCAGGTGGCGTTGCCACTCCTGGCTGATGGCCACGTGGGCGATGATCGGGAACAGGAACAGCAGGGCCAGCACCAGCCCGATGGCCACCGCGGGCTCCCGTACGGCGGTGGCCACGCCCAGGCTGAGCAGGGCGATCAGCATCAGGTAGAGCACGGACCCGGCCGCGGCCCGCAGCACCGCCCCGTCGGCCAGCGACAGCGGCGCGATCCCGTGCGCGGCAGTGAAGCCGTGGCCGGGCAGCAGCAGCCGCCCGGCCAGCACCGAGCCCAGTACGCCGACGGCCCCGGCCAGCAGGGTCAGGCCGCCCACGATGACCGCCTTGGCGGCCAGCACGGTGGTGCGGCGCGGCATCGCCGCCAGCGTGGTGCGGATCATGCCGGTGGTGTACTCGCTGCTGATGGCCAGCACGGCCAGGATGGCCACCGCCGCCTGGCCGAACGCCACCCCGGCCAGGCTGACCCGGGCCGGGTCCTGGCCGCAGCCCGCGGCCGGGCAGTGCGCCACCGCGGCCGCGCCCGCGCTGATCGCACCGGTCAGCACGGCCACGGTCACCAGCAGCCAGCCGGTCACGGCCAGGGTGCGCTGCTTGGTCCACTCGGCGTGCAGGGCATCCTTCATGGGGGCATCTTTCATGGCGGCGGCCCTAGGCGTCGCGCCGGCGGATCAGCACCACGGCCAGGCCGAAGGCCAGCGCGGTCCAGCCACACAGCACCGCGAAACCGGCCCAGGGGGCCAGCGGGTAGTACCCGGTCGTGGGCAGGTACAAGTTGTCCACCTGCGGGTAGGCCGGGATGCTCTGCTGGATCGCGAACGCCGCCGCCGGGGTGATCCGCAGCACCCACTGGGCCGCCCCGCCGGGCAGGATCGCGGCGACCCCCAGGATGTAGGGCAGCACCAGGACCACAACGCCCACGGTGACCGCGGCCGCGGTGCGGCGCAGGATCGAGCCGACGGCCACGGCCAGCACGGCCGCCACGGCCAGCAGCAGCGCGCTGCCGGCCACCACCCGGACCCAGGTCAGCCCGGTCACCGGATACACGTAGCCGAACTGGCTGTGGACCACCGCGACACCGCCGATGACCGCGATGACCGCCGCGATCAGGCCCGCCACGAACGTGACCGTGCCGATGACCAGCGCCTTGGCCGCCAGGACCCGGCCGCGCCGCGGGCTGGCGGTGAGGGTGGTGCGGATAAGGCCCCGGCGGTACTCCACGGTGATGAACAGGACCGCCACCATGATGACCACGATCAGCCCGGCGAACACGCCGATCAGGTGCTGCTCGATGGTCTGCTCCCGGCCGCCGGCGCCAGGCACCATCGGCGCGATGTCACCCGAGCCGCGGACCGTGAACCGGCCGCCGCCCTGCTGGTAGCCGACCTGGGCCAGATCCGGGCCGCCCACGGCCGTACCCTGCCAACGGCCCGTGGCCCAGCCGCCCGAAGCGGAGATCCGGTCCAGGGTCGCGGTGGCCAGGCTGGGGCCGCCCTGGCCGTTCTCGCCGCCGCCGAAGTTCGTGGTGCTCTGCTCCCAGTCCGGGGCGGCGGCGAACAGCCCGGCCCGGACGGTGGACGCCAGCCCGGGCAGGCGTACGGTGCCGACCGTGGCCCAGTGCACGCCGTCGGCCGAGTCGTACCCGGTGACCGTGTCCCCGGCCCGGGTCAGCCGCAGCCAGCGGGGGCTGGCCGCGGACGCCGCACCGGGCCGCCCGGCCGTGTCCCCGGTGTAGTCGTACTGCATCCGCACGCCGTGGCCCTGGGTCACCATCATCGCCGCGTACGCGGCCCCCGGCCGGGTACTGGCCGTGATGATGATGCCGGACTTGGCCCAGGCCACCGGGGCCGGCCGCAGGCTGGTGTTCTGACCTTGCGGCCCGCTGGGGATGCCGTGCTCGGTGGCCAGCGAGGTCACCCGGGCGGTGAGGGTGCCGTTCCCGGCCAGGACCTGGCCCACCAGGTAGTAGGTGTCGTGCACCGCCTCGCCGCCCGGCCCGGTCGGGATCTTCGGGGTGCAGGCCGCACCGGTCTGCGGTTTGGCCCCCGGCCCGGTGATACACACGGCATGGCTGTAGCCGCCGCCGAAGATGCCGAGCAGATCGGTCACCACGATGACCAGAAACAGGCCGATGAGCCAGCCGCGCACGGTGCGCAGCTTGGTCCATTCGGCGTGCACCAGCTGGGCGAAGCCGTCCCGGCCCGCCGGCTGCGGCGACCGGTACGGTGCCACGACGGGCGCCACGGGCGCGGTCACCGGGCCACCTCCGCCCCGCGGAACTCGGTCACGTCCCGGGTCAGCTCCATGTAGGCCTCCTCCAGGGTGGCCCGATGGGCCGACACCTCGCTGAACGGCACCCCGCTCTCCCCGAGCAGGGTCACGATCTTCTGGGCCTGCAGCCCGGTGATGGTGAGGGTGTCCGGGCCGGTGGCGGCGACGGTGGCCCCCGCGCTGGCCAGCACCGTCATCGCCCCAGACCGGGCCTCGGTGCGCAGCGCGACCCGGTCCCCGGACGCGGACGCGATCAGGTCGGTCACGCTGGTGTCGGCCACGACCTTGCCGCGGCCGGCCACCACCAGGTGATCGGCGGCGTCCTGCAGCTCGCTCATCAGGTGGCTGGACACCAGCACGGCCCGGCCCTGCCCGGCCAGCGCCCGCAGGAACCCGCGCATCCACACGATGCCTTCCGGGTCCAGACCGTTGAACGGCTCGTCCAGCATCAGCACCGGCGGGTCACCGAGCAGCGCGGCGGCGATGCCGAGCCGCTGGCGCATACCGAGCGAGTAGCCGCCGGCCTTGCGGGTGGCCGCGCTGGCCAGCCCGGTCAGCTCGATCACCTCGTCGACCCGGCGCGCCCGCAGTCCCTGGGAGTGCGCCAGCCACAGCAGGTGATGCCGGGCGCTGCGGCTGGGCTGGAGGGCCGCCGCGTCCAGCAGGGCCCCGACGTGGCTGAGCGGGTGCCGCAGGCTCGCGTACGGGCGGCCGCCGATCAGCGCCTGGCCCTGGTCGGGCGCGTCCAGGCCGAGGATGACCCGCATGGTGGTGGACTTGCCGGCCCCGTTGGGGCCGACGAACCCGGTGACCTGCCCGGGCTGGACCGTGAACGACATGCCGTCCAGGGCCAGGGCCGGGCCGAACCGCTTACGCAGGCCGTCGACTTCGACAGTTGCTTCCATGCCCGGCACGCTAGGACGCGGCCGGCCCTGGCGTCGTCACGCTTGAGAGCGGTCTTGGTGACCGTCCCGGCCAGGTGGGTCTCCCTCCTGCGAGGGACGCCACCACCCGGGACCAGCCGCGACAATGAAGGGGTGGGACTGGCCGGTTCGGTACTGCTCGGCCTGCTGGCGCTGGCCGAGGCGGTCACGCGTGCGGTGGCCGAGCATCAGCCCGCGCAGACCGTGCTGGGCCTGGGCGTGCTGGCCCTGGGCGGGACGCTGCCGCTCGCGTTCCTGCGCGCGGCACCGGCAGCGGTGGCGGTGTGCGCGAGCGCTTTGCTGTCGCTCACGCTGTTCCAGCTGCTTCCGGCGGCCGGCGTGGCCGCGCTGCTGATCGCGGCGGGGCGGCTGGGTCACCTCGGGCCCCCGTGGTGGACGCCGTGGCTGGCGGTGGCGCTGGGGCTGCCCTTCCTGGTCCTGGGCCTGACCGGTCCGGTGCTGGCCGTGACCTCGGCCCCGCCGGGGACCGAGACGCACACGGTCACGTTGCTGGCCGCCGCGCTGGTCCCGGTGGCGGCCTGTGCCGGGCTGGCCCTGCGGGCCCGGTCCGAGGCCACCGAGCACACCGCGGCCCGGGAGGCCATCGCCGGCCGCCTGCTCGAGCACACCGCGCGCGGGGAACGGGCCCGCATCTCGCGGGAGCTGCACGACGTGGTCGCGCACCATATCTCGATGATCGCGGTGCAGGCCGAGACGGCCCGGCTCACCGCTCCCGCGCTGCCACCGGCCACGACCCAGCGGCTGCGGTCGATCGGCGACACCGCGCGTGACGCGCTGACCGAGATGCGGCGGCTGCTGGGAGTGCTCCGGGAGGACACCGGCGACGTGCCCGCGGACCGGCAGCCGCAGCCCGGCCTGGCCCAGCTGATCGGGCTGCTGGATGAGGCGCGAGCGGCGTCACCGGCCGGGACCCGGCTCATCGTCAGCGGCCTGCCGGTCAGCCTGGACCCGGGCGTGGAACTGGCCGCCTACCGGATCGTGCAGGAGGCGCTGACCAACGCGCGGCGGCACGCGCCCGGGGCCGCCGTGGACGTGGAGCTGTGTTACGCCGGGGACGGCCTGCGGCTGCGCGTCCGCGACAACGGCCCGGGGCCGCCGCTGGCGCTGGTGGCGGACCCGGTCGTGCCCGACGGCGGCCACGGTCTGCTCGGCATGCGGGAGCGGGCCGCGGCCGTGGGCGGGGAGCTGACCACCGGCACGGCCCGCAGCGGCGGCTTCCTCGTCACTGCCCGGCTGCCCGGCAAGGCGGACCCGTGACCGGCAGCGCGGAGACCATCCGGGTCGTCGTCGCCGACGACCACCAGGTGGTGCGGACCGGGTTCGCCGAGCTGCTCGGCACCCAGCCCGACTTCACCGTGGCCGGCACGGCCCGCGACGGCGCCGAGGCGGTCCGGGTCTGCCGCGAGCTGCGGCCGGACGTGGTGCTGATGGACGTGCGGATGCCCGGTACCGACGGGATCGAGGCCACCCGCCAGCTGGCCGGCCCGGGCGCGCCCCGGGTGCTCATCCTCACCACCTTCGACCTCGACGAGTACGTCTACGACGCGCTGCGGGCCGGGGCCAGCGGCTTCCTGCTCAAGGACGTGACCGCCGAGCGGCTGTTCGACGCGGTGCGGATCATCGCCGCGGGCGAGGCCCTGCTCGCGCCGACCGTCACCCGCCGCCTGATCAGCCAGTTCACCGAGGCGCGGCCGCGGGCCGGGTCCGGCCCGGGGGCCGCGCTGGCCGCGCTCACCCCGCGAGAGACGCAGGTGCTGCGGCTGGTGGCCGAGGGCCTGTCCAACCCGGAGATCGCGGCCCGCCTGGTGGTCACCGAGGAGACCGTGAAGACCCACGTCAGCCGGATGCTGAGCAAACTGGGCCTGCGCGACCGCACCCAGGCCGTGGTCACCGCCTACGAGTCGGGGCTGGTTGTCCCCGGTTCTGCGCCGGGCGCCCGTCGGCTGTGAGTTCGCTGGGAGCTTCGTAGGAACTCCGGCTTGGGCGCAGGCCCTGCTCAGGACCTTGATCAGGTTCGCATCCGGCCCGGATGGCGCTCCCACGTGCGCGGCCAAGGATCGGTGCTGCTGATCGGCTCGACCGCACCCCATCGCCTGGAGGCACTTCATGACGTCCAGCCAGCACGGCACCACCATGGTCATCGACACCGGCCTGCCCACCGGCGCCTTCACCGACCTGATCGAGAGCCACGGCCACCTGATCGACCTGATCAAGTTCGGCTGGGGCACCGCGCTGGTGACCAGGGACATGGACCGCAAGGCCGCCGTGCTCGCCGACGCCGGGGTCGGGTTCTACTTCGGCGGGACGCTGTTCGAGCACTACGTGTGGACCGGTCGGCTGGCGGGCTACCTGGCGCTGGTCGAGCGGTTCGGCGCCACCCACATCGAGGTCTCCAACGGGACGATCCCGCTCGACCAGAGCGGCAAGGCCGACTACGTGCGGCGCCTGGCCGGGATCCGCCCGGTGCTGTCCGAGGTCGGCTACAAGGACGCGGACCGGTCCGCGCTGCTCACCCCGGCCGACTGGGTGGACGCGCTGGCCGAGGACCTCTCGGCCGGGGCGTCCATGGTCATCACCGAAGCCCGCGAGAGCGGCCGCAGCGGCATCGCCCAGGCCGACGGGCACATGCGCGGCGACGTGCTGGGCGCGGTGCTGGCCGGGATCGACCCGGCCCTGGTCATGTTCGAGGCGCCCACCAAGGACCTGCAGGTCGAGCTGATCCGCGGCGTCGGGCCCGCGGTCAACCTGGGCAACATCGCCACCAGCGACGTGATCGGGGTCGAGACCCTGCGCCGGGGCCTGCGCGGCGACACCCTGCTCGACCTCACCACCGGGGCCAGCGCCGGGACCGCCAGCGCGGCCCGGGCCGCCCGGTCGGCCGCCTGACTCCCCCGCTAGCAAAGGAATCCTGACCATGCGCGACATGCACGACGCCTGCCACATCGCCGTCCCGGCCCGGGACCTGGACGAGGCCCTCGAGTTCTACGTGTCCGGGCTG
Source organism: Streptosporangiaceae bacterium (assembly GCA_036495425.1). Taxonomy (GTDB): domain Bacteria; phylum Actinomycetota; class Actinomycetes; order Streptosporangiales; family Streptosporangiaceae; genus Bog-532. The sequence continues at coordinate 33,412 of DASXMW010000018.1, read as the reverse complement.
GGGGCCAAGCTGGCCCGCCGCTACCACGACCGCATCACCCTGGACTTCTTCGGCGACCAGCTGGTCTGCCACCTGAGCGATGACATCCCGGACGAGCCGGTCATGTATCCGCGGCACTTCGGCGTCAGCTTCGCCAAGGCGGTGGACTTCGACCGGCTGCTGCGGGTGGTCGAGCACCGCAAGCTGCGGGTGCTGGCCGGGCCGGCGCTCCGGTTCGAGGGCACCGCCGAGGAACACCGCACGATCGCCCTGGCCGACCCGTCCAACAACGTGCTCGAGTTCAAGAACTATGTTGACCCCCGGCTCCAGTTCTAGGCTCTGGCTGGTCCGGCACGGCCAGAGCGCCTGGAACGTGGCCGGGCGGATCCAGGGCCAGTCACCCCGGGCGGGCAGCCTGACCCGGGCCGGGCGCGACCAGGCCGAGCTGGCCGCCCGCCAGCTGGCGGGCCTGGCCCCGGACGCCGGGGCCGTCGTGGCCAGCGACCTGGCCCGCGCGGCCGAGACCGCGGCCATCATCGCGGGCCGGCTGGGGCTGCCGCTGCGGTTCGACCCGGGCCTGCGCGAGCAGAACCTGGGCCTGCTGGAGGGCACCGGCTCGGCGGCCGGCCACGGTCCGCTGGGTGGCACCGGCGACGTCGTCGGCCAGTTCTGGGACGACCCCTGCCTCCGGCCGCCGGGCGGCGAGACCGTGGCCGAGCTGTACGGGCGCGTCCAGGGTGCGCTCGGCCGGCTGGCCGGCCCCCGGCCCGGGACCGGCCTGATCGTGGTGACCCACGGCGGCCCGATCCGGGTGGCCACGGCCGGCCGGCTGCCGCCGCCCGGCCGCCCGCTGCCCCGGGCCGCGGTCGGGAACGCCTCGATCACGCTGTGGCCCGGGCTGGCCGGCCGCGGCCTGGCTCAGACCGAGATGGTGGCCCCCTGAGAGTCCACGGCGTGGGCGGCGTCGTCATCGAACCAGCGGCCACCCTCGGCCAGGTACCGGAAGCGCAGCGTGCTGCCGGGGGTCGTGGTCACCGCCGTGCTGCGGGTGCCGTTCGACCGCTTGCGCAGCGGGTGCGCGAACGGGTCCCAGTTGTTGAAGTCCCCCACCACCGACACCGCTCCCGCGGGCTCGCTGGCGGGCAGGGCGAAGGTGACGCGGACAGAACCATCGCGGACGAGCCTGGACGCCTTGGCCGGGCGCGAGCGGGCCCGGGCAGATGGCGGCATACCGGCATGGGGCTCTGGCGACAGGACGGCGGCGGAGGAACGCCGGTCTGGGCCGGGTGAGGCCGGGGTCAGCCGGTGGCGGCGGTCAGCCGGTGGCGTGCAGCCAGCGCACCGGGGCGCCGTCGGCGCCGCAGCGGAAGGCGTCGAGCTCTTCGTCCCAGGACCGGCCGAGCAGGCGGTCCAGCTCGCGGCGCAGTTCCGAGTCGGTGCGGGCCATGGCCATGGTGGCCCGCAGCCGGCCCTCGGGGACCAGGATGTCGCCGTTGCCGCCGGTCACCGCGGTGAACAGGCCCAGGGTGGGCGTGTAGCAGTGCCGGACCCCGTCACAGCCGGGGCTGGCGTCCTCGGTGACCTCGAAGCGCAGCCGGTTCCAGCCGGCCAGCGCCGAGGTGATGGCGCCCGCGTTGCCCGGGCGGCCCTCCCAGGTGAGCTCGGCCCGCAGCGACCCCGGGGACGCGGGCTGGCCGGTCCACGGCAGGTCTACGGGTACGCCAAGAACCCCGGCCACCGCCCACTCGATGTGCGGGCAGAGCGCCGGGGGCGCCGAATGAACGTGCAGAACACCTTGAGCAGCCACCGTTCCTCCTGACAAGCCAGGCGACGAGGTTCGCCTTCCCCTGCGTCCTCGCGCTACTGGCACTGCCGAGAGCAACGGCTATCCGGGCACGTGCAGCCCGCTGCCTGCATCGTATTCTGCCCCATCTCCGCCGGTGGCACCACCCTTCCCGGGCCGGCCGCTGCGCAAACGCCACAGCCCCAGCGCGGCCGCGGCCGCGGCCACGCCGGTCGCCGCCCACGGCACGTAGTCGCCCAGCCGGTCGTAGATGGTCCGGGACGCGACCGCGGGCAGCCCGGGGGTCACCGTGATCACACCGTGCTCGGCCTGCCCCATCCAGGCCAGTTCCCGGCCCCGGCTGTCGAAGGCGTCCGAGTCGCCGGTGAGCGCGGCCTGGACCACCGGGCGGCCGGTCTCCGCGGCCCGCAGCGCGTCCAGCGACGCGTGCTGGGCCAGGGCCCAGGTGCCCTGGAACGTCGGGTCCGCGGTCTGGTACACGATGACCTGGGCGCCGTGGTCGGTGTCGACCCGCGACATGTCCGGGAAGGCCGACTCGAAGCAGATCAGCGGGCCGATGGTCAGCGCCCGGCCGCCCGGCTCGGTGACCCGCAGCACGTGGGCCCCGCGGCCGGGCACCATGTTCTCGGGCGCGGCCCGGCTGATCGCGGTCAGCCAGGACAGCGCGCCCCGGAACGGGATGTACTCGCCGAACGGGACCAGCCGGGTCTTGGCGTAGGTGCCTTCGATGCCGTGCGGGCCGACCAGCACCGCGACCTTGGACTTGGCGCCGTCGTGGACCGAGTCCTGGTTGACCAGGATCTGGGCCTGCTCAGCGGCCGAGGTCTTCTCGATGGCGCGGAGCAGGGCCGTGTTGCTCTCCAGGGGGTAGGCGACGCTGCTCTCACCCCAGACGATCAGGGCGGGCCGGGCCCCGTGCGGCCCGGCCCGGGAGCCCCGGCCGGTATCCATGGTGAGCCGCTGGCTGGCGTCCACCCGGAGCTTGGCGCTGCCGGCCACGCCCGGCTGGACCAGCGCGATCGTCGCGGTCCCGGTCACCGGGGCCGGCGCGGTCAGCGCGAACACGACCGGGCCCGCCGCCACTGCCGTCGCGGCCACCGCCGCCGCCGTGGCCCGGGCCGTCCAGCGGGCCGAGACGAGCATGATCGTGATGGCCACGTTGGCCGCGACCAGCACCCAGCTGACCAGCCAGACCCCGCCTACCGAGGCCAGGGCCAGTACGGCCGGGTGCTGCCACTGGCTGGCCCCGAGCACGGCCCAGGGGCCACCCAGCGCCTGCCAGGACCGCAGCCACTCGGCCAGCAGCCAGCAGCTCGGCACCACGACCAGCGCGGCCAGGGCCCGCGGCACGGTCAGCGGCGGCCGCAGCAGCACCCAGGTGAACACCCCGAACGGGACCATGAGCACACCGAAGGCCACCCCGACCAGGACCACGCCCGGACCGATCTCCGGGGCCAGCCAGTACATGGCGGCCACCGCGTAGCCGCAGGCCAGCCACCAGGCCCGCACCCCGGCCTCGCGGGCGGTGGGCGCGGCCCGGATCACCATCAGCCCCGGGACCAGCGAGAACCAGGCCAGCGCGGACAGGCCCGGGGCCGGGAAGATGAGCAGGGCCAGCCCCGCCCCGGCCGCCAGCGCACCCCAGCGGGCCGGGCGGCGCAGCGCACGGGGCGGCCGCAGAGCCCGGGGCAGACGCATAGCACGATTGTCCGCCCGCCGGTGGCGTCAGCGCGAACCCGGAGGGAACGTTCAGGCGTTGACCGTTGCTTGAGTCAGTAATATCGTTGACTTAGGCAACCAACCTTCGATCATCTGGAGAGCGGTCATGGCGGCGACAGAAGCGGCGGTGCGGCGGCCCGCCATCGAGGACCCGGTCGCGGCGGTGCGCGCGTTCAACCGGCTCTACACCAACGTGATCGGCGTGCTCCGCGGCGGGTACCTGAACACGCCCTATTCGCTGACCGAGGCGCGGCTGCTGTTCGAGCTCGGCCAGCGGGACCGCACCGAGGTGACCGCGCTGCGCCGCGGCCTGGATATCGACGCCGGCTACCTGAGCCGCATTCTCAGCCGGTTCGAGGCCGACCAGCTCATCACCAGGGAGAAGTCTGGCGCCGACGCCCGCCGTCAGGTGATCACGCTCACCGAAGGCGGCCGCGCGCTGCAGCGGAGCCTGGATGCCAGGGCCGCGGAAGAGATCGGCGCCCTGCTGGCCCGCGTGGGCGAGGACGCCCAGCAGCGGCTGGTGACCTCGATGCGGGAGATCACCCAGGTGCTGACCGTCGCGCCGGAACCCCGGGCCTACCTGCTGCGGGCGCCCCGGCCGGGCGATCTGGGCTGGGTCATCCAGCGCCAGGCGGCCGGTTACGCCGCCGAGTACGGCTGGGACGAGACCTACGAGGCGCTGGTGGCCCGGATCATCGCCGACTACGTGGACCACCACGACCCGGCCCGGGAGGCGGCCTGGATCGCCGAGGCCGACGGCCAGCGGGTCGGGTCGATCTTCTGCATGCGCAAGTCCGATACCGTCGCCCAGCTGCGGCTGCTGTACGTGGATCCGGCCGCGCGAGGCCTCGGCATCGGCTCCAGGCTGGTCGAGGAGTGCCTGCGGTTCGCCCGGGCGGCCGGCTACACGGAGATGACGCTGTGGACCAACAGCGTGCTGGCCGAGGCCCGGCGCGTCTACCAGCGGACCGGCTTCACGCTGACCGGGGAGGAACCGCACCGCAGCTTCGGCGCCGACCTGATCGGCCAGAACTGGAGCCGCAAGCTCTAACGGCCGGGGCGAGGGACCGTTTCAAGAGTGATCGATGTGGTGCGACCCAGCGGCAGTGGGCGGCTGGGATCCGGGCTGAACACCTGAATGTGTGCAGTCTCTGCTGTGATAGCGACAGGTTCTGCACACAAATCCCGGCGGCCGGTCCGCCTGCCACCGCCACCGCAGCCGCGGGGCAAGCCAGGACCCGCAGGCCACCCCGCACCACCAGCCTTTAAAACAGGCCTTAGCCCTGGCTGTCGACGAACGGCTGCTCGAGGAGCGCGGCCGCCTCGCCGTAGACGCCGCCGAGCGCGCAGGTGGCGGCCCGGACGCAGGACACCGCGTTGACCTGGGCCTGATTGCCGGTGTTGAGCGCGCCGGTGCCCGGTACCTCCTGCGCCTTGTGCCAGATGCCAGCGGTCTCGTCCACGACCAGCGCCTGGGTGTGGCCGGAGTGGAACCTGGCGAAGTACCCGCCGGCCACGCAGTTCCCGGCCGAGGCACAGGACACCGACCTGATGCCGGCGTTCCCGCCCTGGTTCAGCGCGGCGGTGTTCGGCACCTCGATGGCGTTGCCCCACGTCCCGGCGGCCTGGCTGATCACAAACGCCTGCTCGGCGCCCGCACTGTCGGTGTAGTAACCGCCCGCCGCGCAGTTCCCGGCCGAGGTGCAGGACAGCGAGTACTCCTGGGCGATCAGCCCGGTGTTCAGCGCGGCCAGGCCGGGCATCTCGACGGCGGTCCCCCAGGCGCCGTTCTTCTCGGTGTCCACGTAGGCCTGGAAGTGCGAGCCAGAGGAGTCGGCGTCATAGGTCCCGGCCACCGAGCAGTTACCCGCCGAGGTACACGACAACCCGTTGACCTGCGAGCTGGTCCCCGCGTTGAGCGCGGCCGTGCCGGGAATCGGGACGGCCCGGGCCCAGGTGCCCCCGGCTTCCCTGGCCGCGTACGGTTCGGATCTGCCTGCGCTGCCGACGTAGGTCCCGCCGACCGTGCAAGCGCCCGCCGCCGGGCAGGACACCACGCTGGCCTGGGCGCTGGACCCGAGCGCCGGAGTGCCCGGCACCTGGATCGCGTTCCCCCACACCCCGCCGGTCTCGCCGGCCACGAACGCCTGCCCGTGCCCGGAAGCGTCGGCGTAGTCACCGGCGACGGCACAGTCCATGGCCGGCCCCGGGACACAGGACACCGAGGCAGCCGAGGCGTCTCGGCCCTTGATCAGCCCGGCCGCGCCGGGCACCTCGATCGCGTTCCCCCACACCCCGCCGGACTCCCTGGCCACGAAGGGCCGGGTGTCACCCGAGCCCGCCGGGCCCACGCTGTAGTCCCCGCCGGCCGTGCAGTTACCCGGAGACGAGCACGACACCGACTCCGTCTCGGCGAACCCACCGGTGTTCAGCGCGGCGGTGCCGGGCACCTCGATGGCGGTCTGCCACCTACCGCTGATCTCGTTCACCACGTAGGCCTGGCTGTGGCCGGAGGCGTCGCTGTAGCTTCCACCGGCCGAGCAGTCACCCACGGCCGGGCACGACATCGACACCAGGTTGCTGAAGCTGGCGTTCACCGCCGCGATGCCGGGCACCTCGATCGCGGTGCCCCAGGGGCTGCCGGTCCCGGCCACCGCACCAGCCGCGGACGTCACCACCGTCAGGGCCAGAGCCGCCGCCGAAGCCAGGGCCAGGGCCACCTTCCGGGTACGCGTCATGCCGCTATTATCTTCGGCTGCCGACAAAATCCCGCAAAAACTTCGGCACAATCTTCGGCAGCGGTGCGGGCCTGAACCGGGGACGGGCGGGCGAAGCGCGGAGCATCATGTGCCCCAGTCATGGCAGAACGCGCGCGGGCGATGCGTCCCGGGGCCGCGGTCCCGCGGGGGCTGGGCGACCGGGACATCGGCGGCATGCTCTACACCGGCGAGATGTACGGGCTCCAGGTCGACCTGCTGGCCACGGTGCTGGCCGCCACGGTGCCCCAGGCCTGGGCGGCGGTGAGCCGGTGGCGCCGGCTCGGGTACGCGGAGTCGGCCCGGCTCGGCCCGGGACCGGCCTGGGTCTGGCTGACCCGGGCGGGCCTGGCCGCCTGCGGGCTGCGGTACGCGCCGATCCCGCCGACGCTGCCCCGGCTGGCCCACATCCGGGCCGTGACCACGGTCCGGATGGCCCTGGAGGCCACCCCCGGCTACCAGCGGGCGGGCGCGTTCTGGCGCAGTGAACGGCGGCTGCGGGCCCGGTCCGGCGGCCGGTCCGGGCTGCGCGAGCACCTGCCCGACGGCGAGGTGCACTGGCCGGACGGGGGTGCCGCGGCCTGGTCCGGCGAGTGCTGGGCCATCGAAGCCGAGCTGACCAGGAAGACGGTCAGCCGCACCACCTCGATCATGCGGGACCTGCTGGCCCGGACCGGCGACTACGGCGGCCCGGCCGCCGAGGCCCGGGTGCCGGGACGGCCCGCGCGGCACACCCGGGCGCTGTACGCGTGCTCGCCGCCGGCCCGGCCGACCGTGCTGCGGGCCCGGTCCGGGCTGGGGCCGGCCGCGGCCCGGGTCGAGGTCCGCGACCTGCCCGAGCGGGCCGCCCTGGAGGCGGCGGGGTGATCCGTCAGTATCTGGCTCTGCTGCTGCTGCGGAAGGCCGGGCGCGGGCTCCGGCGGCTGGTCACCGTGACCGCCGTGGTGGTCCTGCTGGCCGCGGCGGCGCCGGTGACCCTGGTCGCGGCGGGCTCGGCCGCGGCCGCGTGGCAGCTGGGCTGGCCGCCGCGCCGGCTGTACGGGGCGGCGCTGTGGTGCCTGCCCGCGGTCGCGGTCTGGCTCGGGGCCAGTGCGCTGGGCCGCCCCCGCGTACTGGACGCCCCGTATCACGCCTGGCTGGCCATGTGGGCGCTGGCCGCGGCCGGGCGCGTGGCCGCGGCGGTGGTGACGGTGGCCCCGGCGGCGGTGCCACCGGGCCTGGCCCTGGGCGGCCTGGTCTGGGGCTACCGGATCCACCGCCTGGAGACCGGCGCGGGCGGGCTGTCGCCGGGGTCGGCGGCGGCCTTCGACCACCGGCAGTGGCGCCGGCAGGTGCGCAGCGCCCGGGCCCGGATCGCCGCCCCCGGGGCGGTGCCGCTGACCGGGCGCCACGGCGACGTGGTCATCGGCGGGCTCATCCGGGCCGTCCGGCACCCGGCCCGGCCGATCGCGGCCCTCCCCTACCGGCGGCTGCGCTCGCACCAGGTGGTGATCGGCACGACCGGGACCGGGAAGACCACCCTGCTGCTCCGGCTGTGGGCCGGGTTCATGACGGCCGCGCTGACCCGGCAGGCGGCGGGCACCGGGCGGCGGCCGCTGCTGGTGGTGCTGGACTGCAAGGGCGGCGCGGACTCGCGCCGCATCGCCGACCGGGCCCGCCGGGTGCTGCGGGACGCGGGCGCCCGGTCCACCGCGGTGTGGCCGGACGACAGTTCGCTGTGCCTGTGGGACCTGCCGCCGGGCCGGCTGATCACCACGCTGCTGGACCTGATCGAGCACGGCACCGGGTCGGCCGCCTACTACGCCGACGTGATGGAGGCCATCGTGGCCCTGGCCGTGCAGGCTCCGGGCGGGCCGCCGACCGGGGCCGCTGACTTCCTTGGCCGGCTGGACCTGGACTGGCTGACGGCCGCCTACGCCGGGGCGGCCGAGGCGCTGGCCACCCTGCGGCCGGGTGCCCAGGTGATCGCCGACGTGGCCCTGCGGTTCCGGTCGCTGTGGCGGCGGCTGGGTCAGGGTTTCGACGCTCCGGGCGGCTTCGGCGACGCCGACGCCTGGTACTGCATCCTGGAGGGCACCGCCGAGACCCGGGTCGCCGAAGCCCAGGCCCGCGCCCTGGTCGACCTGCTGACCAGCTACATCACCGGCCCCGGCCAGGACGCCGAGGTGCTGCTGGCCGTCGACGAGTTCAGCGCGGTGTCGCGGCGGCTGCCGATCTGGGCCCTGTACGAGCGGGCCCGCTCACTGGGGCTGGCCGTACAGGTGTCGGCGCAGTCGTGGCACGGCCTGGCCGGCTGCGAGGACGAGCGCTACCGCATCGCGGCCACCGCCGAAGGCGGGATCTGGCTGCTGCGCACGCCGCACCCCGACCCGGTGGTGGGCCTGGCCGGGACCCGGGCGGCGGTGGACAGCACCCGGCGGCTCAGCGGCGGCGGCCAGGCCTGGACCGGCGAGGGGTCGTCGCGGTCACGGCTCATCCCGGTGGTCGACCCGGACCTGGTGCGCGGGCTCGCGGTGGGCCAGGTCGCCTACGTGCACCAGGGCGGTGTCTCCTACATCCAGGTCAAACGCGTGGTCGCCGCCCCGGCCGCGCTCCCCCGGGCCGCCACTGGCCCGGCGACGGCGGCGCCGGTTCCCGCGGTCCGGCCCGCCGCCGAGCCCGCGACGCAGGAGCCGGAGGTCAGCGTGGCCGTCGAGGTGGCCGCGTTCCTGGACGAGGCGTTCGGGCCGGAGCGGGCGTGACCACCGACCCGTTCGCCGTGCTGGGCCTGCCGGCCCGGCCCGACCTGACCGACGACGAGGTCCGGGCCGCCTGGCGCCGCCTCGCCGCCGCCACCCACCCCGACCGCGACGACGGCGGCGACCCCCAGGCCTTCGCGGCCGCGGCCGCCGCCTACACCGACCTGCGCACCCAGACCGGCCGCCGCGAAGCCCTGGCCGACCCTCCCCTCCCGCGTCGCCGCGGTCGCGGCCGGGTCCGCCGGGGTCGTCCGGCCATCCTCGCCGTGCGCCTGGCGGTGGCGGCCACGGTGAGCCTGGCCGCCTTCCTGGCCGCCGGCGCCCAGCCCGCCACCTACGCCGTGATCGCCGCCGCCCTGACCTGGCTCATCCGCACTGCGCGGCGCGAGTTGGCGCCGCGGGGGCGGACGGGCGCGGGCTGAGGCCGTGGTCGCCGTGGCGGCGGCGTGACGCCGCCACGATGCGCAGCACGATCCCGGTGAGGAGCAGAATCATGCCCAGGGCAGCCAGGGCCCCGTCGGCCAGGCCCAGCGGGATGCCCGCGACCTCGCGGCCCAGGAGACCGGCCGTCGACGGGGGCGCGGCGCCGGTCCGGATGGCGGCACCGACCTGCCTGAGGAAGCTGAAGTCGGCCGCGGCGAACGTGCCCGAGCCCGCCAGGAACAGCACCAAGCCGGTCCAGGCCAGCCAGCGCGCCGCGGACCTGGTCGCGGCGACCTCATCGAGGAAGCTCTCGCGCTGCTGGCCAGGGTGCTGGAGGTACCTGTGGTCCTGGATCCAGCCGGCCGGATCGACGGCTCCGGCCACGGGGTGAATCATCGTGCTGGTCTTGTCCACGCCGGCCAGGCTGACCGCGCCGCCCTCCAGGCGCGCGGTCACCGAGGCAAAGGCCAGCACGTCGCCGGACCGCAGTTCGCGCAGGGCCGTCGTGGCCGCTCCGTTGACGAACGTGCCGCCGGACGAGCCGAGATCCGCCACGAAGACCGCGTCTCCGTGCCGCTGCACGGCGGCGTGGGCCCGGCTGACGCCGAGGTCGTCGAACCTGACGTCGCAGCCCCGATCGCGCCCCACGATCAGGCGGTCCCTGGTCAGCGGGATCCGCCGGCCTCGATCCGATTCCGGGGCCAGCACGACCAGGCAAGGCGTGCTGCCGCCGTCCACGTTCACCATCAAAGCCCCCTTCGCCATGCCCCACCGAAACGGAGGGGCCGGCGCTCCCGCTGATACAGCCGGGCCGGGCCCGCTCAGCTGACGGAGAGGGCGAGCAGGGGGATCAGCTGGTCGGCCGCGGCCAGTGAGCCGTGCATGCCGGTCAGGGCCGACTCGCGGGGTTCGGTCTCGGTGGCCACGATGCCCCAGTCGCCGGTGGGCGCGGCCACCACGTCGCCGATGCGCGGGATCATGGCCGGGTCGACCGGGCCGAACCAGTTCTCCTTGATGGCTTCCTCGCGGGACACCACCCAGGCCCGGTGGCCCAGGACCTCGCGCCAGGCGGCCAGCACGTCGGCCTCGGCGCCCGGGTGCGCGTAGACGTGCCGGGCCCGCGGCTCGCCGCCGAGCAGGGACACCCCGGCCCGCAGGTCCGGGGTGCCGTCCACGTCGATCCGGTCCTCGGCGGGCACGTCGACCATGCCGTGGTCGGCGGTCACGTACAGGGCGGTGTCGCTGGGCAGCGCGCCCGCGATCTGCTCGGCCAGCTTGTCGACGTGCGCGAGCTGGTAGTACCAGGAGTCCGAGGCGACCCCGAGGCCGTGCCCGGTGCCGTCGAGGTCGCCGTGGTACACGGTGACCAGCGCCTCGTCGGCGTCGCGGAGCGCGTTGCCTGCCTCCCCGGCCAGGGCGCCCATGCTGTCGGCGGCCCGGTACTCCGCGCCGCGCATGGCCGCGCGGGTCAGGCCGCTGCGGCGGAACGCCCGCGGGGCCACGTAGCAGGCCGCGACGCCGGCCGCCACCGCGCGCTCGAAGATCGTGCGCCGGGGCTGCCATTTCTCGGGGTCGATCCGGTCGTCCCAGCGCAGGCCGTTCAGCAGCCGGAGCTCGTCCGGGATCTTGACCTGGTAGCCGAGCACGCCGTGCTGGCCCGGCGCCGAGCCGGTGCCCAGCGAGGTCAGGCTGGTCACGGTGGTGGCGGGAAACCCGGCCGCCAGCGGCTGGGCGTTCATGGCCAGCTCGTTCAGGAACGGCGCTGCCGCCGGGTGATCGCGGAGCAGTTCCCAGCCGAGGCCGTCCACGACCAGCAGGCAGACCTTCCGCGCCGGGGGCAGGCCGAGGGTGTTGGTGCCGGAGCCACCGAGGGTGGCCAGGATGGACGAACCCAGCTCGGCCAGGGTCCGGGAGCCGTAGGACGGCACGAGGGGCGCGGTTCTCGGCTCCGGTGTCATCCGGGCCATCCTGTCACTTGCGAAAGGGTTACGGCAACGTTCCTCGCGGTTCCCGGCGGCCGTGGTGCGTAGCGGTTTCTAGCGGCCCTGGCCGGCGGTGGCGTCGGACAGCGCGGCCGCGAAGGACAGCACCTGGCGGACGCCATCCTCCCCGTCGGCCGCCTCGCTCATGCGCAGGGTGAGGTCGTCCGCGGTGATCGTGCCCATGTAGCCGTGGTCGGCCTCGCAGTTCTCGTCGCCGCAGTGGGCCGGCTCCAGTTCCACGTGCGACAGCACGTTCCAGCCGATGGTCAGCACGACCTCGGTCGGCATGGTGACCCCGGCCACGTAGGAGACCGGGTCGGGCACGACCCGGGTCAGGGCCACCGATGACACCCGGGAGAACCGCACCGCCTCGGTGCTGGTCTCGGCCTGCGGGCGGCCTTCCGCCTCCTCGGCCGGGTGCTCGTCGGTGTGGGAGTAGATCAGCCGGGTCGGGGTCAGGGCCAGCACGGTGATGTGCCGCCGGACCTCCATGCCCGGGTCGAAGATCGCGTCGTGCGTGACGACGTACGCCGTGACCGGCTCGGTCCCCAGGGACGACCAGACGGCGTCGGTTACCAGCCCCGGGTAGTAACCCGTGCGCTCGATCGCGGCGCGCAGGTCGTCCGCGGTGACTCGCGTATCCCTCATGTACCCATCCTGCCCTGTACCGGGGTATGGATTCACCAGGGCCAGCCAACGACATACCCGGCACCGATCACAATCCGGGCGGCCCGGCCTCGGTCAGGTCGAGGACCTTCTGCTCCACTGGCTCCGGCCGGGCCAGCGCGTCCGCGCTCGGCTTGGGCCCGCGGCGGCGCGGCCAGCGCGAACCCGATGTGCCCCCGCGCCCCCGGTAGACGATCAGGCCGTTGACCGGGTCCGGGGCGGCGTCCAGGGCCGCGCGGACGGCGGGCAGGCCGCGAAACACCTCCCAGGCGGTGTCGTCGTCGAACTGCACCTCCAGCACGACCCCGGTCCGGTGCTCGTGCCAGGCCCAGTCCCGCACCCCATGGGCCAGGGCCGCCTCGACCAGCGCGTCCTCGTAGGAGTCCTTCCACCGCCGGGCCGACTGATCGGCGTGGAAGACCTCGATCGACCACCATTCCGCCATACTTGAGATAGTACGTGTGTATTACGGGCCGGGGAAGGCGCCGGGGCCGGGGCCCGTTCGCCCTAAGGTGAACGATCATGAGCCGCTGGTGGTGCCGCCGTGAGCCGTGACGGGCTGAGGCTGTCGGTGACGCTGCTCAGCATCCTGCCGGGCTCCGTCATCCCCGCCTTCGATAAAAATGTCGAAGGTCACGCCCCTGGCGACGGCGTCGATCCGGGCCCGGCGGCCGAGGCCATGATGTGGGCCCCGCTGGTCGGCCTGGTGCTGGGCGTGATCGCGGCCGCCGTGCTGTACGTGTTCGGCCACCTGCTGCACACCGGGTCGCTGGTGGCGGCGGTGCTGGCGGTGGGAACGCTGGCCGTGCTGACCCGCGGCCTGCACCTGGACGGGCTGGCCGACCTGGCCGACGGGCTGGGCAGCCGGCGGCCCGCGGCCGGGGCCCTGGAGGTCATGCGCCGCTCGGACATCGGGCCGTTCGGCGTGGTCACGCTGGTCCTGGTGCTGCTGGTCCAGGTGGCCGGGCTGACCCAGGCCGACAGTTCCGGGCGCGGCGTGCCCGCGATCATCGTGGCCGCCGTCACCGGCCGGCTCGCCATCACCTGGGCCTGCCGCCGCGGAGTGCCGCCGGCCCGGCCGGACGGGCTGGGCGCCCTGGTCGCGGGCCGCGTGGCCCCGGCCGGCGCGGTGGTGCTGACCATCGTGGTCCTGGCCGTCACGGCGGCCGGGATCTTCCTGGCCGCGGCGGTGGCCGCGGTCCCGGTCGAGTGGATACTGCCGGTGGCGGTGGCGGCGGGCCTGGTCGCCGGGGCGGCCCTGGCCGAGTACGCGTCCCGGCGGCTGGGCGGGATCACCGGCGACGTGCTCGGCGCGGTCGCGGAGACCGCCACCGCCGCCTGCCTCCTGGTCACCGCGATCAGCTGACCGGGCGGGGCCGGACTGGGCCCCTCAGACTGGCAGCGTGTACTTCAGGACGAAGTTCAGCACGACCGCGAAGGTCAGGTACATCAGCCAGAGGCCCACCGCGGTGTGGAAGAAGCCGAGCGCACGCTGGCCCAGCCGGCCGATGTTCTCGAGGTCGGGACTGAGGCTAGCGAAGAACTCGCTCACGTAGACGCAGACCAGGCCGATGAACAAGCCGCCCACGGGGCTGTCGGCGGACTTGAAGAACACGATGACGCCGAGCACCGAGATGAGGGTGAAGGCCACGCTCATGCCCAGGTTGACCCGCGGGTCGGAGCGCTTCAGCCGGTTCCAGCCCAGCGCGAACCAGTGCACGCCGTACGCGGTGAAGGCCAGCGCCGCCATGTACAGCGGGGGTTCTTTGAAGGTGCCGAACAAGGTCAGCCCGGCGAACAGGTAGATGCCGGTGAGGAACTGCATGAAGCCCGGCATCCACAAGCCCCAGATCCCGGCCGCATAGTCGATGTTCTCGTCGCGCGGCGGGTAACCGAGCAGTTCCTGCGGGCCGTAGATCAGGTAACCGGTGCCCAGGCCGAAAAAACCGACGGCCAGGGGCGGGAACGGGGATGTGGGCAGGCTGACCGAGGCGAGCAGTGACACGGAAACCTCCGGGTGTCCAGGTGGCACGCGAACCCGGTCCGCCCCGCCGCAGGCCACCGAAACTGGTCGGCGTGACGGCCGCCCGTGACCGCGCGACGATAGGACACAGATCCGGCACACATCGGCCAGAGGCGGGAAAACCAACGCCAAGCGTGAAATAGAGTCTATTTCAAACAAGCGCCGCTGTCCCGCTGATGCCTGATCCCGGCCGGCCGTGCCCGCCCCGTTCCGCCGGTCCGGCCGCGTGGCCCGGGTGAGCAGGCCTGACGCCGGAGCGGGACGTGATGGGCGCGTACCGTTCAGGCACTAGCATCGGCAGGGTGACGATGATGATTCACACCAGCGAGATGTCGGCGCGCGCCATCGAGGCCGACGCCCTCATCGTCGGCGTGGTCCAGGGAGCGGACGGCCCTCGCCCCGCCCCGGGCGCGGGTGACGTGGACGATGCGCTCGGCGGCACCCTGGCCGGCCTGCTCGCCGCGCTCGACGCGACCGGCCGGGCCGAGGAAGTGACCAAGATCCCCTCGGCCGGGAAGCTGCCGGCCCCGGTGATCGTGGCCGTGGGCCTGGGCCAGGCCGGCGACGGCGAGGACCCCCGGGTCGACCTGGAGACGCTGCGGCGCGGGGCCGGGGCGGCCGTGCGCGCGCTGACCGCGGGCCGCCATTTGGCAGGCACCGCGGCCGGCCCCGACCTGAACGGGTCGGCCGAGGTGGCCCACGGGGAGAAGCGGCACATCGCGCTGGCGCTGCCCGCCCGGGACACGGCCGAAGCCGGCGCGGTGGCCCTGGGCGCGCTGCTCGGCGGCTACGCGTTCCGGCGCTACCGCACCACCGGCCTCACCACCGATGCCGAGCTGACCCTGCTGACCAGCCTTCCGGCCGGCGAGGCCGACCCGGTCACCGAGCGAGCCCAGGTGCTGGCCGACGCGGTGACCCTGGTCCGCGACCTGGTCAACACCGGCCCGTCGGACCTGGTGCCGGCCACGTTCGCGGCCGAGGCCGAGCGAGTGGCGGCCGCCTGCGGGCTGGACATCGACGTGCTGGACGAGCACCAGCTGGCCGAGGGCGGCTACGGCGGCATCCTCGGCGTCGGCCAGGGCTCGGTGCACCCGCCCCGGCTGATCCGGCTGGCCTACACCCACCCGGACGCGACCCGGACGCTGGCGCTGGTGGGCAAGGGAATCACGTTCGACTCGGGCGGCCTGTCGCTCAAGCCGCCCAAGTCCATGGAGTGGATGAAGTCCGACATGGGCGGGGCCGCGGCCGTGCTCGGCGCGCTGCAGGCCATCTCGGCCCTGCGGCCCGTGGTCAACGTGGTCGGCTACCTGGCCATGGCCGAGAACATGCCGAGCGGGTCGGCCCAGCGGCCGTCCGACGTGATCACCATCCACGGCGGCAAGACGGTGGAAGTGCTGAACACCGACGCCGAAGGCCGCCTGGTCATGGCCGACGCCATGGCCCGGTCCGCCGATGACTCCCCCGACCTGCTGATCGACATCGCCACCCTGACCGGTGCCCAGCTGGTGGCGCTGGGGTCCCGGGTGGCGGGGGTGATGGCCAACGACGACCAGCTGGCGGCCGGGATCGCCGGCGCCTCGGTCCAGGCCGGCGAGCCCGCCTGGCCCATGCCGCTGCCGGAGGAACTGCGCAATGGCCTGGACTCGAACGTGGCCGACCTGGCCAACGTGTCCGGTGACCGCAACGGCGGCATGCTGGTGGCCGGGCTGTTCCTGCGCGAGTTCGTGCCGGACGGGGTGGCCTGGGCCCACCTGGACATCGCGGGGCCGTCCTACAACGAGTCCGGCCCCTTCGGCTACACGCCGCGCGGCGGCACCGGCGCGGCCACCCGCGCCCTGGTCCAGATCGCCGAGGACGTGGCCGACGGCAAACTACCCATGGAATGAACGGTTGCCACCGGTTGCTTCGTGGGCAGACTCACTTTCGGTGAGCCGTCTGCGTGGGCAAACTCGCCTCCAGACCGGCCCGCAGGAGTGAAATGATGCATACGGCGACTTTGAAATGAACAGATAGAGGAGCGTTCCGTGGCAGAGGGCAACGCCGCCTACGACATCGTGATCCTGGGTGGCGGCAGCGGAGGGTACGCCTGCGCACTGCGCGCGGCTGAGATGGGCAAGCGCGTCGCGCTGATCGAGAAGGACAAGGTCGGCGGGACCTGCCTGCACAAGGGCTGTATCCCGACCAAGGCACTGCTGCAC
This sequence comes from Streptosporangiaceae bacterium, assembly GCA_036495425.1. Classification (GTDB taxonomy): domain Bacteria; phylum Actinomycetota; class Actinomycetes; order Streptosporangiales; family Streptosporangiaceae; genus Bog-532. The sequence continues at coordinate 17,121 of DASXMW010000018.1, read as the reverse complement.
TCCGCGGAGATCGCCGACCAGGCCCGCGAGAGCGAGACGTTCGGCGTGAAGTCGAGCTACGACGGCATCGACATCTCCGGCGTGCAGGCCTACAAGGACAAGGTGGTGGACCGGCTCTGGAAGGGCCTGCAGTCCACCCTGGCCAGCCGCAAGATCGACATGATCGACGGTTACGGCAAGCTGATCTCGCCGACCCAGGTCCAGGTGGGCGACACGATCTACGAGGGCGAGCACATCGTGCTGGCCACCGGATCGGTGCCGAAGAGCCTGCCCGGCCTGGAACTGGACGGCGAGCGGGTCATCTCCAGCGACGACGCGCTCACGTACGGGCGGGTGCCGGACTCGGTCATCATCCTCGGCGGCGGGGTCATCGGCGTCGAGTTCGCCAGCGTGTGGCGCTCGTTCGGGGCCGAGGTCACGATCGTGGAGATGATGCCGCAGCTGGTCCCGCTGGAGGACGAATCCAGCGCCAAGCTGCTGCAGCGGGCGTTCCGCCGCCGCGGGATCGGCTTCGAGCTCGGAGCCCGGTTCGAGAGCGTCAAGCACACCGACACCGGGGTGCAGGTGACCCTGGCCGGGGGCAAGACCCTGGACGCGGACCTGCTGCTGGTGGCCGTGGGCCGCGGCCCGGTCTCCGCTGACCTCGGCTACGAGCAGGTCGGCGTCGAGATGGAGCGCGGCTACGTCAAGGTCGACGAGTACTGCCGGACCTCGGTACCGACGATTTCGGCGGTGGGCGACCTGATCGCCACCCCGCAGCTGGCCCACGTCGGCTTCGGCGAGGGCATCATGGTCGCCGAGCGGGTCGGCGGCCTCGAGGTGCACCCCATCGACTACGATGGCGTGCCGCGCATCACCTACTGCGACCCCGAGGTGGCGTCGGTCGGGATCACCTCGGCCCAGGCCGCTGACCGGGGCATCGAGACCGTGGAGTTCACCTACCCGCTGGGCGGCAACGGCCGGAGCGTGATCCTGCAGACGCAGGGCGCGGGCAAGGTCATCGCGGCCAAGAACGAGGACGGCAGCCCGGGCCGGGTCCTCGGCATCCACCTGGTCGGCAGCCGGGTCGGCGAGCTCATCGCCGAAGGCCAGCTCATCTTCAACTGGGAAGCCGAGCCGGCCGACGTGGCCCAGCTGATCCACCCGCACCCGACCCAGTCGGAGATCATCGGCGAGGCCATGCTGGCCCTCGCCGGCAAGCCCCTGCACGTACACGCCTGACACGTACACGCCTCACTGGCCCGCGTGAGCTTACGAAGGAGTCACGGGAACAATGTCGGTCTCGGTATCCATGCCCCAGCTCGGTGAGAGCGTCACAGAGGGCACCGTCACGCGCTGGCTCAAGAAGGAAGGCGAGCGCGTGGAGGCGGATGAGCCGCTTCTCGAGGTGTCGACGGACAAGGTCGACACCGAGATCCCCTCGCCCGCGGCCGGCGTGCTGCGCGAGATCGCCGTGGGTGAGGACGAGACCGTCGAGGTCGGCGCGCAGCTCGCGGTGATCGAGGAAGGCGACGGGGCTGGCTCCGGCGGCGGCGCGCCGTCGTCGGACGGCGACCAGGGCGCGCAGGCCCCAGCTCAGGAGGCCCCGGCCCAGGAGGCCCCGGCCCAGGCGCAGGAGGCCCCGGCTCAGGCGCAGGAAGCCCCGGCTGCCCAGGCTTCGCAGGGTGACGGCGGTACCAATGGCGCCGCGGCGTCGGCTCCGGCGGCTCCGGCTCCCGCGCCGGCGCCCGCGTGGTCCCAGCCGCAGCAGCAGGCACCGCCGCCTCCGCCACCCGCCCCGGCCCCAGCGCCACCGCAGCCGCAGGCCCCGCCCGCGCCCCAGCAGCCGGCCGCGGCGGCCCCGCAGGCCGAGGCCCCGGCCCCGCCGTCCACCGGCGACGGCCCGTACGTGACCCCGCTGGTCCGCAAGCTGGCCGCCGAGCACGGCGTCGACCTGGAGTCGGTGGCCGGCACCGGCGTCGGCGGGCGGATCCGCAAGCAGGACGTGCTCGACGCGGCCCGGACCCGGCGCGAGCAGGAAGCGGCCCAGGCGCAGCCCGCCGCGGCGCCTCCGGCCGCGGCCGCTCCGTCGGCTCCGGCGGCGGCGCCCGCCGCCCCGGCCGGTACTGCCGCTGCCGCGGCTCAGCCGTCGGCCCCGTCCCGCCCGGCCATCGTGCCGTCCGCGCTGCGGGGCACCACCCAGCGGATGTCCCGGCCCCGCCAGGTCATCGCCCAGCGGATGGTCGAGTCGCTGCAGACCTCGGCCCAGCTGACCACCGTGGTCGAGGCCGACGTCACCGCGATCGCACGGCTGCGGGACCGGGCCAAGCAGGACTTCGAGGCCCGCGAGGGCGTGAAGCTCAGCTTCCTGCCGTTCTTCGCGCTGGCCACGATCGAGGCGCTGAAGGTCCACCCCAAGCTCAACGCGGTCATCGACACGGCCAACAACCAGGTCACCTACCACGACGCCGAGCACCTCGGTATCGCGGTCGACGCCGAGCGCGGCCTGATGGTCCCGGTCGTCCACAACGCCGGCGACCTGAACCTGGGCGGCCTGGCCCGCAAGATCGCGGACCTGGCCGGCCGGACCCGCAGCGGTCAGGTCGGCCCGGACGAGCTGGCCGGGGGCACGTTCACCCTGACCAACACCGGCAGCCGCGGCGCCCTGTTCGACACCCCGATCATCAACCAGCCGCAGGTGGGCATCCTCGGCACCGGCACCGTGGTCAAGCGCCCCGTGGTCGTCGACGACCCCGCCCTGGGCGAGGTGATCGCGGTTCGCTCCGTCGTCTACCTGGCCCTCACCTACGACCACCGCCTGGTCGACGGCGCCGACGCCGCCCGCTTCCTGGTCACCATCAAGGAGCGCCTGGAGGAGGGTAGCTTCGAAGCCGAACTGGGCCTCTGAGCGCAAGCACCCGACGGCCCGGCTCCCCACCTGGGGAGCCGGGCCGTTTGCTTACCCCGAGCCCGCGCGTGCCGCTTCTTGCTGTTATCAGCGGAACCACGAGCGCTTGCTCGATGCCGCCCGAGCGGCGGAGCTCCCGGTCAGCGCCCTCGGTAACGTTCAGCCGAGCTGGGATCTGGCCTCGGCCACGAGCTCGGTCTGCCGGGACCAGTCACCGCCCACGAATTGGACGATGGTCCGGTGCAACCCGGCCTCGGCCAGCCGCCCGAGCAGATCCGCGAGAACCGCCGGCCCGCCGGTCAGGAACGCATCCGGAGCGGCCTCGGCCGGGACACCGAACATGCCGTCGGGGTCGGCCAGCAGGCTGGTGAGCGTGTCGCGCCCGGGGACGGAGGGGTCGCCGTCGAGGGCGACCATGACGCTGGTGGTAAGCGCCGGGACCGGCCGGCCGAACCGGCCCGCCTGCTCCGCGGCCACGGCCTGGAAGCGCGGGATGTCGTCCGGCCCGGCCAGCACGAACCACTCGTCGCCGAACTCGCCGGCCCGCCGGGCGGCCGCGTCGGAGTTGCCGCCGATGACCAGCGGGGGCACGGTCACCCCCGGGCTGAGCGTGACCTCCGCACCCTCGGGCGTGAGCCGGACCGGCTTGCCCGCGATCAGGTCCGGCAGCCGGCGCAGGGCCTCGTCGGTGCGGCGGCCCCGTTCGCGGCGGGGCACCCCGGCCGCGTCCCAGGACGCGGCGTGCCGGTCGCCGCCCGCGCCGACGCCGAGCAGCACGCGATCCCCGGACAGGTACTGCAGGGTCGCGACCTGCTTGGCGGTCCAGGTCACCGGGCGCAGCGGCGCGATAAGCACGCCCACGCCGAGCCGGATCCGGTCGGTCACCGCGGCCGCCCCGGCCAGCGAGGTGAGGCTGTCCAGCACCGGAACCCCGGTTCCGGCCACCAGCTGGTCCACCACCCACGCTGATTCGAACCCGAGGTCCTCGGCGTGCCGGGCCGCGGCCGGGATGTCACCCGGCCGGCCGTCCCGCCGCGACATCGACGGCATGATCACGCCCAGTTCCATCGTGGCCTCCCGACCGACCGCGGCCCGCTCGCCGCCATGGTTACTTCTTGTTCGTGACCCACTCTTCAGTAAGAATCGAGCGTGTGGAAGACGGCACATGGAAGTCAGGTACGCACATGAATGTGGGTGACACGACCTCGTGCGAGATCCGCGACCTGCTCGACCGGCTGGCCGACAAGTGGTCGCTGCTGGTCATCGAGCTGCTCGGGACGGGCACGCGCCGGTTCACCGAGCTGCACCGGGAGATCGACGAGATCAGCCAGCGCATGCTGACCCTGACCCTGCGCCACCTGGAGCGCGACGGCCTGGTGACCCGCACCGTCCACCCGGTCGTGCCGCCCCGCGTCGACTACGCCCTGACCGGCCTGGGCCGGAGCCTGCTGGTGGCCATCGAGGGCCTGGTCTCCTGGACCCGCGCCCACCGCCAGGAGATCGCCGCCGCCCGCACCGGCTACGACGCCCGCCCGAGACGGCCTGGGCGGACGGCAGATCTCCCGGTCAGCGCGCCCGGATAACCGTCAGGCCGCATCACCGCTCGACCCAGGGCATCGGAAGCCAGGCCCGGACTTCGAAGCCGCCTTCCGGCCGGCGTCCGGCCCGCAGTGTGCCGCCGAGCACGGTCGCTCGCTCGGTCATGCCGGTGATGCCGTTGCCCGAGCCGTTGGCCTGGACGGGCGGCCGGCCCGGAGGCGGCAGGGCGCCCTGGTCGTTGATCTCCACGACCAGGGCGTCTGCGCCGTAGGTGACGCGCACCGTGGCGTGCTCGCTGCCCGAGTGCCTGGCACTGTTGGTCAGGGCTTCCTGGACGATCCGGTAGGCGGCGAGGTCGACGTCGGCCGGCAACGGGCCCGGCTGGCCCTCTTCCAGGACGCGGACGGTGAGGCCCGCGGTCGCGGCATTGTTCACCAGGTCGCCGAGATGGGCCAGGCCGGGGCTCGGCTTCAGCGGCGCCGGGTCGTCCACATCGCGGAGCACGCCGAGCACCGAGCGTAGCTCCACCAGTGCCTGCTTGCTCACCTCGTTGATGTTGGTCAGGGCCGTGCGGGCCCGTTCTGGCTGGCGGTCCATCAGGTGCAGCGCCGTGTTCGCCTGCACGTTGATGACCGAGATGTTATGCGCCACGACGTCGTGCAGGTCCCGTGCCATCCGCATGCGTTCCTCGCCGGCCCGCCGGCGCAGTTCCTCGCTGCGGCTTTGCTCGAGCGCCGCCTTGCGCTGGCTCCGGCTCCGGATGATCTCGGCGATGCTCAGCATGAAAAGCATCAGGACCGCCAGCCAGATGGCGGCGGCCGCGGAAGGATGACCGCGCTGACCGATCAGCCAGAGCGGCCACATGGATGCGACGTAGCCGATGACCAGGGACGCGATCGCGGCCGCCCGCTTCCTTTCCAGCACCGCGTTGAAAAAGGCCACGATCAGCGCGAGCCAGACCACGCCTGAATGGCCCGGTACGCCGGCCCACAATGCCGTGGTCAGCGTGACCGCGAGGACGGCGACCGGATAGCGGCGGCGGCCGATCAGTGACGCCCCGCCCACGGCCAGGAGGACGTAGGTGAGGATTCCGGGGGCGGGGTGGCCGCCATGGGACTCCCATGCCGTCGAAGCATGCGTTACGCCGACCTGAACCGCCGTCACCGCCGCCGCTATCGTCACGTCGACGGCCCAGCGCCGGCCGGCGGTGGCGTGGGGAAGGACGCCAGGCCTGACTGCGGTGCGTGCGGGCAGGTCGGGATCGGTCATCACCATCAAACGGTATGCCGGTCACGGCCGGGAAGGCATCGGCGCGGCGGTGACACCTGAGCGCACCGCCTACACCCGACGGTGCATGCCGGGTGCGCTGCGCTACCTCAGCAGACGACGGGGAGCCGGCTGCTGGGCCGGCGACACGGCCGGGCCCGGCCGGCATGGTAGGGGTGATGTCATCTAGCCGGGAGACCACTGTGATAGCCGCTGGGCACGTCATCACCAATCCGCTCAGCGGCGAGCGGATCACCATCCGCAAAACGGCGGCCGAGACCGGCGGCAGCGTGCTGGAGTGGGAGCTCCTGCTGGCGGCGGGTGGGCGGGTACCGAGCGGCCACGCTCACCCCGGGCAGGAGGAGTGCTTCACCGTGCTGGCCGGGCGGATGAGGTTCCGGGTCGGCGGCCGGCGGGTCGTCGCAGGCCCGGGTGTAACCGTGCGGGTTCCGCCGGGGACCGTGCACCACTTCGCCAACGCCGGGCCCGTGCCCGCGAGAGTCCTGGTGCAGACCAGGCCGGCGCTGAGTATGCAGGAACTGCTCGAGGTCGCCGCGGCACTGGCTCAGCGGCAGCACGCGGCGGGCCGTGCCCTGCCCAGCCTGTTCGACCTGGCCCTTTTCATGCGCGATTTCGAGCCTGAGGTGCGGGCCCCATATCTCCCGGCCGTGCTGGTCCGCGCGGTCACCGCCCCGCTGGCCTGGCTGGCCATGCGGTGCGCGCCGGGCGCGCGCTACCGTGCGCTGAGGGGGGCCGACGGTGATGGCCGCGGTTGAGGTCGCGCACCTGGTCAAGCGCTACCGGGCCGCGCCGGGCAACGCGGTCGACGACATCAGCTTCGAGGTCCCCGAGGGACAGCTCTTCTGCCTGCTCGGGCCGAACGGTGCCGGGAAGACCACGACCATTTCGATCCTGACCACGACCCTCGCCCCGACCTCGGGCCGGGTCCTGATCGCCGGCCGGGACCTGGCGGTCCAGCAGGGTGAGGCCCGCCGGGAGCTCGGCGTCGTCTTCCAGCAGCCGTCGCTGGACCTCAACCTGACCGCTGAAGAGAACATCCGGCTGCATGCGGTGCTCTACGGCCTTTACCCGTGGCGACCCTGGTACCGGCTGATGCCGGCTGGCTATCGCCGCCAGGTGCAGGAGATGGCAGGCGTCCTGGGTCTTTCCGACAGCCTGGGGCGCCGGGCGCGTACCTTGTCCGGCGGCCTGCGACGCAGGCTGGAGATCGTCCGGGCGCTGATGCACCGGCCCCGGGTGCTGTTTCTGGACGAGCCGACCGCAGGCCTGGACCCGGAGAGCAGGCGGAGTCTGTGGGCCTACCTGCGCCAGGCGCGGGCGGCGGCCGGGACGACCGTGGTTCTGACCACGCACTACCTGGAGGAGGCCGAAGCCGCCGACTCGGTGTGCGTGCTGGCCGGGGGACGGATCATCGAGCGGGGCAGTCCGGCCGAGGTCAAGGCCCGGCAGCTGGGCCCGGATCTGGTGCTGGACGCCGCGGACCGGCCCGCCCTGCGCCGGGAGCTTGAGTCACGCGGCCTGCAGGTCAGCCCGGGCCAGCCGGCCGGCCCGCTGCGCGTACCGCTGGATGGCCGCGGTGCGCAGGAGATTCTCGCGCTGGTGAAGACCGAGCTGACCAGGTTCCAGATCGCTGAGCCGACGCTGGAGGACGCCTACCTGCTGCTTCTGGAGCGGGCGGCATCATGAGCGCGCAGGCCGGACCGGTGGCCCGGCCGGTAATGGCCGGCCTGCGCCGCGAGCTGTCCGCTCTGCTGGCCATCGCTCAGCGGGACGTGATCAAGCTGCTGCGCGATCGTCCGCGGCTGGCGGTCAACCTGGCGTTCCCCATCCTGCTCATCGGCGGTCTGGGCGCCATCCTGCAGCCCGTGGTGGGACCGGCCACCGGCCTGAGCGCCGTGACGCTGGCGTTTACCGGAGTGCTCGCGGCCAGCCTGTTCCAGTCCGCGGCGGCCGGCATGATCTCGGTTGTCGAGGACCGGGAGAACGATTTCTCCCGCGAGCTGTTCGTGACCCCGGTCCTGCGGCTGACCCTGGTCGCCGGGAAGGTGGCCGGGGAGACCCTGGTCGCGTCCTGCCAGGGGGCCTTCATCGTCGTGTTCGCGCTCGGGTTCGGCGTCCGGATCTCGTTCCCGCAACTGGCCCTCATGCTGGGGCCGTGCCTGGCCTGCTGCCTGCTCGGAGGCGCGTTCGGCCTGGCCACCATCGCCGTCCTGCCCAACCAGCGTTCGGCGATGCAGATCTTCCAGTTCCTCATCATCCCGCAGTACGTTCTGGGCGGGGTCCTGGTCCCGCTGCGCGGGGTTCCCTCGTACTTGCAGGTGCTGGCGCAGGCGATGCCGATGAGGTACGTGGTCGAGCTGACCCGGGCCGCGTACTACGCCCGGACGCCCGGCTACCACGAGGCGGTGACCGGCCGCCCGCTGCTCGACGCGGCGGTAACCGGGGCGCTGTTCGTCGTCCTCATGACGGCCGGAGTCGTCGTATTCGGCTACCGGGAACGAACCCGCTGAGCCGGCGGCCCGGCGGCAGGCGTCGCCATACGGCTACGCCACACTCCCCGCACTCGTCTGCGGGCGCAGGCCGCGGCCGGTGCGGATGCGCTCCCAGGGCGGCTCAAGAGGGACCCGCGGTGGACGACTCCCAGTGTCCTGGCCACGAAGGATTGGTGGCACGCAGCCAGATCCCGGCTGCGACACCGAGGCCGCGGCGATGACACGCCGCTGGAGGGCGGGACCATGAACACCGCAACGAAGCCGGGCAGCATCCGGACCGCAGAGCACACCGGCCACGAGCGGCTCGGCTGGGCCCAGGCCGAGACCCTGGCCACCCCGCGGCGCCGGTACGGCCTGGCGACCCGGCTGCTCATCACCGGCATGGATACCGTCTACGGCCGCTCGGGCGGCTTCGCCAAGTACCAGGTGCTGGAGCTGGTGGCCCGGGTGCCCTACCAGTCATGGGAGCGGATCGCGTACCTGGCCATCAGCCGGGTCCATCGCGACACCGGCCTGGCCCGCCGCATCCATGAGCGGATCGAGGAGTCCCGCGATCAGCAGGACAACGAGGAGTGGCACCTGCTGATCATGAGCGAGCTGGCGGCCCGGGAAGGAACCGGTCAGGGCTGGCTGCGCTACCGGCTGCTGCCGCAGGTCACCGCGACCGTCTACTACCTGCTGTCCTGGCTGATGTTCCTGATCGTCCCGGCGGCCAGTTACCGGCTGAACGCCGACTTCGAGGATCACGCCGAGCACGAGTACATGACGTTCGTGGCCGCGCATCCCGAGCTGGAGACCAGGCCGTGGGACTGCCCCGGGGCCGCAGGCTACGGCCACTTCGCCAGCGTGGCCGACCTGGTCCGCCAGATCGGCTGCGACGAGCGGCATCACAAGGATGAGAGCCTGGCCCGGATGGCCGAGCCTCGCCTGCGCTGACCCTGAGCCGGGCCGCCTGCGCTCCCGGGCGGCCCGGCTCAGCCGCCGCCGCTTCGGCGCCGGAAGTCAGCCGGCCCAGCCCGGGCGGACCAGCCCGGCCTCGTAGGCGAAGACGACGAGCTGGGCCCGGTCCCGGGCGCCGAGCTTCATCATGGCCCGGGTGGCGTGCGTCTTCGCCGTGGACGGGCTCACGTACAGGCGGTCCGCGATCTGGTCGTTGGACAGCCCGTGGGCAATGAGCGAGAGCACCTCGCGTTCCCGCGGGGTCAGGTCGTCCAGGCCGGGAACCCTGCGCGCCGTGCGCGTGCGGGAGGCAAACTCGGCGATGAGGCGCGTGGTCACCCGGGGGCTGAGCAGCGCCTCGCCGCCGGCCACGACCCGGATCGCGCGGAGCAGCTCGTCCGCGTCGGTGTCCTTGACCAGGAAGCCGGCGGCGCCCGCGCGGATGGCCTCGAAGACGTACTCGTCCAGTTCGAAAGTGGTCAGGATAACGACGTGCACGGACGTGAGGTCCGCGTTCCCGGCAATCCTCCGGGTGGCCTCGATGCCGTCCAGCTCCGGCATGCGGATATCCATCAGGATCACGTCCGGCCTGGTCCGGGTGGCCAGGCCTACCACCTCCAGCCCGTCGGCGGCCTCACCCACCACCTCGATGTCGTCTTCCGCCTGCAACAAGGCGGCGAAGCCGGACCGGACAAGTTCCTGGTCGTCGGCCAGCGCCACCCGGATCACCGCGAGCCTCCGCCGGCGGGAACCGGCGCGCGCCCGGTGATGATGGCGATGCGAACCTGCCTCATCTGGGTCTCCTCATGGAAGGGCGGGCGCCGCAGGTGCGGCGCCCGCATAGTACTGAACTGGTACAGCCGCCGGGTGGCCGGCAGGCTTGCCTCAGCCGGACTTGACCTCGCTGCGGCGGATCCGGGCAATTCCGAGCACACAAGGGACCACCACCCAGATGGTCATAGCGGCCAGGAGCTGGGCCCAGCCCTTCCCGGTCATGTCGTGGGTGTACAGCGGCGACTGGGCCTGGTTGAGATCGATCCACGGCAGGATGTGCTTGAGGGCGGTGATCGAGTTGAGCGCCACGCTCAGCAGGTCCGGGACGAAGTACAGGACGATCGCCGCGGCACTGATCAGCAGCAGCATGCCGAAGGCCATGCCCTGCACGAGCCCGGTCAGCTGGACCAGGGCGATGTCCCGGAAGCCCGGTATCCCGAACGCCCAGCTTCCGTTGCCGTGGCGCAGCGCCGCGCCGAGGAGGTTGCCGATCGCCGTGGCCCCGAAGGTGCTGGCGATCACGATCACCCCGAGGATCAGCACCGCGGCGGCCTTGGCCAGCAGCACCCGGGCCCGGTTCGGTTCCAGGGTGAAGGTCACCAGGCCGGTGCGCTGGCTCCATTCGCTGGTGACCGCCAGGATGCCGATCACCGGAAGCAGGATCTTCTCCGGCGTCTGCGTGTAGTCGACGAGCTTGCTGTAGGTGAGGTCCTTGGCGGGCGCGACGAACAACGCGACCACCACGATCGCCACGATGATCGCGATGATCGCGATGATCAGCCACCGGCCAGCCCTGGTGTCGGTGAGCTTACGCAGCTCGGTGCGCACGAGCCGTCCGAATGGAACACCGGGGCGGCCCGTGACCCGGGCAGGACCCTGGCGTTCAGCAGTCAGCGTGGCGCTCATCGGCCAGCCCCTTCCCGTGCGTCGTCCGCGGTGAGCTTGAGGAACATGTCCTCGAGGGCGGCGCCGTCGGCCGCCCTCACCTCCATCAGCGCGACACCGGCCGCAGCGGCCGCCCGGGCGATCTGCTCGGTCCCCGACCGGGCGATGTAACCGCCGCCGGCGGCGGGACTAAACGCGATGCCCGCGGCCCGCAGGGCCGACGCGAGACCAGGGTCGTCGAAACCGCGGACAAAGCTGCCGGCCGACGCCAGCATCTCGCTCTTGGTGCCCTGGGCCACAATCTTGCCGTGGCCGATGACAACCAGTTCGTCAGCGATGATCTCCACCTCGCGTAGCAGGTGCGAGGACAGCAGCACGGTGCCACCCTGGTCGGCGAAGTCCCGCAGCAGGCCGCGCATCCAGTGGATGCCCGCTGGGTCCAGCCCGTTGGCCGGCTCGTCGAGAATGAGCAGCTGGGGGTGACCGAGCATGGCGTGGGCCACCCCGAGTCGCTGGCGCATGCCCAGCGAGTAGGCTCCGGTCCGCTGCCTGGCCTCTGCCGGGGTGAGGCCGACCAGATCGATCATCTCGTCGGCGCGCTTGTCGTCCAGGCCCATCACCATCGCCCCGACCTTGAGGATTTCCCGGCCGGTCCGGCCGCTGTGCTGAGCCGAGGCATCAAGCAGGACCCCGACGTGCCGGCCAGGGTTGGGAAGCTGGGTGTAGGGAGCGCCCAGCACGGTGGCGTACCCAGCCGAGGGTGGAGTGAGCCCCACCATCATCCGCAGCGACGTCGACTTGCCAGCGCCGTTCGGGCCCAGGAAGCAGATCACCGTTCCCGCTGGGACCCCGAACGAGATATCGTCCACGGCCTTGTGTGATCCGTACTGCTTGCTGAGCCCGACGACGTTGATCGCGAAGTGCGCCGCCTCGCCGGTCAGGCCGGGGCCTGGTTGCGGTGCGGGCGCTCGTGAAGCTGGCCTTCTGCCTGATTCCATGCGGCCATCGTGGTGATCGAGGGCAGGGGCTGTCGTTAGCCACTGGGGTAATTCGCCCTACGCCCCACGGCGACGTGCCGCGGGCCGGACGGCCGGGCCGAACCAAGGAAGTGACCGGCGACAAGGCCGCCGAGCTCAGGACCGCGGCGGATCTGCCCCGAAAGCAGTAGTACGAGGGCGCCGGCGTCGGCCGGAGGTTGAGCCGGCGGTAGCCGCGAGGCTGACGACGCTGTTCCCGGCGCGCCGGCACGATGGACCCATGACAGTAACCGAGCAGACCGTCAGGCCGGCCGCGACCCGGGTGCCGCTGCTGTTCCTGACCGCTGACACCGGCGGCGGCCACCGGAACGCCGCCCAGGCGGTCGGCCACGCCCTGGATCTGGCGTATCCCGGCAGATTCGCCCCGGCGCTCTGCGATCCGCTGGGCGGCCCGGGCTCGCCGTGGCTGCTGCGGTGGGTGACCGGGCTCTACGGCCCGGTGATCAGGCTGGCCCCGTGGTTGTGGGGTGCCGTCTACCACGCCTGCGACTCGCGGCTGGCCATGGGAGTGCTGCGGCGGACGTTGCTGCGGCTCGCCGACCGGACGGTGGCCCACGCGGTGAAAGCTCATCGCCCGGCCGCGATCGTGTCGTTCCATCCGCTCACCGGCCCGGCCGCGGTCGCGGCCCGGGACCTGGCCGCTCCCGGAGTGCCGGTCGTGACGGTGGTCACCGACCTGGTCTCTCTGCACGCGTCCTGGCGCTACGCCGACGTCGACTTGACCATTGCCCCGGCCGCCTGCACCGCACGTCGCCGGCCGTCGCCTGGCCCGGACCAGGTCCGCTGGGCGGTGGCCGGGCCGCCGGTAGCCCGCGACCTGGGGACGGGCCCGCTGCGGGACGGCGAGCGCGCCGCCCTCCGCCAGTCACTGGGCCTGGCCAGCAACGGCCTGGTCATCCTGCTGACCGGTGGCGGGGAAGGCAGTGGCGGCCTGGCCCGCCGGGCCGCCGCTATCGTCCGGCGGTTCGCCGACGTGCAGGTGGTCGTCGTCTGCGGGCGCAACGCGCCGCTGCAGCGCAGGCTGGAGCGGCTGGCCACCCGGTCGGGCGGGCGGCTGACCGTGACCGGTTTTGTCCACGACATGGCCGACTGGCTGCGGTGCTCCGACCTCGTCGTCACCAAGGCAGGCCCCGGGACGATCGCCGAGGCCACCTGCTGCGGCACGCCCTTGCTGCTGACCTCGCACGTGCCGGGACAGGAAAAGGGCAACGCCGAGTTCGTCACCGGTGCGGGTGCTGGACGCCGGGTAACGGGGGTGCGGCCGCTGATCGCCGAGATCGGCCGGCTTCGCCAGGACCGGGGCGCCGTCGAAGCGATGCGGTCGGCTTCCGCGCGGCTGGCCCAGCCCGCCGCCGGCACCGAGATCGCCGACCTCATCGCCGGCCTGGCCCGGGTCGGTTCGGTACGGTCCGCGATGCGGCCGGCACGGGACTCGGCATGAGGCCGGGCCGGGCGGCCGCCGCCGCCACCGCAGCCGCCCTGGTCACGCTGCCCCTGACGGAGCTGCGGCTGAAGCGCATCTCGCAGCCGCTGACCGGCCGCTGGCGGCAGCTGCCGGTCGCGCCCCGCGGCACGACGCAGCTCGGGGTGAGCTTCCGGCCGCTGCAGGCGACGGCGCTCGGGCTGGACCCGCAGACCGCGCTGCAGTCACTGCTCGCCTACCCCTTCCCGCTGATCCGGCTCGGGGCCTACTGGAACCGGCTCGAGCCGCGGCCCGGCGCCTTCGTGCCCGGTGAGCTCGACCGCCAGCTGGACGCCGTGGAGCAGGCGGGCAAACAGGTCATTCTGTGTGTAGGGCCGGTGAAGGCGTTCGGCTACCCGGAGTTCTTCGTGCCGGCGCACCACCTCGATCAGCCGCTGCGCGAAGGCACCCTGATCCGGCCCGATGAACACAGCCGGCTGCTGGAGGCCGGTACCGAGTTCATCACCCGCGTCGTCGAGCGGTACCGGAACCGCACGTCGATCATCGCCTGGCAGGTCGAGCACGAAGCGGTCGACCCGCTCGGAATGGAGCACTCGTGGCGGCTGTCCGAAGCCTTCGCCCGCCGCGAGGTCGAGGCCGTACGGGCGGCGGACCCAGCCAGGCCGGTCATGATGAACGGTTTCCTGCCGACCTCGACCCCGGTCCGGCTTCAGCAGTGGTGGCGCACGAGGGACCAGGGGGACTCGCTAGCGGTGGCCCAGCGGCTGGCCGACATCATCGGCATTGACTTCTATCCGCGGCACGCCCTGGCCAGCGCCGGACCGCTGGGCCTGTACCTGGCCGGCAGCCGGGCACCGTGGCAGCGCCAGCGGCGGGAACGGCTGCTGAACCAGGCGGCGAAGACGGACGCCGAGACCGGGGTCACCGAGACCGGTACCGCCGGTTCCGAGGGTGCCCGGGCTGGGCAGCGGATCATGATCGCCGAGGGGCAGGCCGAACCCTGGGAGGCCGTCACCACCCCGCCCAGCCCGGCCCGCCGGGCCATGTACAGCTGCCGCCCCGAAGACCTGATCGGGAACTACAACCAGTGCCTGCGCTGGACGGACCGGCAAGCCGTGACTGCGGACGGTTACCTGTTCTGGGGAGCCGAGTACTGGCTGCTCCGGGAGCGGCAGGGTGATCCCAGCTACCTGGGTGCCTTCAGGCGCGTCCTGGAGTGCGCCTGACCCAGGGTCGGGCGGTGGCCCACCCCTGCGGTCAGTGCCAGGTCCCTAACAGCAGCGGGATCGAAGCCTTTAAACAACACCTCAAGCTCGCCGAACAGCATGGCTAATCGGACATCGTCGGCTCGGGTTCGGTGGGCGTGGTCCCGTCGTCCGGGTCCGCAGCGGGCTGGCTGGAGGTATACCGCCAGAGGGGACGGACGGTGACGCCGATGATGACGACGACCGCGAAGCAGAGGGCGGCCGAGCCGGACCAGGCGATGGTGAGGCCGGTGGCGGCGGCCATGGCCCCGGCCCGCAGGTCGCCCAGGCGGGGGCCGCCGGTGACCACGACGGTGAAGACGCCCTGCATGCGGCCGCGCATCTCGTCGGGGGCGTAGGTCTGCAGGATGGTCTGCCGGTAGACCACGCTGACCAGGTCGGCGGCGCCGGCCACGGCCAGCAGGACCACAGCCAGCCACAGGCTGCGGGCCAGCCCGGCCGCCGTCACCGCCAGCGCCCAGCAGGCCACGGCCCCGGTCAGGGCCATGCCCTGGCGCTTGATCCGGCCGATCCAGCCGCTGAACAGCCCGGCCAGGATGGAGCCGATCGCGATCGAGGCGTAGAGCAGGCCGACGCCGCCGTGGAACCGCACGGCCGCCGCCTCCGGGAACAGCGCCCGGGGCATGGCCAGGGTCATGGCCGCGATGTCGAGCGCGAACGACATGAGCAGGATCGGGTGACGGGCGATGAACGCGATGCCTTCGGCCACTGCCCGCATCCCGGCCCGGCCGGTGGCGCCCACCGGCCGCAGCGACGGCAGCCGGAACGTCGAATACAGCGCGGTGCTGAACAGCAGCGCGTCGGCCCCGTAGGCGTAGGCGAACCCGTGCGGCAGCCCGACCAGCACCCCGGCCACCAGCGGGCCGATGATCTGGCCGACGTTCCCGGCCGTGTAGCTGAGCGTGTTGGCGGCCGGGATCATGGGGACCGGGACGATCGAGGGGATGATCGCGCCGCGGGTCGAGGACGACACCGCGAAGCCGCCCGACTGCACCACGACCAGGGCCAGCAGCAGCCCCACCGAATGCAGGCCCAGCAGCGTCTGGGCCAGCAGCATCAGCGTCACCACCCAGGTCACCATCGATGACCACAGGTAGAGCCGGCGCCGGTCGACCGCGTCGGCGACCGCGCCCCCGTACAAGCCGAAGACCGTGATGGGGACCAGCCCGGCCAGGCCGGCCAGCCCCACGTAGAGGGACGAATGGGAGTCGGCGTAGATCTGCACCGGGACCGCGACCTCGGTCACCATCGTGCCGATGTAGGAGGCGCCCTGCCCGGCGAACGTACGCCGGAAGGCCGGGACGCTCAGCGGCCGGGTATCCAGGGCCACCTGCCGGAGCCGGCTCCCGCGGCCGGCCTTCTGCTTGTCCTTCATTGACTCCATGCTGCCGGGTGCCCTCGGGTTCAGCCGGCCGGCTGCCAGCCGAGGGCGGGGCCTAGCTTCTGGGCGATGTCGGTGAGGATCTGGACGTAGTCGTCGGGCTCGAACGTGAAGGGCAGGGCGAACGCGACCTCGGCGACGTCGCGGAAGCCGGCGTCGGTGTAGAGCTGCTCGGCGATCTCGTCCGAGGTGCCGATCAGGTCGCGGGCGAACAGCATGCGGGCCGGGCCCTGGGGCGAGGCGGTGCGCGGCGTGCGGGCCGCCACGTAGGCGGCGTACCGGTCGCGCTGGGCGGCGGTGGCGCGGTCGGTGGGGATCACCACCAGGCCCTGGGACACCCGGGCGGCCGGGCCGTCGGGGTGGGCGGCCCGGAAGGCCTGGATGTGGGCGTGCTGAATCTCGGCGAAGTCCCAGTGCCCGTCGGCGGGCGCGGGCTCCTCGGCCCGGACCACGCTGCTGGTCAGGAAGTTCATGCCGTGCTCACCGGCCCACCGGGCCGAGCTGAGCCCGGCCCCGCCGTACCACAGGCGGCCGCGCAGCCCCGGTGAGTGCGGCTGGACCCGGTCCGAGAACTCCTCGAAGCCGACGGTGCCGCTGAACTGGGCCGCGGGCTGGCCGGAGACCAGACTGAGCAGGCGTTCGACCCGGCGGTAGCCGAAATCCTCACCGTCACCGGTGTCCGGGTACAAGGCCTCCCGCACGTCCTCGTAGTTGCGGGGCGGCCCCACGCTGACGCCCGGGTTGAGGCGGCCGCCGGACAGTATGTCCACCGTGGCCAGGTCCTCGGCCAGCCGCAGCGGGTTCTCCCAGCCGAGCGGGATGACGGCCGTGCCCAGGTCGATGCGGCGGGTCCGCTGGGAGGCCGCGGCCAGCACCGCCACCGGCGAGGAGATCCCGTACTGCAGGTGCCGGTGCCGCACCCAGGCGCTGTCGAACCCGAGCCGATCCCCCAATTCGATGATCTCCAGCGTGGTCTCGTGGCCGGGCCCGGGATCGTCACCGTCGAACAGCCCGATGGTCAGGAACCCCAGCCGCTCCAGCGTGACCCCCGGTACCGGCATGCGGCTCTCTCTCACCCGATCAGACGGACACGGAAAACGCTACCGACCGGCTCAGTCGTCGTCTTCGCCCGTATAGGGGTGGAGCAGGCCGGAGACCTCCAGGTACAGCTGTTCGGGGTAAGGCAGGTAGCGGACCTTGGGCAGAATCCGG